>NZ_JBITTH010000021.1:0-122242 GCF_044541755.1 Streptomyces sp. NPDC085524
AGGGGGGACCCTGTGGGAGAGTAGGACGCCGCCGAACAATCATTGTGGGAAAGCCCCGCACCTTCTGGTGCGGGGCTTTTCTGCGTTTGGGGCGCTGGCCTGCGTTGACACGTGGCGCTGGCCCCTCTCTTACCAGTCGGCGGGGTAGCTCTTGAGGCTGCTCGTATCGAGCGTCCAGCGGCCGGCGGTGACGGTGTTCCCGAAGGAGTACGGAACCTTCTTGCGGTAGCGGATGCCGTCAGGGCCCTCCGACGGGTCGCTGTGCACGGTGACGGTCTTCTTGTCCTTGCGGGGGTCGACCACGACGTACAGCGGGACTCCCATCCTCGGGTAGTCGTGCAGCTTGTCGCGGATGTCGGTGAGGGAATTCGTACGGGAGACGACTTCCACCACCATCAGTACGTCACGTGAGTTGACGGCCTTCGCCGTGTCATCGGTGTCCTCCTCCGCCATGACCAGGAGATCGGGGATCTTGGTCAGGCCGCTCACCGGATCGCTCATGTTCGTGTCGCTGAGAGCCGCCGCGTCAGGTGTCTGGGCCTCGACCTGACGACGTAGCCGCATCACGTTGAGCCCGTGCGGAGCTGTTGGGCTCATCATCGTGAGGAAGATCTGACCGTCGGTGGTCTGAACTTTCCACTGCTCTTCGTGGTGCTCGGCCAGCTCCGCGAGCTGCTCCGCGAAATCGTGCATGCGGCGCAGCTGCTCGGGGGTGAAGTCGGCCATGTGTCCTCCCAGTGGGTGCCTTGCCAGAGTATCCAGTCAGACGACCCTCTAGAGGCGGCCTGCGGCCTTGAGGGCCAGGTAGGCGTCTGCCAGGGCGGGGGCCAGGGTGTCCGGGGTGGCGTCGACCACGTGGACGCCGTGGCGGGTGAGCTGGTCCGCGGTGCGGCGGCGCTGGGCTTGGGACTGGGCGCCGGCCGCGGCCTCGTAGACCGCGTCGGCGTCGCCGCGGGCGGCGGTCATCGCGGCGACGTGGGGGTCGGCGACGGAGGCCAGCAGGACCGTGTGGCGGGCCGTGAGCTGGGGGAGGACCGGGAGCAGGCCCTCTTCCACGGGGGCCGCGTCCAGGCTCGTCAGGAGCACCACCAGGGAGCGGCGCGGGGCGCTGCGGAGGATGGTGGAGGCCAGGGTACGGGAGTCCGTCTCGACCAGTTCCGGTTCGAGGGTGGCCATCGCGTTGACGAAGGACGGCAGGACGTCGGCGGCCGCGCGGCCCTGGACCTGGGCGCGGGGGCGGCGGTCGTGGGCCAGGAGGTCGACGCGGTCCCCGGCACGGGTGGCCAGGGCGGCGAGGAGCAGGGCCGCGTCCATGGCGGAGTCGAGGCGGGGGGCGTCGCCGACGCGGCCCGCCGAGGTGCGGCCGGTGTCCAGGCAGATCAGGATGTGCCGGTCGCGTTCGGGGCGCCAGGTGCGGACGGCCACCTTGTTCTGGCGGGCGGTGGCGCGCCAGTCGATGGAGCGGGTGTCGTCACCGGGGACGTAGTCGCGCAGGCTGTCGAACTCGGTGCCCTCACCGCGGGTCAGGACGCTGGTACGGCCGTCCAGTTCGCGCAGGCGGGCGAGGCGGGAGGGCAGGTGCTTGCGGCTCGTGAAGGGCGGCAGGACGCGGACGGTCCAGGGGATGCGGTGGGAGCCCTGGCGTGCGAGCAGGCCCAGGGGTCCGTACGAGCGGATCGTGACGCGGTCGGCCTGGCGGTCGCCCCGGCGGGTGGGCCGCAGGCGGGTGGTGATCCTGCGGCGTTCCCCCGAGGGGACGGTCAGGGCGTGGCGGGAGGCCGGGCCCTCCGTGCCGGGGAGCCAGCTGCTGGGGGGCCAGGCGTCGCGGATGCGGGCGCGGAGCGTGCGGGTGCCCGGGTTGGTGAGGGTGAGGTGGACGTCCGCGGTCTCGCCCAGGCGGACCGAGGTGTCGCCCGAGCGGGTGAGGAGGAGCGGGCGGACGGGCGCCGCGAGGGCGTAGTCGACCGCGCAGGCCAGTGCGAGCGGGGCGTTGACCGCCAGGATTCCCGTCCAGCTCGGTTCGAGGATGCCGACGGGGATGCTGCCGAGCGCCGCCAGCAGGGCGGCGCGTCCGGTGAGGGCCGCCATCAGCGCGGAACGGGGACGTGGGAGAGGATCGCGGTGATGACCGCGTCCGCGGTGACGCCTTCCATTTCGGCTTCCGGGCGCAGCTGGACGCGGTGGCGCAGGGTCGGGAGGGCGAGGGCCTTCACGTCGTCGGGGGTGACGTAGTCGCGTCCGGTGAGCCAGGCCCAGGCGCGGGCGGTGGCCAGCAGGGCGGTCGCGCCGCGCGGGGAGACGCCGAGGGTGAGGGACGGCGATTCGCGGGTGGCGCGGCAGATGTCGACGACGTACCCGGCGATCTCCGGGGAGACGGTGACGTGGGTGACGGCCTCGCGGGCCGCTTCGAGTTCCGCGGGTCCCGCGACGGGGCGGACGCCCGCGGCGTGCAGGTCGCGGGGGTTGAATCCGGCGGCGTGCCGGGTCAGTACGCCGATCTCGTCCTGGCGGGAGGGGAGGGGGACGGTGAGCTTGAGGAGGAAGCGGTCCAGTTGTGCTTCCGGGAGGGGGTACGTGCCCTCGTACTCGACCGGGTTCATGGTGGCGGCGACGAGGAAGGGCTCGGGGAGCGCGCGGGGCGTGCCGTCGACCGTGACCTGGCGCTCCTCCATGGCTTCGAGGAGGGAGGACTGGGTCTTGGGGGGCGTGCGGTTGATCTCGTCCGCGAGGAGGAGGTTGGTGAAGACCGGGCCGTTCTGGAAGGAGAACTCGGCGGTGCGGGCGTCGTAGACGAGGGAGCCGGTGACGTCGCTCGGCATCAGGTCGGGGGTGAACTGGACGCGCTTGGTGTCGAGTTCGAGGGAGGCGGCGAGGGCCCGCACGAGGAGGGTCTTGGCGACGCCCGGGACGCCTTCGAGGAGGACGTGGCCGCGGCAGAGGAGGGCGACGACGAGACCCGTGACGGCCGAGTCCTGGCCGACGACGGCCTTGCCGATCTCGGTGCGGAGCGCTTCGAGGGAAGCGCGGGCGCTGTCAGCGGTTGAGGCCGGGGTCGGGGCCGCGGACTCGGTGGCCGGGTACGTCATGACGTACGGACCTCTCTTTCGAGGGCGTCGAGGTGGTCGGCGAGCGCGACGAGTGCCGCGTCGTCGGAGGGTGTGGGGCCGAAGAGCAGGTCGGTGACGTCCTGCGGGCCGCCCGAGAGCCGGGCGGAGACCGCCGGGGCGAGGGTGGCGGGGTCGTGGGCCTGGGTGTGCGACACGCCCGTGAGGGCGGCGAGGCGTTCGCGGGCGGCGGCGCGCAGCACGGTGGCGGCGCGGTCGCGGGCGCCGGCCTTGCGGTACAGGCGGGCGCGGCCCTCGGTGGCCTCGGAGGCGCGGATGACGACGGGCAGTTTCTCGGTGACGAGGGGGCCGAGCCGGCGGGCGCGCCAGAGGGCGGCGAGCGCGGCGGCGACGAAGAGCTGGAGCAGGGCCCAGGACCAGCCGGCGGGGATGAGGTCGAGGAAGTCGGGGCGCTCGTCGGAGGCACGGCTGTCGGCGTCGGAGTCCCCCGGGGTCGGCATGTACCAGACGAGGTCCGGGCGGGAGCCGAGGAGTTGGAGGGCGAGGGAGGCGTTGCCGTCGTCGGCGAGGTTGCGGTTGAGGAGGATGCTGCCGGAGCCGAGGACGACGGTGTCGCCGCCCTTGGTGCCCTTTGCACCCGTGGTTCCTGTGGCTCCTGTGGTTCCCGTGGGCCCCGCGGGGAGGACGAGGAGGGTGGGGTGGCCGTCGGCGGGGTAGCAGGCGGTGGCCCCGGGGGCGGTGGTGCCGTAGCGCAGGCCGTCGCCGAGGGTGGCGCGGCCGGCGGTGGCGGCGGCGGGGAACGTGCAGGCGGGGGCGAGGGCCTTCGCGTCGGCGTCGCCCTTGGTGTGGACGCCGGGTGCGAGCTCGGGGAGGGAGTGGCCGGTGGGTGCTATGAGGATCATGCGGCCGCCGGAGAGCTCCGCGGACCGGTGGATCAGGCGGCGCTGGGCGGCGCCGAGCCGGTCGGGGTCGGTGACCAGGAGGGTGGTGCGGGGGCCGGTGGCGGCGGCGGCTTCGGCGGCGGTGGTGACCACGCGGGTGGTGACGCCGCGCTCCTTGAGGAGCTCGGAGGCGGCGCGGCTGCCGTAGGGGTCGGCGGAGCGCGGGTCCAGGAGGCCGTGGCGGGTGCCGGAGTTCAGGGCGGCGAGGATCGCGATGCCCCCGGCCACGACGCCCAGGATGACGAGGCCCTTGCGCATCCGGCGGACGCGGGTGGCCCGTGGCCGGCCCGGCGGGTGGGGTGCGGTCGGCCCGCCGGGGTCCTGCGGCCCGCCGGGCGGGGTGGCTCCGGAGGGTGCCTGCGGAGTGCTTCCGGGCGCCTGCGGTCCGACGGCTGCCTGCAGTGGGCTCGGCGGGGTGGCGGGAGTCCCGCCGGGTGCCGAATCCTTCCAGGCGTCCGAGGAGTGCGGGGTGGTTGCGCCCAGCGCCCCGAGGGGACGCCCCGGCACGCCCCCGTACCCGCCGGAACCGGGGGCTCCGCCGGCCTCGGCCGTGGGCTCGTTGGGCGGGGTCATGCGGCGGGTCCCGTCAGGAGGGGCTTGGTGCGGGTCAGGGTGGTGTCGAGGGCGCGCAGGCGGGCGTACGTGTCGGCGTCGGCGGTGCGGCCGCCGTAGGTGACGTCGTCGAAGACGCGGGCGGCTGCGCGCAGCTCGGCGGTGTGCTCCGGGAGGGACACGGAGGCCTCGGCGGCGGCCTCGTCGGCGGTGCGGCCCGGGCGGGGCTCGAGGAGGGTGCGCTCCTCCAGGGAGCGGACGACGGCGCGCATGCGTTCCTGGACGGCTTCGGTCCAGCGGCCGGCGGCGGCGTGGGCCTCGGCGGCCGTGCGGTGGTCGGCGGCGCTGCGGATGCCGTCGTCGAAGAGGGCGTTGTCCGCGGTGGCGGTGCGGCGGGGGGCGCCGAGGCGCCACCACAGGGCCCCGACGGCCAGGAGCACGAGTACGGCGATGGCGAGCAGGCCGAAGCCGCCGCCGGGGGAGGCCCCGGCGGCGGTGTCGAGCAGGTCGCCGAGCCAGTCGAAGAACTTGCGCAGGGCGCGGTCGATCAGGCCCGGGTCGTTCTGGTGGTAGAGCGGCTTGGACAGTTCGCGTTCGGCCGCCTCGCGGGCGGGGTCGTGCGGTGTCGTCACCGGTGGTGTCGGCGTGCTGATGAGACCCCCCGTACTCATCATGGGCGAATCAGCCCCCGTAGTTCTCGACGCCGGCCGCCCGGGCGAGCTCCAGGTCGAGTCCTTCGCGGCGGATGCGCTGGTCGACGTAGAGGAGGACGGTGACGCCGGACTGGATCGGCATGATCACGGCCTGCGCGATGATCGCGCCGATGCCGGTGAGGACGAGCGGTCCCCAGGCGGTCGCGGCGAGAGGGTCCTGCATGGAGCCCAGGCCGTCGCCGAAGACGGAGAAGCCGATCATCTGGAGCGGGAGGACGATGATCGCCGCGAAGATGGCGGTGATGATCAGGGTCAGGAGCGTGATGCCGAAGATCCGCCACCAGGCGCCGCCGACGAGCTTGGAGGAGCGGGCGAGGGACTTGAAGACGGTGCCGCGCTCCAGCATCAGGGCGGACGAGGCCAGGCTGAACTTGATCCCCAGCCAGACGAACAGCCCGATCCAGAGGAGGGCGGCGAGGGCGATCAGGCCGGGGTTCCCGGTGAAGGCCACGGGCACGATGAGCACCACGCCGAGGAGGACGGCGCCGAGGGCCAGCAGCAGGGTGAGGCCCATCAGGCGCAGCATCTGCGGGCGGGCGTCGCGCCAGGCCTCGGAGATCGAGGAGTGCAGGCCGAGCACCGCCCGGCTGAAGATCATCGTGAGCATCGCGGTGACGACGATGCCGCCGGCGAACTCGAGGAGCTGCGCCGCCGCGCTCACCGGCAGGGTGCTGCCCAGGCTGCTGAGCAGTTCCTCGGGAGTCACCTGTCCCCGGTTCGCGGAGAGGACCAGGTCCTCCATGACGAACTTCTGCACGAGCAGGCTGAGCACCTGGACCACGGTGGCCACGACCAGGGTGATCGGGAGTACCGAGCGCCAGTGGGCGCGCATGGTGGCGACCGCGCCGTCGAGGATCTCGCCGAGGCCCAGAGGGCGCAGGGGGATCACTCCGGGCTTGGCGGCGGGGGGCTGGCCCCAGTGGCCGGGGCCGCCCGGATAGCCGTACTGACCGCCCTGCGGGCCGCCGTACGGGGGCGGCTGCGGGGGATACCCGCCCCAGCCGCCGCCCTGCGGGGCCGGCGGCGGGTTCTGGCCCGGGGCAGGGCTCTGCCACTGGCCGGGCGGCGGCTGCTCGGCGGACCACTTCGGTGCGTCGGCGGGCTGTGCGGGAGGCTGCGGCTGCTCGGCCGGGGCCCCCGGACGCTCGCCTTCGGACGGGGAGGACCCGGGCGTGGCCCAGCCCGGAGAGTCGTTCATCGTCGCTCCTTCACGTGCACCTGCTGTGGCGGGGGCGCTGGTCGGCTGCCATCGTGCCACGTGGGGTCCACGAACGGACCGGCCGTCCCCCCGGATCTCCGGCAGCCCGTACCTTCAATTGTCACCCGGATCCGGGGCAGACTGGTCGACCTGTTCTCCACGCAGGTCCGAGGGGCGATTTCCAGCCCTTTTGGCTGTGGGACAGCTCACCGCCGGGTAACGATTAGCTAATGGGATGATGTCAACCATGAAGGGACGCGTCCTTGTCGTCGACGACGACACCGCGCTGGCCGAGATGCTCGGCATTGTGCTGCGTGGAGAAGGTTTTGAGCCGTCGTTCGTAGCGGACGGTGACAAGGCACTTGCTGCCTTCCGGGAGGCGAAGCCGGACCTGGTGCTGCTCGACCTCATGCTTCCGGGTCGGGACGGCATAGAGGTCTGCCGCCTGATCCGGGCGGAGTCCGGCGTGCCGATCGTCATGCTCACCGCCAAGAGCGACACGGTGGACGTGGTCGTGGGCCTGGAGTCCGGGGCCGACGACTACATCGTCAAGCCGTTCAAGCCGAAGGAGCTGGTGGCCCGCATCCGGGCCCGCCTGCGCCGGTCGGAGGAGCCCGCGCCCGAGCAGCTGGCCATCGGTGACCTGGTCATCGACGTGGCCGGGCACTCGGTCAAGCGGGAGGGTGCCTCCATCGCCCTGACGCCGCTCGAGTTCGACCTGCTGGTCGCGCTCGCCCGCAAGCCCTGGCAGGTCTTCACCCGCGAGGTGCTGCTGGAGCAGGTCTGGGGCTACCGGCACGCCGCGGACACCCGCCTGGTCAACGTGCACGTGCAGCGACTGCGCTCCAAGGTCGAGAAGGACCCGGAGCGCCCCGAGATCGTTGTGACGGTGCGCGGTGTCGGCTACAAGGCCGGACCGAGCTGACGTGCAGTCCGGCAAGGCCCGGAGCGGTTCCCGGTGGGGAGCGCTACGGGGCGGCAGGCTGCTCCAGGACGGGGCGCCCGGCGGCCCGCTGCTGCGGCTGTGCGTACGGCTCGTACGCCGGCCGCTGCTCCCGGCTGTCCGGTTGTGGCGGCGCAACATCCAGCTGCGGGTGGTCGCCGCCACCCTGCTGATCTCGCTCTCCGTGGTCCTCGCGCTGGGCTTCGTCGTCATCGCGCAGGTGAACAAGGGCCTCCTCGACGCGAAGGAGGAGGCGGCGCAGAGCCAGGCCGCCGGAGGGTTCGCGGTCGCACAGGAGAAGGCCAACGCCCCGGCGACCTCGGACGGGGGCGACGCCGCCGACAGCAAGACGGGGCGGGACGCCAGCACCTGGATGAACTCGCTCGTCAAGCAGCTCGCCAGCGGCGGCCAGACCGCCTTCGAGGTCGTCGCGCTCGGCGCGGGGACCGGTGAGCAGGCGCTGCCCGGTGCGCAGGGCGTCAAGGGCGCCCGGGCCTCCGGCAACGTGGACCCGACCGCGAGCGTTCCGCTGCCGCTGCGGCGGGCGGTCAACCGGGCCACCGGCAGCTTCAAGACGTTCTCCGAGATCCGCTACACCAGCGGGACGGGGCAGAAGGCGCCGGAGCCCGCGCTGGTCGTCGGCAAGCGCCTCACGGACATCAACGGGGACCCGTACGACCTGTACTACCTCTTCCCGCTCACGCAGGAGGAGGAGTCCCTCAATCTGATCAAGGTCACCATCGTGACCGCGGGCCTGTTCGTCGTCGTCCTGCTCTGCGGCGTCGCCTGGCTCGTCGTACGGCAGGTCGTGACGCCGGTGCGGATGGCCGCCGGGATCGCCGAACGGCTCTCGGCCGGGCAGCTCCAGGAGCGGATGAAGGTCACCGGCGAGGACGACATCGCGCGCCTCGGCGAGGCCTTCAACAAGATGGCCCAGAACCTCCAGCTCAAGATCCAGCAGCTGGAGGACCTGTCCCGGATGCAGCGCCGCTTCGTCTCGGACGTCTCGCACGAGCTGCGCACCCCGCTGACGACGGTGCGGATGGCCGCCGACGTCATTCACGACGCCCGCGTCGACTTCGACCCGGTGACCGCGCGGTCGGCGGAGCTGCTCGCCGGGCAGCTCGACCGCTTCGAGTCGCTGCTCGCGGACCTGCTGGAGATCAGCCGGTTCGACGCGGGCGCCGCCGACCTGCAGGCCGAGCCCATCGACCTGCGCGACGTCGTACGCCGCGTCATCGACGGGGCCGAACCGCTGGCCGAGCACAAGGGCACCCGGATCCGGGTGCTCGGCGACACCCAGCCCGTCATCGCCGAGGCCGACGCCCGGCGGGTGGAGCGGGTGCTGCGCAACCTCGTCGTCAACGCCGTGGAGCACGGCGAGGGCCGCGATGTGGTGGTCCGGCTCGCGTCCGCGGGCGGGGCCGTCGCGGTGGCCGTACGGGACTACGGCGTCGGGCTCAAGCCCGGCGAGGCCACCCGCGTCTTCAACCGCTTCTGGCGGGCCGACCCGGCGCGGGCGCGCACGACCGGCGGCACCGGCCTCGGCCTGTCCATCGCCGTCGAGGACGCCCGGCTGCACGGCGGCTGGCTCCAGGCGTGGGGCGAGCCGGGCGGCGGGTCGCAGTTCCGCCTGACCCTGCCGCGCACCGCCGACGAGCCGCTGCGCGGGTCGCCGATCCCGCTGGAGCCCGAGGACTCCCGGGCCAACCGGGCCAGGGCCGCCGCGGAGGCCGCGGGCAGCGCGGCGCCCGCCCGGCCCGCGGAGGCCGGAGACCGGTCGGCGATCCCGCCCAGGTCGCCTGTGGCGGGTGCGGTGCCCGTACCGGCCGACCCGACCGCCCTGCCGGGGAGCGGGGCCCGCGTCGTGGCCCGGCCCGCCGAAGACGCCCCTGCCGAGCAGGCACCACAGGAGGACGGACCCGATGGACGCTGAGCCCAGGAGCGCGCGCATCGTACGGGCGTGCGCCCTCGGCGGGGCCGCCCTGCTGCTGGCCGGGTGCGCCTCGATGCCCACCCACGGGGAGATCCGCTCCGTGCAGGCCTCGCAGGGAGTCGACTCGCAGGTCCGGGTCTTCGGCGTGCCGCCCGCGGACAAGGCCGGCGCGGCCGAGATCGTCAAGGGCTTCCTGGAGGCCATGACCAGCGACGACCCGCAGCTGGAGACGGCCCGCAAGTACCTCACCGAGGACGCCGCGAAGAGCTGGAAGCCCGGCTCCACCGTCACCGTGCTCAAGTCGGGCCTCGGGCGCTCTCCCGTCACCGGCGAGAAGGACCCCGACGGACCCCGCTGGAAGGTGACCGGCGAGAAGCTCGCGACGGTGGACGAGCGCAGCGCGTACCAGCCGGAGACCGGCGGCGGGAAGTACGAGTGGTTCCTCCAGCTCGTCCAGGAGAACAAGCAGTGGCGGATCGCGACCCCGCCCAAGAGCCTCGTGCTCAGCGAGTCCGACTTCCAGCGCATCTACATGCCCGTCAACAAGTACTACTTCGCGGGGAGTGCGCTCGTCGCCGACCCGGTCTACGTGCGCCAGCGCGCCGATCCGGACTCGCGGATGGACCCGACCACGCAGACCGTGCAGTCGCTGCTCTCCGGGCCCTCCAACTGGCTCGGCCCGGTCGTCCAGTCGAGCTTCCCCACCGGGACGGAACTGCGCGAGGGCACCAAGTCCCTTTCGTACGACGGCCAGAACACGCTGCGCGTGCCGCTCAACGAGAAGGCGGAGATCGTCACGCAGCCGCAGTGCAAGAAGATGGCCACCCAACTCCTGTACTCGGTCAAGGACCTGACGGGCTCCCGGCTCGACCAGGTCGAACTGCTGCGCTCCGACGGCAAGTCCTCGCTCTGCTCGGTCAACGAGTCGACGGCGGCCACGATCGCCGGGCGGCCCAGGACCCCCGAGTACCAGTACTTCGTCGACAACGAGAAGCGGCTGGTCCGCATGAAGCTCGACGTCGCGAGCGAGGACCAGCAGCCGAAGCCCGAGCCGGTGCCGGGGCCGCTGAGCACCCCGGTCCCCTTCAACGTCAGCTCGGCCGCCGTGACGTACGACGAGCGGCGCGCGGCCGTGGTCTCGGAGGACGGGCACGGCCTGTACGTGGTGCAGATGTCCGGGGTCGGCGCCATGCCGCAGGTCCCGGTGGTCACGAGCAAGGGGACCAGGGCGGCGGACACCCTGACCGCGCCCAGCTGGGACGCGGCGGGCGATCTGTGGGTCGCGGACCAGGATCCGCAGCACCCCGGCCTGTGGCGGGTGCCGGGCGGGGTCGGGACCCCCGAGAAGGTGCCGGTGGCGGGGCTCGACGGGCGGAAGATCACCTCGCTGAAGGCCTCCGCCGACGGGGTGCGGCTCGCGCTGCTCCTGGAGGACGGCGGCGGCCGCAAGACCCTGTGGGTGGGGCGGATCGAGCGGCCCGACGCCAAGACGAACGCCGAGTCGGTGTCGGTGCGCGAGCTGCGCCCGGCGGCCCCGCAGATGGCGGACGTGACGGCGATGAGCTGGGCGCCGCGCGCCCGGCTGCTGGTGGTGGGCCGGGAGAGCGGCGGGGTCGTGCAGGCCCGCTACATGCTGGCCGACGGCTCGATGGTCGCGGCGAGCCTGCCGGGGGCCACCGGGCTGGAGGCGGTCGCGGTGGCGGTCTCGGAGGAGGAGGCGAAGCCGAAGCCGGTGGTGGGCTTCTCCAAGGACGACGGCATCGTGTGGCTGCCGCCGGGGGCGCAGTGGCGCACGGTGGCGGCGGGCGGCCGGGCTCCGGTGTACCCGGGCTGATCCGGATCCCCGCGGCCGGGCCCGCCGCCCCTGCCCGGCCTGCGGTTCCGCGGCCGTCCACAGGGGTGGCGGGTGCGGGCCGGGCCGGGCAGGGTGGAGCCATGCGGGGGTGGTGGCAGGAGCTGGCCGGGCTGGTCCTGCCGGACGACTGCGCCGGCTGCGGCGCCGCCCGGGTGCTGCTGTGCGCAGGCTGCCGGGAGGCGCTGAGCGGGGCCGGTGCGGGGCTCGTGCGGCCCTCGCCGGCGCCGGAGGGGCTGCCGGTGGTGCACGCGGCCGCCGTCTACGAGGGCCCCGTACGGGCGGTGCTGCTGGCGCACAAGGAGCGCGGGGCGCTGCCGCTGGCCGGGGCGCTCGGCCGTGCCCTGGCGGCGGCGGTCCTGGCGGGCGGCAGGGGGCCGGGGGAGGGGGAGCTGGCGCTGGTGCCCGTCCCCTCGGCGCGGCGGCAGGTGCGGGCGCGCGGGCACGATCCGGCGCGCAGGACGGCGCTGGCCGCGGCGGGGCTGCTGCGGCGGGCCGGTGTTCCTGCGCGCGTGGCGCCCGTACTGCGGCTGCGGCGGGCGGTGGCGGACCAGGCGGGGCTGGGGGCCGGGCAGCGCCGGGAGAACCTCGCGGGGGCGCTGGAGGTGCGCCGGGGCGGGGTGCGGGCGGTGGCGGGCGCGGCCGTCGTACTGGTGGACGACCTCGTCACCACGGGGGCCACGCTGGCGGAGGCGGCCCGGGCCCTGCGCGAGGCGGGGCCGGGTGCGGCCGGAGGTGCCGTGCGGGCCGCCGTGGTCGCTGCGACGGCCGGCTACTCGAAGAGAGCAAAAGTCTTGTGAATACATTTGGAACTGCTGGGGAAGGCCCATCGTTGCAGGTAGTAAGAGAGATCAGTGACGGGATCGGAAGAACGTCCCGGTAGCGGGTGCCGACAACCGTCATAGAGGGATATGTTCGGTTGTAAGGACTGGCGAGCCTTTGGCCCCACGCATCGCGGTCTCTCGACTCCGAAGTCGGTGGGGTGTAGATCTTGCCGATGGGGGAGGAGGAGGTGGAAGTCGCCAAGTCCGTGGCTCCGGCCTTCACCGGAGCCTGGTGCGAAAGGGAGACGCTTCGCCCCATGAGGCGGAGCTATCCGGGAACGGAGTTCTGCGTGGACATCGTCGTCAAGGGCCGTAAGACCGAAGTGCCCGAGCGGTTCCGCAAGCACGTGGCCGAGAAGCTGAATCCTGAGCGGATCACCAAGTACGACGGCAAGGTGATCAGCGTGGACGTCGAGGTGTCCAAGGAGCACAACCCGCGTCAGGCCGACCGTTCCGACCGCGTGGAGATCACCCTCCGCACGCGGGGCCCGGTGATCCGTGCCGAGGCTGCGGCCACCGACCCGTACGCGGCGCTGGACCTGGCTCAGGACAAGCTGGAGGCCCGGCTGCGCAAGCAGCACGACAAGCGCTACACGCGCCGCGGCAACGGACGCCTCTCGGCGGCGGAGGTCGCCGACGTCGTACCGGGTGTCGCAACGCTCAACGGCAATGGTGAGCCGGTCGGCGAGGAGAGCGTGAACGGGGTACCGATCACCCGGATCGGATCCATCGAGGTGCAGGGCGAAGGCCCCCTCATCGTCCGCGAGAAGACGCACTCTGCGGCACCCATGTCGCTCGACCAGGCTCTTTACGAGATGGAGCTGGTCGGCCACGACTTCTACCTGTTCGTCGACGCCGAGACCAAGCTGCCCAGCGTCGTGTACCGCCGTCACGCCTACGACTACGGCGTCATTCACGTGAACCCCGACGGGGCCTCCAGCTCGGAGGAACCGCGAGGCGGCGCCGGCGGCGCGCTCGGCGGCTGATACCGACCGTTCGGTGCCCCTGCGGTTCGCTCATGCGTCCGCAGGGGCACCTGTGTGACGGGTATGCGCCACGCATGGCCGCCGGACGCCCCCGCGCCGTGGTGCGGGCATGGAATCATGGCGGTCAGTCAACCGATGGCGGTGTTCGTCCGGTTGGTCCGGCGGTTGAGCACATGCAGGGGGAGGAACGATGGCGGACAGCTTCGGGCCGGTACGCGGTGACGGCGGCGCGGACTGTCGTGACGCGGACGGGGCGGCCTCGGGGGAAGCGGCCGGTTCGCGGGGCGGGGAGCCCATCCGGGTGCTCGTGGTCGACGACCACGCGCTGTTCCGGCGAGGGCTGGAGATCGTCCTCGCGCAGGAGGAGGACATCCAGGTCGTCGGCGAGGCCGGGGACGGGGCCGAGGCCGTGGACAAGGCGGCCGACCTGCTGCCGGACATCGTGCTGATGGACGTGCGGATGCCCCGGCGCGGCGGGATCGAGGCGTGCACCTCGATCAAGGAGGTGGCACCCTCCGCGAAGATCATCATGCTGACGATCAGCGACGAGGAGGCCGACCTCTACGACGCGATCAAGGCGGGCGCGACCGGGTACCTCCTGAAGGAGATCTCGACGGACGAGGTGGCCACCGCGATCCGTGCGGTCGCGGACGGACAGTCCCAGATCAGCCCGTCGATGGCGTCGAAGCTGCTCACCGAGTTCAAGTCGATGATCCAGCGGACCGACGAGCGCCGGCTGGTGCCGGCGCCGAGGCTGACGGACCGGGAGCTGGAGGTCCTGAAGCTGGTGGCCACGGGCATGAACAACCGTGACATCGCCAAGGAGTTGTTCATCTCGGAGAACACCGTGAAGAACCACGTCCGCAACATCCTGGAGAAGCTGCAGCTGCACTCCAGGATGGAGGCCGTGGTCTACGCGATGCGGGAGAAGATCCTCGAGATCCGCTGATCGCCTCCCGGCGGGGTGGGCGGTGGAGCGGTGGCGCGGCCCGCGGCCCGCGGCCGGGCGCGGGCGGCCGACGGCGTCCCGCGCCGGACCCGGGCCCGCACCCCGGCCCGGCCCGTTCCGGGTCATGCCGTGTCTGTGCCGGGGCTGCGTCAGTGCCGGTCCGTGCTCGCGCGGGGTCCGCGCCCGTGCCGGGTCCGCGTCCCGGCCGGGCCTCCGCTCCGGCCGGGGTCGGGCGGCGGCTGTCAGCCCCGGAGGGCCAGTTCGGCGGTGACCGCTGCGGCCTCGGCGGCGGTCTGCGCGCGCTCCACCCGGACCGCGTCGCACCCCACCCACGCCGCGGCCTCCCACAGGGCCTCGGCCATCGCGGGAGCTGCCTTGGGGGTGGTCAGGGAGAGCTGCCGGGCGACCAGGGTGCGGCCCTCGCGGGCCGGGTCGACGCGGCCCTGGAGCAGGCCGCCCGCCAGCAGCGGCATCGCGAAGTACCCGTGTATCCGCTTCGGCTTGGGGACGTACGCCTCCAGGCGGTGGGTGAAGCCGAAGATCCGCTCCGTGCGCGGACGGTCCCACACCAGGGAGTCGAACGGCGAGAGCAGCGTGGTGCGGTGGCGGCCCCGGGGGACGGTGGCCAGCGCCGCCGGGTCGGCCCACGCGGGCTTGGACCAGCCCTCCACCTCGACCGGGACCAGCCCGGAATCGGCGATCACCGCGTCGAACTCCCCGCCCCCCAGGCGGTGGTAGTCCGCGATGTCGGCCCGGGTGCCGACGCCCAGGGACTGCCCGGCCAGCGCGACGAGGCGGCGCAGGCACTCGCGGTCGTCCAGGTCGTCGTGGAGCAGGGCGTCGGGGACGGCGCGCTCGGGCAGGTCGTACACCCGCTTCCAGCCCCGGCGCTCACTGCACACCACCTCGCCGGTGTCGAGCAGCCACTCCACCGCGATCTTGGTCTCGGACCACTCGAACCACTCGCCGCCGTTCTTCGCGCCGCCCAGCTCGGTGGAGGTCAGCGGGCCGTCGGCCTTCAGCCGGTCGAGGACCGCCTTCGTCGAGCGCTCCTTGTCCTGGAGGACGTGCCAGCGGTGGCCGCGGGCCCGGCGGGCGCGGCGCCGGAAGGCGAAATGCGGCCATTCCTCGATGGGCAGGATGCAGGCCGCGTGCGACCAGTATTCGAAGGCGTGACGGTCCGACCAGTACGCCTTCTCCACCGCCTCCCGGCCGACGGCGCCCAGGCGGGCGTACGGGATCAGCTCGTGCGAGCGGGCCAGGACCGAGATGGTGTCCAGCTGTACGGCGCCCAGGTGGCGCAGCACGCCGCGGACCCCGCCGCGGCGGTCGGGAGCGCCCAGGAAGCCCTGCGCGCGCAGGGCGATCCGGCGGGCCTCGTCGGCGGACAGCGAGAGCGGGGTCGAGATCATCTCCGGAGCCTAGCCGCGGGCACTGACAGCGGGCAGGTACGCCAGCCGGGAGGGCAGGCCGAGGTCCGACGGGAGCAGGGCGCCGGCCCAGCAGTCGCGCAGGGTGCCGCGGTGCTCCATGCCGGCGCGCCGGACGCCCTCGACGACGAAGCCGGCCTTCTCGGCGACGGCGCGGGAGGCGGTGTTGCCCACTCCGGCCCGCCAGATCAGGCGGACGCAGCCGGCTTCGGTGAAGGCCCAGCGGGCCACGGCGCGCACCGCCTCCGTCATGTAGCCGTTGCCCCGGTGCCCGGCGGCGGCCCAGTAGCCGATCTCGTGCGCGTGCGCGCCGCGCGGGACGACGCACAGGGCGGCGACCAGCGGGCCGCCGGCCCCGAGACGGGCGGCGAAGTTGAACTCGGTGTCCTCCCGCCACCCGCGCGGAACCGTTTCCGCGACGAAGGCGCGCGCGTCCTCGGGCCGGTACGGCAGCGGTACGGGGATCCAGCGCTGGATCTCGGGGTCCTGGCAGGCGGCGTGCACCTCGGCCGCGTCCCCGGGGGTGTGGGGACGCAGCACGAGGCGCTCGGTGGTCAGCGTGATCGGCTCCATGACCGGCGATTCTGCCGAGGGGCTAGCCGGCGTCCGACGGCAGGTAGGCCACCTCGGAGGCCAGGCCGAGGTCCGAGGGGAGCAGCGCGCCCACCCAGGAGTCGCGCACGGTGCCGGCGCGGTGCAGGGAGGCCCGCAGGAGCCCCTCCATGCGGAAGCCCGCCTTCTCGGCGACGGCGCGCGAGCCGGCGTTGCCGACCTCGGCGCGCCACTCCAGGCGTACGGCGCCCAGCTCGGTGAAGGCCCAGCGGGCCACGGCGGTGACGGCCTCGGCCATGTAGCCGCGCCCGCGGTGCTCCTTGGCGGCCCAGTAGCCGATCTCGTACGACTTCTCCCCGAAGGCCTCGTGGACGTGGACGCCGACGGCGGCGACCAGCGGGCCGCCCTCGCCGAGGCGGACGGCGAAGGAGTAGCCGGTGTCGTCGCGCCAGCCGTTCGGCACCAGCTCGCCGACGAAGGCGCGGGCGTGCTCGCGCCCGTAGGGGGAGGGGACCATCGTCCAGCGCTGGATGTCCGGGTCCTGGGCGGCCTTGTACACCTCGTCCTCGTCGGAGGGGGTGAAGGGCCTCAGGTCGAGTCGGCCTGTCGTCAGTGTCGTGGGCTCCATGAACGGATTCTGCTGCCGCCGCCCTCCGCCGGGCGAACACTTTTCGGGAATCTCGCGGGGGAAGCGGCACCTTCCGCGTCACCCGTACGTTCTCAATACGGGCACCCGCGCCCTCGCGGCTACGGCGGACCTCCCGGCGCGACCACGTCCTCGCTTACGATGGCCGTTACGGTGGGGCCCACCTGCCGTGCCCGTGTACGTACAGTGCCCAGGCCCGACCGGCAAGGAGACAAACCTCGGTGTCCGTCTTCAACAAGCTCATGCGTGCAGGCGAAGGCAAGATCCTGCGCAAACTGCACCGCATCGCGGACCAGGTCAACTCCATCGAAGAGGACTTCGTCAACCTCTCCGACGCCGAGTTGCGGGCGCTCACTGACGAGTACAAGCAGCGCTTCCAGGACGGCGAGAGCCTGGACGACCTGCTGCCCGAGGCCTTCGCCACGGTGCGCGAGGCCGCGAAGCGCGTGCTCGGCCAGCGTCACTACGACGTACAGATCATGGGTGGTGCGGCGCTGCACCTCGGCTACGTGGCCGAGATGAAGACCGGTGAGGGCAAGACCCTCGTCGGCACGCTGCCCGCCTACCTGAACGCGCTGTCCGGCAAGGGCGTCCACCTGATCACGGTGAACGACTACCTGGCCGAGCGCGACTCCGAGATGATGGGCCGCGTCCACAAGTTCCTGGGCCTGTCCATCGGCTGCATCCTGGCGAACATGTCGCCGGCGCAGCGCCGCGAGCAGTACGCCTGCGACATCACCTACGGCACGAACAACGAGTTCGGCTTCGACTACCTGCGCGACAACATGGCGTGGTCCCAGGACGAGCTCGTCCAGCGCGGCCACAACTTCGCCGTGGTCGACGAGGTCGACTCGATCCTCGTCGACGAGGCCCGCACCCCGCTGATCATCTCCGGTCCGGCGGACCAGGCCACGAAGTGGTACGCGGACTTCGCCAAGCTCGTGACCCGCCTGACCAAGGGCGAGGCCGGCCAGCCGCTCAAGGGCATCGAGGAGACCGGCGACTACGAGGTCGACGAGAAGAAGCGCACGGTCGGCATCCACGAGGCCGGTGTCGCCAAGGTCGAGGACTGGCTCGGCATCGAGAACCTCTACGAGTCGGTGAACACCCCGCTCGTCGGCTACCTGAACAACGCCATCAAGGCGAAGGAACTGTTCAAGAAGGACAAGGACTACGTCGTCATCGACGGCGAAGTCATGATCGTCGACGAGCACACCGGCCGTATCCTCGCCGGCCGCCGCTACAACGAGGGCATGCACCAGGCGATCGAGGCGAAGGAAGGGGTGGACATCAAGGACGAGAACCAGACCCTCGCCACGATCACCCTGCAGAACTTCTTCCGCCTGTACTCGAAGCTGTCGGGCATGACCGGTACGGCCATGACCGAGGCCGCCGAGTTCCACCAGATCTACAAGCTCGGCGTCGTCCCGATCCCGACGAACCGGCCGATGCAGCGCGTGGACCAGGCCGACCTGATCTACCGCACCGAGGTCGCCAAGTTCGCCGCCGTCGTCGACGACATCGCGGAGAAGCACGAGAAGGGCCAGCCGATCCTCGTCGGCACGACGTCGGTCGAGAAGTCCGAGTACCTCTCCCAGCAGCTGTCCAAGCGCGGTATCCCGCACGAGGTCCTCAACGCCAAGCAGCACGAGCGCGAGGCCGTGATCGTCGCCCAGGCCGGCCGCCGCGGCGCCGTCACCGTCGCCACGAACATGGCCGGCCGCGGTACCGACATCAAGCTCGGCGGCAACCCGGACGACCTCGCCGAGGCCGAGCTGCGCCAGCAGGGCCTGGACCCGGAGGAGCACATCGAGGAGTGGGCGCACGCCCTCCCCGCGGCGCTCACCCGGGCCGAGGCGGCCGTGAAGGCCGAGTTCGAGGAGGTCAAGGACCTCGGCGGCCTGTACGTGCTGGGCACCGAGCGCCACGAGTCCCGCCGTATCGACAACCAGCTGCGCGGCCGCTCCGGCCGACAGGGCGACCCGGGCGAGTCCCGCTTCTACCTGTCGCTGGGCGACGACCTGATGCGCCTGTTCAAGGCGCAGATGGTCGAGCGCGTCATGGCCATGGCCAACGTGCCGGACGACGTGCCGATCGAGAACAAGATGGTGACGCGCGCGATCGCGTCGGCCCAGTCGCAGGTCGAGACCCAGAACTTCGAGACGCGCAAGAACGTCCTGAAGTACGACGAGGTCCTCAACAGCCAGCGCGAGGTCATCTACCGCGAGCGCCGCCGCGTCCTGGAGGGCGAGGACCTCCAGGAGCAGGTCCGCTTCATGATGGACGACACGATCGACGCGTACATCGCGGCCGAGACGGTCGAGGGCTTCGCCGAGGAGTGGGACCTGGAGCGCCTGTGGGGCGCCTTCAAGCAGCTCTACCCGGTGAAGGTCACCATCGAGGAGCTGGAGGACGCGGCGGGCGACCGTGCGGGCATCACCGCCGAGTTCATCGCGGAGTCCGTCAAGGACGACATCCACGAGCAGTACGCGGCGCGCGAGAAGGCGCTCGGCTCCGACATCATGCGTGAGCTGGAGCGGCGCGTGGTGCTGTCGGTGCTGGACCGCAAGTGGCGCGAGCACCTGTACGAGATGGACTACCTGCAGGAGGGCATCGGCCTGCGGGCGATGGCCCAGAAGGACCCGCTGGTCGAGTACCAGCGAGAGGGCTTCGACATGTTCAACGCCATGCAGGAGGGCATCAAGGAGGAGTCCGTCGGCTACCTGTTCAACCTGGAGGTCCAGGTCGAGCAGCAGGTCGAGGAGCTTCCGGTGCAGGACGCGGCGCCTTTGCTGACGAAGGAGCCGGTGCCGGCGGCGCGTCCGGAGATCCGGGCGAAGGGGCTGGACGCTCCGCAGCGTCCGGACCGGCTGCACTTCTCCGCGCCGACGGTGGACGGGGAGGGCGGGGTCGTCGAGGGCGACTTCGAAGACGCCGGGTCCGATGGCGCGGGTGACGGTCTGACGCGGGCGGAGCGGCGCAAGGCCGCCAAGGCCTCTGGCGGGCGTCGCCGCAAGAAGTGACCCCTGCGGGGTCGAGCTCACCGGCCGGGGCCGGACACCGCCGAAGGTGTCCGGCCCCGGCCGCGTCGTGTCCCCCTTCGGCTGCGGCACCGCTGCCGGGGGCGCTGCCCCCGGACCCCCGGTCCCCAAACGCCGGACGGGCTGGATTTGCCTCCGGCGGCGCCTCAAACGCCGGCGGGGCTGGGTTCTGCCCGGCGTAGGCCGTGAAGTGCGCCCGCAGGGAGTTTCCAGCGGCGGCGCCGCACCCGCTCTCAGGGGGCGTCGCGGCCCGGCCCCCGGAGTTCCACCGCTGCGCAGCGCCAGCGGAGGTCCGGGCCCTGTTCCAGGCGGAAGGCCATCGCCGTGATGCGGTCGCCCGTCGCGATGCGGGCGAAGGCCTCGATGACGCCCGGGCCGGGCGTGAAGCGGCCGCACTGGCGGATCACCGGGCCGAGCCGGGCGCGGAGGTGGTCCGCCGGGGCCAGGGTGATCAGCTGCTCGTAGGCGGGGCCGACGGTGTGGCCGAGGAGCGAGTGGACCGGGCGGCGGCCGCTGACGACCGCGAGCAGCCGGTCGGCGAACCAGTGGTGCGGGCCGAGCCGTGCGGTGCGCGGGGGACGGCGCTGGTCGGTCCGGCCCGCGGGCCGGGTACGGGTACGGGCGCCGGGCCGGCGGCGGGCGGCTTCCCCGCCGGTCGTCGTGCGCAGCGTGGTGTCCATGGCGATCTGCCCCCGTCAGGCCGGGCCCGGATCCAGTACCGGGCAGTAACTTGATGGGGATCTTCTACGGACCGCCGGTCACGGTCCGCAATCGTGCGGGCCGCGGGGGCAGCTTCCGGGCCGGTTCACCTATCCGAGTGCGCGGCGGTCCCGCGCAGCGCCGCGGCCCGCCGTCGGCGCGGACGGAGGTGGACGGGCGCGGACCGTGCCGCGACGCCCCGAAGGGGTACGGGCCCGTCCCCCACTCGGGCGCAGGGTGACAGTCGTATCCTGGGGGCGTTTCCGACTACCGAAAGCAGCCGGCCATGCGCGTGTACGTCCCCCTGACCCTCCCCGGGCTCGCCGAGGCGCACAAGGCGGGTGAGCTGGGGCCCGCCCCGCTGCGTGCGTACGCCGTCACGCCCGGGCTGCGCGAGTGGTACGTGTCCGACGACATCGAGGAGCTCGAGTACGCCGCCCTGAGCCGGGCCGCCGCCGCCTCCCTGCGGATGCTGGCGCAGGAGGAGGGGGCTCCGCGCAAGCGGGTCGTCGTCGCGCTCGACGTGGACGACAAGGCCGTCAGCTCCACCCCCGGCGTCGACGAGGCGACCCTCGGGCAGGTCGGCCTGGCCGCCGCCGTGCGGCTGACCGTGGCCGCCGCCGTGCACGTGGACGCCGACGACGCCCGGGAGGACGTGGCCGCCGCCGCGGCCGCGCTGGAGGCCGCCGACTCCGGGGACGACGACGCGCAGTTCACCGTGGACGGTGCCGAGGACCACGAGCTGCTGTGGTTCGGGGTGCAGGAGATTCCGGGGCTGTTGCGATGACGGGCCAGGGCGCCCACATCGTCTGGGACTGGAACGGGACGCTCCTGCACGACATCGACGCCGTCATCACCGCGACCAACGCCTCCTTCGCCGAACTCGGCTTCGCGCCGATCACGCTGGAGACGTACCGCGACCTGTACGTCGTACCGGTGCCCAAGTTCTACGAGCGGCTCATGGGGCGGCTGCCCACCGATGAGGAATGGGTCGTCATGGACGACACCTTCCACCGGCACTATTGGGCCGCCGCAGCCGACTCCGGCCTCGCCGAGGGCGCCCGCGAGCTGCTCCAGGACTGGGACCGGGCCGGGCTCACCCAGTCCCTGCTGTCCCTCGCACCCCACGAGAAGCTCGTTCCGCTCGTCCGGGAGTTCGGCATCGAAGGGCACTTCCTGCGCGTCGACGGCCGGACCGGCCCCTCCCACACCTCCAAGGCGGGGCACCTCGTACGCCACATGGCCGCACTGGACGGGACGGGGGTGGCACCCGGCCGTACGGTCCTCATCGGAGACGCCGTGGACGACGCGCTCGCGGCCGCCCACGTCGGCGCCAGGGCCGTGCTGTACACGGGCGGCTCCCACAGCCGCGCCAGTCTGGAATCGGCCGGTGTACCCGTCGTGGACAGCCTGGCAGAGGCCGTTCGGACAGCTCGGGAACTGGCCGAATAACGTCTGGACAGGGCCGTCACGGGCGGCCTGCACGGACGCCCGGCCGAGTCGCTGGCCAGAGTGTCAAAGTTCCACCCCGAGATTTGTACAGATGCAGTGAATGACGACCTGGGGGTAGGGCGAGATAGCCTTGTACCCGTGATCAGCGCGATAGTCATCGGCGGCACTGGAGCCTCCGGCATGCGCCCGGCGTACGACCGTACCCGGGCCTTCGCTGATTTCCGCCGCCGGGACCTCCTGCCGAACATGGCCGATTCCCTCCCGGCAGCCTCTCCCGACGACCTAGCGTCGATATCGATCACGGACGGACATCCCGCCCCCGCGCGGCGCTCCGTCATTCCTTCCTTCACCTACGTCACGCAATGGCGCGCGACAGGAGCCAGAGGACATGCAGACCAAGCTGGACGAAGCAAAGGCCGAGCTGCTCGCACGGGCGGCACGGGTAGCTGAGAACAGCCCGGCCGGGGGGCTACTTCCGACTGGGTCCGAGCAGGGAGAGCGTCCAGACAAGGACACGGTGCTCTCCTACCTCCAGCGCTACTACCTGCACACGGCCCCCGAGGACCTCTCGGACCGCGACCCGGTCGACGTGTTCGGGGCGGCGCTCTCGCACTACCGCCTCGCCGAGAACCGTCCGCAGGGCACCGCGAACGTGCGCGTGCAGACGCCCACGGTGGAGGAGAACGGCTGGACCTCCAGCCACTCGGTCGTCGAGGTCGTCACCGACGACATGCCCTTCCTCGTGGACTCCGTCACCAACGAGCTGTCCCGCCAGGGCCGCGGCATCCACGTCGTGATCCACCCGCAGGTCGTCGTCCGCCGTGACGTCACCGGCAAGCTCATCGAGATCCTCGGCCCCGACTGCGACGCGCACGGCCCCCGCACCTCGCGCCCCCACGACTCCCTCGTCGAGTCCTGGATCCACGTCGAGATCGACCGCGAGACCGACCGCGCCGACCTCAAGCAGATCACCGTCGACCTGCTGCGCGTCCTGTCCGACGTCCGCGAGTCCGTCGAGGACTGGGAGAAGATGCGCGACGCCGCGCTGCGCATCGCCGACGGCCTGCCCGAGGAGCCCACCGCCCCGGACCTGCGCGAGTACGAGCTCGAAGAGGCCCGCGAGCTGCTGCGCTGGCTCGCCGACGACCACTTCACCTTCCTCGGCTACCGCGAGTACAACCTCGTCGACGGCGACGCCCTCGCCGCCGTGCCCGGCACCGGCCTCGGCATCCTGCGCTCCGACCCGCACCACAGCGGCAAGGACGACGGCCACCCGGTCTCGCCGTCCTTCAACCGGCTGCCCGCCGACGCCCGCGCCAAGGCCCGCGAGCACCGCCTGCTGGTGCTGACCAAGGCCAACAGCCGCTCCACCGTGCACCGCCCCTCGTACCTCGACTACGTGGGCGTGAAGAAGTTCGACGCCGACGGCAACGTCGTCGGCGAGCGCCGCTTCCTCGGCCTGTTCTCCTCCGCCGCCTACACCGAGTCGGTGCGCCGCGTCCCCGTCATCCGCCGCAAGGTCACCGAGGTACTCGAGGGCGCCGGCTTCGCGCCGCACAGCCACGACGGCCGCGACCTGCTGCAGATCCTGGAGACGTACCCGCGCGACGAGCTGTTCCAGACCCCGGTCGACCAGCTCCAGGCCATCGTCACCTCCGTCCTCTACCTGCAGGAACGCCGCCGGCTGCGGCTGTACCTGCGCCAGGACGAGTACGGGCGCTACTACTCGGCCCTCGTCTACCTGCCGCGCGACCGCTTCACCACGGGCGTCCGGCTGCGGCTGATGGACATCCTCAAGGAGGACCTCGACGGCATCAGCGTCGACTTCACCGCCTGGAACACCGAGTCGATCCTCTCCCGCATCCACTTCGTCGTCCGCGTCCCGCAGGGCAAGGAACTCCCCGTCCTGACCGAGGCCGACGTCGAGCGCATCGAGGCCCGCCTCGTCGACGCCGCCCGCTCCTGGGCCGACGGCTTCTCCGAGGCCCTGGTCGCCGAGCTGGGCGAGGAGCGCGCCGCCGAGCTGCTGCGCCGCTACGGCACCTCCTTCCCCGAGGGCTACAAGGCCGACCACTCGCCGCGCGCGGCCGTGGCCGACCTGTGCCACCTGGAGAAGCTCTCCGCCAGCGAGCGCCCGTTCGCGCTCTCCCTGTACGAGCCGGTCGGCGCGGGCCCCGGCGAGCGCCGGTTCAAGATCTACCGGACCGGCGAGCAGGTCTCCCTGTCCGCGGTCCTGCCCGTGCTGCAGCGCCTGGGCGTCGAGGTCACCGACGAGCGCCCGTACGAGCTGCGCCGCTCCGACCGCGTCAGCGCCTGGATCTACGACTTCGGCCTGCGGATGCCGGTCTCGACGGGCAACGGGGACAACTACCTCGGCGACGACGCCCGTGAGCGGTTCCAGGAGGCCTTCGCGGCCGTGTGGACCGGGGACGCGGAGAACGACAACTTCAACAGCCTGGTGCTCGGCGCCGGGCTCACCTGGCGGCAGGCCGTCGTCCTGCGCGCGTACGCCAAGTACATGCGCCAGGCCGGCTCCACCTTCAGCCAGGACTACATGGAGGACACCCTCCGCAACAACGTCCACACCACCCGGCTGCTGGTCTCCCTCTTCGAGGCGCGGATGTCGCCCGGCCGCCAGGCCGCCGGCAGCGAGCTCGTCGACGCCATGCTGGAGGAGCTGGACGGGGCCCTGGACCAGGTCGCCTCGCTCGACGAGGACCGCATCCTGCGCTCCTTCCTCACGCTGATCAAGGCGACGCTGCGGACCAACTTCTTCCAGCTGAACGCGGCGGGCGAACCGCACTCGTACGTGTCGATGAAGTTCGACCCGCAGGCCATCCCGGACCTGCCGGCGCCCCGCCCGGCCTTCGAGATCTGGGTCTACTCCCCGCGCGTCGAGGGCGTCCACCTGCGCTTCGGCAAGGTCGCCCGAGGCGGTCTGCGCTGGTCCGACCGCCGCGAGGACTTCCGTACGGAGATCCTCGGCCTGGTCAAGGCGCAGATGGTGAAGAACACCGTCATCGTGCCCGTCGGCGCCAAGGGCGGCTTCGTCGCGAAGAACCTCCCCGACCCGTCGGTGGACCGCGACGCGTGGCTCGCCGAGGGCATCGCCTCGTACAAGATCTTCATCTCGGCGCTGCTCGACATCACCGACAACATGGTCGCCGGCGAGGTCGTGCCGCCGCAGGGCGTCGTCCGCCACGACGAGGACGACACCTACCTCGTCGTCGCCGCCGACAAGGGCACCGCCACCTTCTCCGACATCGCCAACGGCGTCGCCGAGTCGTACGGCTTCTGGCTGGGCGACGCCTTCGCCTCCGGCGGCTCGGCCGGCTACGACCACAAGGGCATGGGCATCACGGCCCGCGGCGCGTGGGAGTCCGTCAAGCGGCACTTCCGCGAGCTGGGCCACGACACGCAAGCCCAGGACTTCACGGTCGTCGGCGTCGGCGACATGTCCGGTGACGTGTTCGGCAACGGCATGCTGCTCTCCGAGCACATCCGCCTCGTCGCCGCCTTCGACCACCGGCACATCTTCATCGACCCGAACCCGGACGCGGCCACCTCGTACACCGAGCGCCGCCGCCTGTTCGACCTGCCGCGCTCCTCGTGGGCGGACTACGACACCTCGCTGATCTCGGCGGGCGGCGGCGTCCACCCCCGTTCGGCGAAGGCCGTCCCGATCACCGCGCAGGTCCGCGAGGCCCTCGGCATCGAGGCCGGCGTCACCAAGATGACCCCGGCCGACCTGATGAAGGCGATCCTGCAGTCCCCCGTGGACCTGCTGTGGAACGGCGGCATCGGCACGTACGTCAAGGCCACGGCCGAGACGCACGCGGACGTCGGCGACAAGGCCAACGACGCCATCCGCGTCAACGGCTCCGAGGTCCGGGCCAAGGTCATCGGCGAGGGCGGCAACCTGGGCCTGACCCAGCTCGGCCGCATCGAGTTCGCCCACAACGGCGGCAAGGTCAACACCGACGCCATCGACAACAGCGCGGGCGTGGACACCTCCGACCACGAGGTGAACATCAAGATCCTGCTCAACGCGGTCGTCGCCGACGGGGACATGACCGTCAAGCAGCGCAACAAGCTGCTCGCCGAGATGACCGACGAGGTCGGCACGCTGGTCCTGCGCAACAACTACGCGCAGAACACGGCGCTCGCCAACGCCTCGGCCCAGGCCCCGAGCCTGCTCCACGCCCAGCAGCGCTTCATGCGCCGCCTGGAGAGCGAGGGCCTGCTCAACCGCGAGCTGGAGTTCCTGCCCGCCGACCGCCAGATCCGCGAGCTGCTCAACACCGGCAAGGGCCTGACCCAGCCGGAGCTGGCCGTCCTGTTCGCCTACACCAAGATCACGGTGGCGGACGAGCTCATCCACACCGAGCTGCCGGACGACCCGTACCTGCGCGGCCTGCTCCACGCGTACTTCCCGGGCGCCCTGCTCCGGAAGTTCCCGGAGCAGATCGACGCGCACGCGCTGCGCCGGGAGATCATCACCACGCTCCTGGTCAACGACACCGTCAACACCGGTGGTTCGACCTTCCTGCACCGCCTGCGCGAGGAGACCGGGGCCTCCCTGGAGGAGATCGTCCGGGCGCAGCTGTCCGCGCGCGAGATCTTCGGTCTGGCCGACGTGTGGGACGCGGTGGAGGCGCTCGACAACAAGGTCGCCGCCGACGTCCAGACCCGGGTGCGGCTGCACTCGCGCCGTCTGGTCGAGCGCGGTACCCGCTGGCTGCTGAACAACCGGCCGCAGCCGCTCCAGATCACCGAGACCATCGACTTCTTCTCGGCGCGCGTCGCCGAGGTGTGGGCGGAGCTGCCGAAGCTGGTGCGCGGCGCCGACCTCGAGTGGTACCAGTCGATCCTGGACGAGCTGACGGGCGAGGGCGTCCCGGAGGAGCTGGCGGCGAAGGTCGCCGGGTTCTCGTCGGCCTTCCCGACGCTCGACATCGTCGCGATCGCCGACCGCACGGGCGTGGACTCGCTGGGTGTCGCCGAGGTGTACTACGACCTCGCCGACCGCCTGGACATCACGCAGCTGATGGACCGGATCATCGA
The DNA here is from genome assembly GCF_044541755.1 of Streptomyces sp. NPDC085524. Classification (NCBI taxonomy): domain Bacteria; kingdom Bacillati; phylum Actinomycetota; class Actinomycetes; order Kitasatosporales; family Streptomycetaceae; genus Streptomyces; species Streptomyces sp. NPDC085524. The sequence goes on from NZ_JBITTH010000021.1 coordinate 26,844, forward strand.
ACTGCCGCGGTCCGACCGCTGGCAGTCCATGGCCCGCGCCTCCATCCGCGAGGACCTCTTCGCGGCGCACGCCGCCCTGACCGCGGACGTCCTGTCCGTGGGCGACGGGGACGCGACGCCCGAGGAGCGCTTCAAGGCGTGGGAGGAGAAGAACGCGGCGCTGATCGGCCGCGCGCGGACGACTCTGGACGAGATCCGGGGCTCGGACGACTTCGACCTGGCGAACCTGTCGGTGGCGATGCGGACGATGCGGTCGCTGCTGCGCGCGCACAGCTAGTCGGTTCCGTTGAACGGGCCGGGCCCGGGACCTTCGCGGTCCCGGGCCCGGCCCGTTCGTGCACCCGTTGACGGCCGGGTGCGGAGCCCCAGGGGCTCGGCGCAGCCCTGCTTTGCGGGCCCCGGTGGGCAGGGCTTCAGCGGGTCGTGGTGAAGGCCTCGTACGCGTCGCAGACTTCGTCCGCGGGGCCGTCCATGCGCATCACGCCCGCCTCCAGCCAGATCGCGCGGTCGCAGGTTTCGCGGACCGTGCCGATGCCGTGGCTGACCAGGAAGACCGTGCCGGCCCGCTCCCGCAGTTCCTCGATGCGGGCCTGGCTGCGCCGCTGGAAGGCGGCGTCGCCGGTGGCCAGGGCTTCGTCGATCATCAGGACGTCGTGGTCCTTGGCGGCGGCGATGGAGAACCGCAGGCGGGCGCCCATGCCGGAGGAGTACGTGCGCATGGGCAGCGAGATGAAGTCGCCCTTCTCGTTGATGCCGGAGAAGTCGACGATGTCCTGGTAGCGCTCCTTGATCTGCTCGCGGGTCATGCCCATGGCCAGGCCGCCGAGGACGACGTTGCGTTCGCCTGTCAGGTCGTTCATCAGGGCGGCGTTGACGCCGAGCAGGGAGGGCTGGCCGTGCGAGTAGATCCGGCCCCGGGCCACCGGCTGGAGGCCGGCGATGGCGGCCAGCAGGGTGGACTTGCCCGAGCCGTTGGTGCCGATGAGGCCGATCGCCTCGCCCTTGTACGCGGTGAACGTGACGCCCTTGACGGCGTGCACCTCGCGGATGCCGGGGGCCGGCCTGCGGGAGAAGATCCGGCTCAGGGCCGCGGTGGCGGTGCCCTTGCGGCCGCCGCCGTTGACCTTGTAGACGACGTGGACCCCGTCCGCGATGACGGTCGGTACGCGGGTCTCGGTGGTGTCGGTGAGCTCAGCCACGGCCGTACTCCTCCTCGGCCTTCCAGAAGTAGACGAACCCGCCGGCTCCGGCGAGCAGTGCCCAGCCGACGGCGATGAGCCATGCGTGGTGGGGGAGCGAGTGCGCCTGGAAGCTGTCGATCAGCGAGAAGCGCATCAGGTCGATGTAGACGGCCGGGGGGTTGAGCTTCAGCAGCGTCGACACCCAGTACGGCAGCTGGTCCGTCCTGAGCATGGTGTCGATGGACCACATCACGCCCGAGGAGTACATCCACGTCCGCAGGACGAAGGGCATCAGCTGGCTGACGTCCGGGCTCTTGCTGCCGATCCGGGCCATGACCATGGCGACGCCGGCGGCGAAGACCGCCATCAGGAAGAGGGTGGGGACCGCCAGGAGCCAGGCCGGGCCGGGCGTCTGGCCGAAGGCGAGCAGCAGGATGACCAGGGCGGCCATCGTGACGAGCAGCTGCTGGAAGAGCTGTACGACGCTGGAGATGGGCAGGCTCGCGCGGGGGAAGTGCAGGGCGCGGACCAGGCCCAGGTTGCTGTGGACGGAGCGGGTGCCGGCGTTGATGGAGCTGCCGATGAAGTCCCAGACGAAGACGCCGGTGATCAGGAACGGCACGTAGTCGGGCACGCCGTGGCTGGCGCGCATGACGATGCCGAAGATGAAGTAGTAGACCGCCGCGTTCAGGAGCGGGGTCACCAGGTGCCAGACCTGGCCGAGCTTCGCGGTGCTGTACTGCGCCTGCATGCGGGCGGTCGCGTACGCCGTCACGAAGTGGCGGCGGCCCCAGAGTTCCGCGACGTAGCGGGGGAGCGTGGGGCGGGCGCCGCTGAGCGTCAGGCCGTGGGCGGCCGCGAGTTCCGCGAGCTGGGCGGAAGTGGGGGCGGGAGCCGTCGGTCGTGCGGGCTGCGCGGGTGCCGTCGAGGTGGTGGTCACGAGGGTCGCTTTCGCCGGGGTCGGGGCGTCGCTGACGATGGGACGGGTCCGTTTCGTCGCTACGGTGACAGTAGGGCGGGGCGCGTCGGAACGCAACCGTATCGTCGTTACGTGGCGCGGTTATGCTCTGTGCATGACCACGGATCCCGCTGCCGCCTCCTCCGCCGCTGCCCCCGCTCCCGCCCGGAGGGCCCCCGCCGGGGCCGCCGTCCTGCGGGAGGACGTGACCGAGGCGATCCGGGCCGCGGTGGTGGAGGAGCTGGCCGCGGTCGGCTTCGCGCGGATGTCCATCGAGGGGATCGCGCGGCGCGCGGGCGTCGGCAAGACGGCGGTGTACCGGCGGTGGAAGTCGAAGCTGCACCTGGTGCTGGACCTGGTGGGAGCCTTCGCGGCGGACGGGCTGCCGGTGCCGGCCACGGGGTCGCTGTACGGGGACGTACGGGCCCTGCTGGAGGTCATGTCGCACGTGCTGCGGCACCCGGTGGCGTCGGCCGTGATCCCCGACCTGCTGGTCGAGGCGGCGCGGAACCCGGAGATCGCCGATGCGGTGCGGGGGGCGCTGCTCGACGGGCAGCGGCGGCTTGCCGCGGGCATCGTCGAGGAGGCGGTTGCGCGGGGGGAGCTCGCGGAGGGGGTGGATCCGGACCGGGCGCTCGATCTGGCGATCGGGCCGCTGTACTGGCGGCAGGTGGTGGTCCGGGACGCCGTCCCGGGGGGCTACCTGGACGAGCTCGCGCGGTCGGTGGTGGCCGGGCTGAAGGCCGTCTGACCCGGCGGGGCGCAGGGGCGGCTCGGCCGATCGGGGGACGGGGGATCGATTCTTCGGCGGCCGGAGGTTGGGGCGCGCCCGAGCGGCACGGGAGTGTGGCGGCGGACCCGGACCGACCCCGGGGCCGCCGCCGCACTCCCCTAGGAGCAGTTCATGCGCATGCGCAACGCCGCCGTCGCCGGCCTCGGCGCCCTCGTGCTCGGTCTCACCCTCCCGGCCTCGCCCGCGGCCGCCGCGACCGGTGAGTTCCGGTACACGTACAGCGGGCTCGACGGACGCCCGCAGACCGCCGAGCTGCCGGACCCCGCGGACGGCGAGTGCATCACGCTCCCGGAGGTCGCCGACCCCGCTTCCAGCAGCCCCGCGCACTCACCGCGCAACCGGACCGACGCGACGGCGACCGTGTTCACCGAGCCCGACTGCACGGGCGACTGGTTCACCCTCCGTCCGCTCGTCGGGCGCGGCAGCGAGCGGCTCAAGCTGCGGTCCGTCGTCTTCGGCGACTGATCTACGGCCAGAGCGACGGGCTCAGCGCGGCCAGCGGCGGCGGGTCGGGGAGCGGCCCGGCGGCCGCCGCCGGGCAGGGGCGGCGGTCCTCCGGGGGGACGACCGCCGGGAGGGGGTCCGGCTGGCCGAGGAAGACCCGGCGGACCACCCGCTCCGCCGCGTGCCCGTCGTCGTACGAGCAGAACCGCGCGCGGAACGCCGCACGGAGCTGCGCCGAGCGCGAGCCCTGCCAGTGGCCGGTGCCGAAGATGTCCACCAGCTCGTCCTCGGTCCGGGCGATCGCGCCCGGCGGGCAGGCCCGCAGGTCGAAGTAGGTGCCGCGGGCCGCCTCGTACGCCTCCCAGTCGTCCGCGTGGATCACGATCGGCCGGTCCAGCGAGGCGTAGTCGAACATCAGGGACGAGTAGTCGGTGACCAGCGCGTCCGAGGCCAGGCAGAGCTCCTCCACCGAGGGGTGGGAGGAGACGTCGATCAGGCGGGGGTGGGGGTCCGCCGTCGCCGGGGCGTCCGCGTACGTGAGGTGGGTGCGGGCCAGCAGGACGAAGCGCGGCCCCAGATCGCGCAGGACCCGCTCGAAGTCGAGGAGTTCGGGGCGGCTGCGCCGGTAGTCGCGGTGCGTGGGGGCGTACAGGATCGCCGTCGAGCCGGCCGGGATGCCGAGGCGTTCGCGCAGCTCCAGGACCTCGGAGCGGGTGGCCCGGTGGAAGGGGTCGTTGCGCGGGTAGCCGTATTCGAGGGTGGTGTAGGAGGCGGGGACCGCCTTCTCCCACACCAGGGTGGAGTGCCGGTTCGCCGACAGCAGGTAGTCCCACTGGTCGGCGCCCCGCAGCAGGCCCGCGAAGTCGGTGGTGGGGGCGGCGGCGGGGCGGTCCTGGAGGTCCAGGCCGACCCGCTTGAGCGGGGTGCCGTGCTGGGTCTGGAGCAGGACCTGGCCCGGGCGTTTGACCAGGGCGCGCTCGAAGTTGACGTTCGTGGTGAGGTACGTGGCCCTGGCCAGGGCCGTCCAGTACGCCGCCGAGCCCGGCCGCAGAGCGGCCGTCTCCCGGGGCAGCGTCGCCTCGTGCTCCGGGTCGCAGATCCACGCCGTCCGCATCCGCGGCGCCAGCTCCCGCAGCTTGGCCTCGATCGCCGCCGGGTTGCAGGCGTAGCCGCCGTGCCAGTACGCGGAGAAGACCGCCAGCTCGGGGCGGAGCGGGAGCAGCCGCTGGATGCGGTAGTGCAGGCGCAGGGCGCTCTCGCGCAGGCCCCGCCCGAGGGCGGCGCCGCCGCGGCCCGCCGCCAGGGAGGCCGAGCGCAGCACGGACAGCAGCCGGTACGTGCGCCGCGTGCCCAGCTGCATCAGGGCGTGGCGCAGCCTGTCGGTGCGGGACAGGGACAGGGGCAGTGCTCCGGCGCGGACCGGCGCCCGGTAGCGGTGCAGGAGGGCCGAGGCCCGCTGGAAGAACTCGGCCCGGCAGGTGCGCGGGAGGCGGCGCGGGTCGGCGTACAGGGTGCAGAAGTGCTCGGCCATCCGCCGGTGCACGGCGGGGCGCCAGCGCTCCAGTTCGGGGCGGCCGGCGAGGTGGCCGAAGACCCGGTCGTACTGGTCGAAGACGTCGAGGTGGCGGCGGCTGGCCGTGGTCAGGATCGAGCCGGTGCGGCGTTGGCGGTGGTGCACGCAGACCCGGTCGAGGACGGCGACGGACTCGGCGGCCAGCAGGGCGGGGTAGGTCCAGGGGGCGTCCTCGTAGAAGCCGGGCGGGAACTCCAGGCCCTCGCGTTCCGCGTACTCGCGGCGGTAGGTCTTGTTCCACACCACCATCGGCATGCCGAGGAGGCCCGGACGGTCGGCGAGCCGGAAGCTGGCCGGGCCCTCCTCGGAGAGGCGGTGCGAGGGGCTGCCCGGGACCGGCTCGCCCGTCCAGGAGGTGCGCGCGTGGTCGTAGACCAGGACGTCGGGGGAGCCGGTGGCCTTCAGCCGGTCGGTGACGGCTTGCAGGGCGCCGGGGGCGAGGGTGTCGTCGCCGTCGAGGAAGACGAGGTAGTCGCCGGTGGCCCGGGCCAGGCCCGCGTTGCGGGCGGGGCCCGGCCCGAGGTTGTGCGGCAGGTGCACGGCGGTCACCCGGGGGTCCCGGGCCGCGTACTCGTCGATGATCGAACCGCAGGCGTCCGGGGAGGCGTCGTCGACGGCGATCAGTTCCAGATCCGGGTACGACTGCGTCAGGACCGAGTCCAGACTCTCCTGAAGGTAGGCCTGGACCTTGTACGCGGGCACGATGACGCTGAACCGGGGCACGGCACATCCAGGGGTCGGCGCGGGCATATTGCCCAGGAACCCCCGGCGTGGCGATCGGGTTACGCAGAGTGCGGCATTCGGGTTACGGAGCGTCAACACCCCACGTCGATCGTGGTCTTCGGGCCGTCCGGGCTATTTGACCGCGCCCGCCATCACCCCCGAGACGAACTGCCGCTGGAAGGCGAAGAAGACGACGAGCGGCACCACCATCGACAGGAAGGCGCCGGGCGCCAGCACGTCGATGTTGTTCCCGAACTGCCGTACCTGCTGCTGGAGCGCGACCGTCACGGGCGGGTGCGCCGAGTCCGCGAAGACCAGCGCGACCAGCATGTCGTTCCACACCCACAGGAACTGGAAGATGGCGAGCGAGGCGATCGCCGGGGCGCCCAGCGGCAGCACCACCCGCGCGAACAGCCGCAGTTCGCCCGCCCCGTCGAGGCGGGCGGCCTCCAGCAGCTCGCGCGGGATCTCGGCGAAGAAGTTGCGCAGCAGGAAGACGGCGAACGGCAGCCCGAAGGCGGTGTGGAAGAGGACCACGCCCGCGGTGGTCTCGAACAGGCCGATGGAGCCGAAGAGTTCGGAGACCGGGATCAGCGCCACCTGCACCGGGACGACCAGCAGCCCGACGACGACGAGGAACAGCCAGTCCCGGCCGGGGAAATCCAGCCAGGCGAAGGCGTATCCGGCTGAGGCGCCCAGGGTCACCACGAGCAGGGTGGCCGGGACGGCGATCGCGAACGTGCTGAGGAGGGAGTCGGTGATCGTCTCGTTGGCCAGCAGCCGCTCGTAGTTGCCGGTCGTCAGCCGGGCGGGCGCCGTCAGCGCCTGCCACCAGCCGCCCGCGTTCAGGTCGGTGGGGGAGAGGAACGAGGAGACCAGCAGCCCGAGCGTGGGCAGCAGCCAGAACAGTGCGGCCAGGACCAGGAACACCCTCACGGCCCCACCCGCCGCCCGTGCGGCGAGGCCTCCGGCGGAGAGCCCGCCCCGAGGGGGTTTCACCGCCCCGGGGGCCACCGCCGTCGCACCGGAACGGGTCATCGGGATCCCTCCTTGCGGAGCCGGCGGATGTTCACGAGCATCACCGGCACCACCAGCACCAGCAGCAGGACGGCGATGGCACTGCCCAGGCCCGGGTCGGCGTCCGTGCCGAAGGAGGTGCGGTACAGCTGGAGCGCGAGGACGTTCGCGTCGTCCTGCACCGCGCCCGGTGCGATCACGAAGACCAGGTCGAAGACCTTCATGACGTTGATGACGAGGGTGACGAGGACGACCACCAGCACGGGCGCCAGCACCGGGACGGTGATCCGGCGGAACACCTGCCACTCGTTCGCCCCGTCCACCCGCGCGGCCTCCAGCAGCTCCCGCGGCACGGCCGCCAGCCCGGCCCCGATCAGGACCATCGCGAACCCGGCCCACATCCACACGTACGCCCCGATGACCGCCGGGGTGACGAGCGCCGGGCCCAGCCACTCCACCCCCGCGTACGCCTCCCGGAAGTTCGAGGCGGGCAGCCGCAGCAGGGCGCCGTCGGCCGCTGCGGGCAGCGTGAAGGTACCGTCGGCGCGGGTCGTCGCCGAAGCCACGACCCTGCCGTCCCTGACCGCCTCGATCCGCATGCCGGAGAACCCCGACTCGCTCGGATCGACCGCGTTCGGGCGGCCCCCGCCGCCCCGGGTGAAGTCCTGCCAGGCCGTCCCGGTGACCTTGCCCGGCTCGGCGGCCGCGGCCTTCGCCGTACGGGTGCCCTCGGGCAGGGACTCCGGCGCCACGCCGACCAGCGGGAGCACGACCGGGGTGCCCGCCCTGACCGGATCGCGGGTGACGAACGCGCCCCCGTCGGCGGGGACCAGCGGGGAGTCCCGGCCCGGGCGGGCCTTCGGGAACGCCGAGGACTCCGCGAAGGTGTCGTGGACCCCCACCCAGACCGCGTTGGCGATGCCCCGGTCCGGATCGTGGTCGTACACCAGCCGGAAGATGATGCCCGCCGCCAGCATCGAGATCGCCATCGGCATGAAGACCAGGAGCTTGAACGCCGTCCCCCAGCGCACCCGTTCGGTCAGCACCGCGAAGATCAGGCCGAGCGCGGTGGCCGTCGTGGGCGCCAGGACCACCCACACCGCGGTGTTCTTCAGGGCGGTGCGGATCGTCCCGTCCTGGAAGATCTGCCGGTAGTTGCCGGTGCCCACGAAGGAGCCGCCGGAGCGGTCGAAGAGGCTGCGGTAGACCGAGTAGCCGATCGGGTGCACGACGAGCGCGCCCAGCAGCACGAGCGCCGGGAGGAGGAACGCCGCCGCGATCAGGCGGCGGCGCCGGGCCTCCCGGGAGGTGGCCGCCACCGGGATCAGTTCCCGTAGGCCTTGGCCGCGTCCGCCTCCAGTTTCGCCTGGGTGCCCGCCACGTCCGACGGGTTCGCGAGGAAGTCCTGGAGGGCCTTCCACTCACCCGCGCCCGGGGTCCCGCCGAAGGCGGACGGGGCCTGGTCCGACATGTCGAAGCGGAAGTCGTCGCCCGCCGCGATCAGGGCCTTGGCGATGTCGCGCTGGATGTCGTTCGGGTAGGCGCCCGGGTTCACCGCCCGGTTCGGGGAGACGAACCCGCCCTCGCGGGCCTGGATCTCCGCCGCGTCCGCCGAGGCCAGGAAGGTCAGCAGCGCCTGCGCGCCCTTCGACGGCTTCAGCGCGACCGCCACGTCGCCGCCCGAGACCACCGGCGCCTTCGCGCCGACCGCCGGGAAGGGGAAGACGAGGGCGTCCTTGCCCACCTTCGCCTCCGTCTGCGCGATGTTCACCGCCACGAAGTCGCCCTCGTAGACCATCGCGGCCGCCGGCCGGTCCCCGCCGGTGAAGGTCTGCGTCACCGACTTCGGGAACTCCGTCGCCAGGGCCCCGCTCGGCCCGCCCGCCAGGAAGTCCTTGCGCCCGAACAGCTCGGCGAGCGTGGTCAGCGCCTGCTTGACGCTGTCGTCCGTCCACTTGATCTGGTGCTTGGCCAACTGGTCGTACTTCTCGGGCCCCGCCTGCGAGAGGTAGACGTTCTCGAACCAGTCGGTGAGGGTCCAGCCGTCCGCACCGGCCACGGAAACCGCCGGGGTGCCGGAGGCCGAGAGCGTGTCCGCCGCCGTCAGCAGTTCCTTCCACGTCTTCGGCGGCTTCACGCCGGCCGCCTCGAAGGCCTTCGCGTTGTACCAGATCAGCGACTTGTTGGCGGCCTTGTAGTACACGCCGTACTGGGTGCCGTCGACCGCGCCGAGCTTCTTCCAGCCCGCCGAGTAGTTGGCGTCGAGCTGCGCCTGGGCATCCGGTCCCACCGGCTGCGCCCACTTGTTCTGCACCGCCGAGGCCAGCGCCCCGACCTGGGGGAGCAGCGCCACGTCGGGCGGGGCACCGCCCGCGATCTTCGTGCCGAGGAAGGTGACGATCGGGTCCTGGGCCGGGACGAAGGTGACCGTCGCACCCGTCCGCTTCTCGAACTCCTTCAGGACCTTGGTGAAGTTCGCCTGCTCCGGGCCCGTCCAGACCGCCGCGACCTCGAGCTTCTCGCCGGGCAGCTTCGGTAACTGCACCTGCGGCGAGGCCGTCCCGCCCTGGGGTGCCTCCGACGCGCCGTCCTTCGCCTTGGACCCGCCGCCGTCGCCGCACGCGCCGAGCACGAGCGCGCCCGCCGCGGCGATCGCCGCCCAGGTGAGTGTCGTACGGCCCGTTCCGTGCTTGCGCATGGTTCTGCCCCCGATGCCCGCTGTGTGTCCTGGAGTGTGTCCTGGACCACAAGGTCTACGCCGACCCGCGCGCCCCGCGCAATACCGCCTCGCCGGGCGCGGGACCGCGTCTACGGGGCGGGCGGGAACAGCACGGGCACCGCCGAGACCAGGTGCGAGGCCCGGTCCAGGGCGCTGGCCAGCAGTGCGAGGTCGGTCGGCCCGTTGCCCAGTTCACGCACCGGGCGGCGGGCCGGAGGGTCGCCCATCCGCTCCCACTCCACCGGGACCACAGTGGGCCGCAAGGTCGCCGTCCGGGGGATCCGGCCGGTCACCCGGCCCGCCTGGAACGGCACCGTCCGCCCGTCCGCGTGCCGCAGCAGGCCGCGGCCGGGCCCCGGCTGGTCGGGGGCGTCCAACTCCACCCGAAGGGTGGTCAGCCGGGCGAGGAGGGTGTCGGCCGTCCGGTCCGGACGGGCGCTCGTGGCCACCAGGTGCACACCGAGCCGGGCGCCCTCGCGGGCCACCGCCTCCAGCGCCCGCACCACCGAGCCGGCGGCGGGCCGGCCCGTGGCGCCGAGCCCCGGCGCGACCAGCGCGTCGAAGTCGTCCACCAGCACCACCAGACGGGGCAGCGGACTCGGCCCCGCCGGATCGGTCCGGACGGCGGAGGCGCGCAGCCGCAGCGTCCCCGTGCGCTGGGGGTCGAGGTCGCCGCGCAGTTCGCCCGGGCTGGGCTGGCGGGGGGACACCATCCGGTCGGCGAGCTCCCGGCCGGCGTGCCACTCGGCGAACGGGACCCCGTCCAGCAGCTCGGCGCGGCGCTTGAGCTCCGCGCCCAGCGCCTGGGCGAACTCCCGCATGCGCAGCGGATCCGAGGCCACCAGGTGGGCGGAGACGTGCGGCAGCTCGGTGCAGGGCAGCAGCCCGTCCCCGCGCTCGCCGCCGGCCCCGTCGAGCAGGACCAGACCGAGCCGGTCGGGCCGGGCCGCCGCCGACAGCGAGGCCGCCACCGAGCGCAGCAGCTCCGTGCGGCCGCTCCCGGCGGGCCCCTCGATGAGCAGGTGCGGCCCGTCGTGGACCAGCTCGGCACCCACGGGCCCGCGCCGGCCGCCGCCCAGCACGATCTCGGCGAGGCCGCCCACGCCCTGCCCCTGGTCCGTGGAGGCGGCCCAGCGGGCCATCAGGGAGGCCGGGGTGGCCCGGGCCAGCCCCAGTTCGTCCAGCAGCCGTGCGGTGGCGGGCAGCGCGGCGGCGGCCGGCCGGTAGGTCTCCGCGGAGGCCTCGGTGGTGCGCAGGGGCGCCAGCGCCCGCGCGAAGCGTTCGGCCCAGGCGGCGGAGACGGCGTCGGCGGTGGCGGTGGCGCCGGTGGGCACCGGGCGGCCGCCGTCGGTGGCGAAGGTCCGTACGGCCGTGGCCACGTCCCCGCTGAGCAGGGCGGCCGCGCCGCAGTCCCGGAACGCGGGGGAGCCCGCGCAGGCGGCCTCGTACGTCTCGGCGACCGGGGAGGCGGGGGTGGAGGCCGGGGCCTCGGCGAGCGCGAGGACGTGGATCCCGGCGGCCGGCCCGTGCGAGGCGAGCCGCCCGGTGAGATCGCGGAGCGGGCCCGCGCCGGGATCGCCGTCGAGGACGAGCAGGGTGTACGGCCCCTCGTACACGGCCGCGGCCCGCCGGACCTGATCGGCATCGGCGGCGGCCCAGTGCGGGCCGAGGGGGCCGTCGTCGAGGCGCCGGGTCAGCTCGCCGGTACGGGCGGCCGCCTGATCGCGGTCGTACGCGAGGAGCAGCCGGCAGTCCTGGCCGTGCGCGGGCCGTACGTGGGGCAGCCAGCCGAGCCAGCCCCAGTCGCGGCGGCGGTCGGCGAGGCCCCGTGCGCGGTCGGTGGACAGCAGCACGATCTCCAGCTGCCCGGGCGCGTGCAGGGCGGCGGCCTGCGCGACCACCCAGCGGGCGACCCCGGTCAGCCGGGCCCTCGGCCCGGCCACGCCGAGCCCTCCGACGGCGGGCAGCGACACCCGGCTTCCGGCGCCGAGCCCGACCTCCAGCAGCCGGGGGTGGCCGGCCGCACGCGACCACAGGCGCTCGTTGGGTGCCAGCGCGGCCAGCAGCAGTGCGGCGGGGTCGTCGGCGTCGGGCACGGCGGCGGCCGCGGCCGGCTCCTGCGGCTCCTCGGCGACCTCCTCCCCGCGCACCCACTTCCGCGCCCAGGCGCCTATCCCCTTGCGGCGCCCCTTGCCGGGCGGCGTGCCGGGTCCGTTGGCCCCCGCGGCACCGTGCGGCGTCCCGCCGGATCCGGCGGAGCCCTCGTCGGCACCGCCCGTGCCCGCGCCGACAGCGCCGTGGGTTGCGGGGCCGTGCCCCGAGGCCCGCTCGGCGCCGCCGGAGGCATCCGTACCGCCGTGCGTACCGCCGTGCGTGCCGCCCGGGGCGGGCCACCCGGCTGCGCCGGTCGTGCCCGTGCCGGCCGCGCCGTGCCCGGCCGGGCCCTGCGGCGCACCGCCGTGGGTCGCGGCGCCGTGCCCCGCGCCCCGTCCGGCGCCGTCGGAGTCGGGCGGGCCGACGTGTCCGGGCCGTCCGGCGCCGACGGGACCCGCGGGGCCGTTCGCGCCGGGGGCGTCCGGGGCCGTTCCGCCGGGGGAGCCCGTCGGCCCTCCCCGGCCCGGGGTCCCGGAGGACAGGGACAGGTGGCCTTCCAGGTCCGGGGTGACCGGGCGCGGGGCCGCCGTGGCCGGAGGGGCCAGACGGAGGGTGGACTCGCCGACCCGGAGCAGGGCTCCCGGGGTCAGGGCGACCGGCTGCGGGCCCACCGGGGCGCCGTCCAGCGTGGTGCCGTTCGTGGAGTCCAGGTCGGCCACGGCCACCCGCCCGTCCTGCAGCACCGTCACCGTGCAGTGCAGCCGCGAGACGTCGGGGTCGTCGAGCGGGACGTCGGCGTCGGCGGAGCGGCCGACCCGGATCTGCCCGCTGTGCAGCAGGTGCACCCCGCCCGCGTCGGGTCCGGCGACCACGTGCAGCTCGGGGGCGCCGAGGCTCTCCTCCGGCAGGACGTCCGGCACCGGCACGTTCAGCGCCAGTACCGCCCCGTCGACGAGCGGCGGTTCGCCCAGGACCCGCCGCTGGAGGTCGAGCCGCTCCGAACCGGCGTAGAGCACGACCGTGCCCCCGGTGTCGGGTCCGCCCACGGTCGCCGCCAGCCCGGAGGCCACCGCGGCCAGCACGGTGCCGACGGGCGCGGTGACGAGCACGTCACAGCTGGCTGGGGCGCTCGCGGTCTGGTGGCCGCTGCGCGACCCGAGGACGGTCAGCCGGATCTGCATCGCCGTCAGCGGTCCCTTCTGCGCGGTGGGCGCGGTGAGTGCGCCCGGCAGGGGAATGACGGGCCGGGCATCGCTGCCCGCTCGTCGCCCCCCGCCCGGCACGGACGCGTCGTCCGGTCAGGTCTGCCGGAAGGCGGGGCTCCCGTCCCGTGCCTTCCGTACGTGTGCATCCTCGCACCTGTTACGGACAACACGCCCGGCGCCCGCCCACAAATGATCTTGATCGATCAGCGGGCGGGCCCGACCTGGCCGAATGCAGAGGAAAAACGCCAGGGGCATACGCCCCGAACGTCACCCTTCGTACATACGTGCGGCAACCAACCTCCCGTGACCCGCGTCTTCCACGGGGACACCCCCTAGAGTGGGCCGGAAAACCGATCGGACACCCGGTCGGCACAGCAGATCGACACAGCAGCAGGGAGCGCGAGACGTGCGGCCAGTCGGCAGCAAGTACCTGCTCGAGGAGCCGCTCGGGCGCGGCGCCACGGGCACTGTCTGGCGTGCCCGCCAGAGGGAGGCCGCGGGTGCCGAGGCGGCCGTGGCCGGACAGCCCGGCGAGACCGTGGCCATCAAGGTCCTCAAGGAGGAGCTGGCCCAGGACGCGGACATCGTCATGCGCTTCCTGCGGGAGCGCTCCGTCCTGCTGCGCCTGACCCACCCCAACATCGTCCGCACCCGCGACCTCGTCGTCGAGGGCGATCTCCTCGCTCTCGTCATGGACCTGATCGACGGCCCGGACCTGCACAAGTACCTCCGCGAGAACGGCCCCTTCAGCCCGGTCGCCGCGAGCCTGCTGACCGCCCAGATCGCGGACGCGCTCGCCGCCAGCCACGCCGACGGCGTCGTCCACCGCGACCTGAAGCCCGCGAACGTGCTGCTCGACGAGCGCGGCGGCCAGATGAAGCCGATGCTCACCGACTTCGGCATCGCCCGCCTCGCGGACTCCCCGGGCCTGACCCGCACCCACGAGTTCGTCGGCACCCCGGCCTACGTCGCCCCCGAGTCCGCCGAAGGCCGTCCGCAGACCTCCGCCGTCGACATCTACGGCGCCGGCATCCTGCTCTACGAGCTGCTCACCGGCCGCCCGCCGTTCGCCGGCGGCACCGCACTCGAAGTGCTGCACCGCCACCTCAGCGAGGAGCCGCAGCGCCCCTCGACCGTGCCCGAACCGCTGTGGACGGTCGTCGAGCGCTGCCTGCGCAAGGAGCCGAACGAACGCCCCAGCGCCGTGAGCCTGGCCCGCGCCCTGCGCGTGGTCGCCTCCGGCATCGGCGTGCACTCCTCGGCCGCCGAGGTGGAGGCCGCACTGGGCGTCGGTGTGCTGCTCGCCCCCGACCCGTCCCCGGCGCCGGTCCCCGAGACCCCGGGCGCCGCCGACGCCACCCAGGTGCTGCCCGCGGGCGCGGCCGCCACGCCCATGGGCGCGTACGACCCGAACGCCATGACCAGCGTCATGCCGCCGGTCGGCGCCGCCGACGCCACCACGGTGCTGCCGGCCGGGTCGGCCGGGCAGGGCCCAGGCCCGGGCGCCGACCCGACCTCGGTCATGCCGCCCGTGCAGCGGCCGGACCAGCCGCACCCGTGGCAGTCGCAGCTGCAGGCCGCGCGCGACCGCAACGAGCAGACGCAGATGCACTACCTCGACCCGAGCGAGGACCCGCTGCGCCGCCGCCCGCAGCGCCAGGCGCCCCCGCCGCCGCAGCACCGGCCGCAGCAGCCTCCGCAACAGCAGTACCGCCAGGCCCCGCCGCCGCAGCAGCCTCCCCAGTACCGGCAGCAGCAGCCGCAGCACCAGCAGTACGCGCCTCCGCCGCCGCAGCAGTACCAGCCGCAGCAGCGTCAGCCCCAGCCGTACCAGCAGCCGCAGGCGCCGCAGCAGCCTCAGTACCGCCAGCCGCAACAGCAGCCCCCGCAGGCTCCGCCGCCGCAGCAGGCCCCGCGGGAGCCCCGCGAGCCGCGCCGCCGCAGCGCCAACCCGGTGAAGATCCCCGGCCTCGGCTGCCTCAAGGGCTGCCTGGTGCTGATCCTCATGTTCTTCGTCGCGGGCTGGCTGATCTGGGAGTTCACCCCGCTCCAGGAGTGGGTCGGCACGGGCAGGGGCTGGTTCGACCAGCTGTGGACCTGGGGCTCCGACGCCGTCGACTGGGTCAGCACGATCGGGGACGCGGCGAGTTCCAACCAGCCTCCGACGCCCTGAACCGGACCCTTGTAGCGCCGAGTTCGTGGATTTGTCGACTTCTGGGGCATGTTTTCGCCCGCAGAAGTGAAGGTCACCGCGATTCAGGGCCCCTGCTGGCCTCCAAGGCGCACCCGGCCGCGTAGCTTTGGTGCGTACGCCAGCCGCTGAGGGAGCAGTCGTGGCACGGAAGATCGGCAGCCGGTACACCGCGCACCAGATCCTGGGGCGCGGCAGCGCGGGCACGGTGTGGCTCGGCGAGGGGCCTGACGGGCCCGTCGCCGTCAAACTGCTGCGCGAGGACCTCGCGTCCGACCAGGAACTGGTCGGACGCTTCGTCCAGGAGCGCAGCGCGCTGCTCGGCCTGGAGCATCCCCACGTGGTCTCCGTCCGCGACCTCGTCGTCGACGGCAACGACCTCGCCCTGGTCATGGACCTCGTACGCGGTACGGACCTGCGCACGCGCCTCGACCGCGAGCGGCGGCTCGCCCCCGAGGCGGCCGTGGCGATCGTCGCGGACGTGGCCGACGCGCTGGCGGCCGCGCACGCGGCGGGGGTCGTCCACCGGGACGTCAAGCCGGAGAACGTCCTGCTCGACATGCAGGGCCCGCTCGGCCCGGGCGGGGCGCATCCGGCGCTGCTGACCGACTTCGGCGTGGCCAAGCTGATCGACTCCCCGCGGCGGGCCGCCGGGGTCCGGACGTCGGCGCCCGCCACCCGGATCATCGGCACCCCGGACTACCTGGCCCCGGAGATCGTCGAGGGCCTGCCCCCGCGGGCGGCGGTCGACATATACGCCCTGGCCACGGTCCTGTACGAGCTGCTGGCCGGCTTCACCCCCTTCGGCGGGGGCCACCCGGGCGCGGTGCTGCGGCGGCACGTCACGGAGACCGTCGTCCCCCTGCCCGGGATCCCCGACGAGCTGTGGCAGCTGATCGTGCAGTGCCTGGCGAAGGCCCCCGCGTCCAGGCTCCGGGCCTCGGAGCTGTCGGTCCGCCTGCGGGACCTGCTGCCGCTGCTGGCCGGGATGCCGCCGCTGGACGTGGACGAGCCGGACGACGCGGAACCGGAGCCGGACCCCTCGGAGGAGCAGGCCGCGACGGCGGAGCCGGTGCGGCGGCGGGGCGTGGTCCCGCTGGTCCCCGGGTCCGCGACGGACTCCAACCGGGACACCCACACCTCCATGCGGGTCCCGGGGCCGGACGAGCTGGCGGGCGGCGCCCTGGGCACGGCCCGCGTGCCGCGCCCGGCCGGTGGCCACCGGCCCGGCTCCGCCCGGCACCGGGCGGAGGCCGCCCGTAAGCGGCGGCTCATCCTGTCGACCTCCGCGGTCGCGCTGGCGGCGGTGCTCGGGCTGGGCACGTGGTTCGCCGTCTCGGGCGACGACGCGCCGCCGGCCCGCCAGGACAACAAGCACTCGAGCCCCCGCACCCCGTAGCCCCGGCGGGTGCGACGCCGTTGTCGGGGGCTCCGCCCCCGAACCCCCGCTCCTCAAACGCCGGCGAGGCTGGATCTGCCGCGCCCGGCGGACGGCAGGGGGGCGAATCCAGCCCCACCGGATACGGGCTATGCCGGGACGACCAGTTCCGGGTGCCAGCGGCGCGCCACCGCGGGGTGGGCCCGGACCCACCCCTTCAGCTCGTTGCGGCCGTACTCGGCGTGCAGCGGGTTCGACGCGTCGTGCACGACGCCCGGCGCCGTCCGCAGGTACTCGCCCGGCACCGTGTCGATCACCGCGTCCAGCCGCGGGTTGTAGAAGAACGGCACCGAGTACCGCTCCACCGCCCCCGGCGGGCTGATCACCCGGTGGTCCGTCGCCGTCAGGTAGCCCTCCGTGGCGATCTCCAGCAGCTCGCCCAGGTTCACCACGAAGGCCCCGGGAAGCGGCGGGACGTCGAGGTAGCCCCCCTCCCGGACCACCTGGAGGCCGCCCACCGAGTCCTGGAGGAGCAGCGTGAGGAAGCCGTAGTCCTTGTGCGCGCCCACCCCCTGGTCCGCGCCGGACGGGGCCGATCCCGGGTAGCGGATCAGCTTCGTGTGCAGGTGGGGCCGGTCCGCGAAGGCCTCGTCGAAGAAGTCCGCCGGGGCTCCGATCGAGGTGAGGAGCTCCCGCAGCAGCCGGTGGGCCACCGCGGCGAGGCGGGACTGCCAGTCCAGGACGACCGTACGGAGCTCCGGGAGCGCGGCCGGCCACTGGTTCGGGCCCTCCAGCCACAGGTACGCCGGGTCGCCCGGCCGCAGCACCGGTGCGGGCCGCTCCGCGCCGACGTCCAGCTGGTCCCGCCAGTCGGAGGCGCCGCCCGTCAGCTCGTGCCCGATCCGGGTGTAGCCGCGGAAGTGCGGGGAGTTCAGGTTGCTCACGGCGAGCCGGTCGGCCTCCGGGAGGGCGAAGAAAGCCCTGGTCAGCTCCAGGATGCGGGCGCTCTCGGCGGCGGTGATGCCGTGCCCGGTCAGGTGCAGGAACCCGGTGTCCCTGGCGGCCGCGTGCAGCTGCTTCAGGAAGTCGGCCCGCCGGGCGGGGTCGTCGGCCTGGGAGAGGTCCAGGACGGGGAGGGAGGAGGTCGAGGTGTGCGCGGACGGCATGACGGCTCCGTTTCGGGATGTCACGGGGTCCTGTTCCCCAGAGGTGGCGGGGGCCGCGGGTGGGGTGGGCCGCCGGCAGGGATGGCGCCGGGACCGCTGGTCCGCGTACAGGACCAAGTCGGATCGGGGTGGATCAGGCTTGGGACAGGTCCGGCGGAAGACAGCTCGTCGTCGTGACACGCATGTGGTCCACATGGCGGCGCTTGACGAGGAGAACGGTCATACGCTGAGCGTACGCCCGTGCGACCCGCCGTCGGTACGGGTGATTCGGCCTGCCCGGACGGCCTCCTCCGAGGACCGGCTACGCTGGACCCGTGGCAGTCGTCGATGTTTCCGAAGAGCTGAAGTCCCTCTCCTCGACCATGGGGTCGATCGAGGCCGTCCTGGACCTCGACAAGCTGAGGGCAGATATCGCCGTGCTCGAGGAGCAGGCCGCCGCGCCGTCCCTGTGGGACGACCCGGAGGCCGCCCAGAAGATCACGAGCAAGCTTTCGCACCTCCAGGCGGAGGTCCGCAAGACCGAGACCCTGCGCGGGCGCATCGACGACCTCGCGGTGCTGTTCGAGCTCGCCCAGGAGATGGACGACGCGGACACCCTCGCCGAGGCCGAGGCCGAGCTGGTCTCCGTGCGCAAGGCGCTGGACGAGATGGAGGTCCGGACCCTGCTCTCCGGCGAGTACGCCGAGCGCGAGGCCCTGGTCAACATCCGCGCCGAGGCCGGTGGCGTCGACGCCTCCGACTTCGCCGAGCGCCTCCAGCGCATGTACCTGCGCTGGGCCGAGCGGCACGGCTACTCGACCGAGATCTACGAGACCTCGTACGCGGAAGAGGCCGGCATCAAGTCGACCACCTTCGTCGTCAAGGCCCCGTACGCCTACGGCACCCTCTCCGTCGAGCAGGGCACCCACCGCCTCGTGCGCATCTCGCCCTTCGACAACCAGGGCCGCCGCCAGACCTCCTTCGCGGGCGTCGAGGTGCTCCCGGTCGTCGAGACCAGCGACCACGTCGAGATCGACGAGACCGAGCTGCGCGTCGACGTCTACCGTGCCTCCGGCCCCGGCGGCCAGGGCGTCAACACGACCGACTCGGCGGTGCGCATCACGCACATCCCGACCGGCATCGTCGTCTCCTGCCAGAACGAGCGCTCGCAGATCCAGAACAAGGCCAGCGCCATGAACGTCCTCCAGGCCAAGCTGCTCGAGCGGCGCCGCCAGGAGGAGCAGGCCAAGATGGACGCCCTCAAGGACGGCGGCAGCTCCTGGGGCAACCAGATGCGCTCCTACGTCCTGCACCCGTACCAGATGGTCAAGGACCTGCGGACGGAGTTCGAGGTCGGCAACCCGCAGGCGGTCCTCGACGGCGAGATCGACGGCTTCCTCGAGGCCGGCATCCGCTGGCGCAAGCAGCAGGAGCAGACCGCGTAACCCCTGAACAGACAGACGGAAGGGCCCGGACACCAGTGTCCGGGCCCTTCCGTCTGTGTGCACTGTGTCCACACGGTTCACGGCACGTGCGTGATCGCCACGGCTACGCGGTCTGCTGGGCCACCAGTACGAGCGCCGCCACGAGGATCACCATGAGCACGATGAGCGTCGCGGGATTCAGGCCGGAGAAGGGGCCTTCCTGCTGCTGGAGGCGCTCCCTGTTCGCCCGGCACACCGGGCAGCGGCCCTGGCTGACGGGTGCGGCGCAGTTCGCGCACACGAGCCGGTCATATGTCATGCGCTCCTCCTCTCGTCCTCTTGGTCCTCTTACTCGTGTACAACGGCACGAGGAACCACTGCGTTCCCCCTACCACTGTGCCAGCTTCGACGACATTCGGCGCGGCCCGTCCGGGCAATCACGGTCACAGACCCCCCGGACCCGGGGACATATGGGGCAACTCCGGTTGCCGGGTCCACACCTCGCGCCCGTTCGCGTATGGTCACGCACACCTACTCCCGGCGACCGTGGTGCACCCGTGATCCGATTCGACAGTGTCTCCAAGTCCTACCCGAAGCAGAGCCGTCCCGCACTCAGAGAAGTCTCCCTCGACATCGCGAAGGGCGAGTTCGTCTTCCTGGTCGGCTCCTCCGGCTCCGGCAAGTCCACCTTCCTGCGGCTGATCCTGCGAGAGGAGCGGGCGAGCCACGGCCAGGTGCACGTCCTGGGCAAGGACCTCGCCAAGCTCTCCAACTGGAAGGTCCCGCAGATGCGGCGCCAGCTGGGGACCGTCTTCCAGGACTTCCGCCTGCTCCCCAACAAGACGGTGGCCGAGAACGTCGCCTTCGCCCAGGAGGTCATCGGCAAGCCGAGGGGCGAGATCCGCAAGGCCGTCCCGCAGGTCCTGGAGCTCGTGGGCCTCGGCGGCAAGGAGGACCGGATGCCCGGCGAGCTCTCCGGCGGTGAGCAGCAGCGCGTGGCCATCGCCCGCGCCTTCGTCAACCGGCCGGCCCTCCTCATCGCGGACGAGCCCACCGGCAACCTCGACCCCCAGACCTCGGTCGGGATCATGAAGCTGCTGGACCGGATCAACCGGACCGGCACCACCGTGATCATGGCCACGCACGACCAGCAGATCGTGGACCAGATGCGCAAGCGCGTCATCGAACTCGAACAGGGCCGACTCGTACGCGACCAGTCGCGCGGCGTCTACGGCTACCAGCACTGAAAGGCCCTTGAGACGTCATGCGCGCCCAGTTCGTCATGTCGGAGATCGGCGTCGGTCTCCGCCGCAATCTCACCATGACCTTCGCGGTCATCATCTCCGTGGCCCTTTCGCTGGCCCTCTTCGGCGGCTCCCTGCTCATGCGCGAGCAGGTGAGCAAGATGAAGGGCTACTGGTACGACAAGGCCAACGTCACGCTCTACCTGTGCAACAAGCAGGACGCCCAGGAGGCGAGCGAGGCCGCGGCCAAGAAGACCGACGGTTCGCCGGCGGCCGCCTCGGGCGTCGCCACGTGCGCCAAGGGCGCGGTCACCGACGACCAGAAGAAGCAGATCGAGGCCGAGCTCAAGCAGATGTCGCTGGTGAAGTCCGTCGCCTACGAATCGGCGGACGAGGCCTACAAGCACTACCAGGAGCGGTTCGGCAACACGCCCCTCGCCTCCTCCATCACCCCGGACCAGATGCAGGAGTCCTTCCGGGTCAAGCTGAAGGACCCGGAGAAGTACAAGGTCGTCACCTCCGCCTTCGTGGGCCGCGACGGCATCCACACCGTCGACGACCAGCGCCAGGCCATCGACGACCTCTTCCGGATCCTGAACTACCTCAACATCGCCGCGCTCGCCATCATGCTGATCATGCTGATCGTGGCGCTGCTGCTGATCGTCAACACCGTGCGCGTCTCCGCCTTCAGCCGGAGGCGGGAGACCGGGATCATGCGGCTGGTCGGCGCGTCCAGCTTCTACATCCAGGTGCCCTTCATCATGGAGGCCGCCGTCGCCGGGCTCATCGGCGCGCTCTTCGCGTGCGCCATGCTCGTCTCAGGCCAGTACTTCGTGATCGACCACGGCGTGGGCCTGCGCGACAAGATCCAGCTGATCGACTTCATGGGCTGGTCCTCGGTGCTCGGCAAGCTCCCGTACGTCCTCTTCATCGGCCTGCTGATGCCCTCCATGGCGGCCTTCGTGGCCCTGCGCAAGTACCTGAAGGTGTGACAAGCGCCCCGCGAGCGGTCCGGGCAACCACCCGTACCGCGGCGGGGCTTGTCCTAGACTCGGCGCCATGCTGGGCTTGCCGAGTATTCCCGCCTCCAGTCTCCGGCCCCGCGACCTGCGTCGCGGGGCCGTCTTGACGTTGGTCTTCCTCGCGTCCGTCAGCGCAGCCGCGGGCACGGGCTGCTGGGACCGCGGGGAGGACTCCGCCGCCGCACTCGTGGTGGAGGCCGAGCCGCCCCGCACGACGGGCACCGCCGACCGCGAGGCCGTGGCCCGCGCCGTCGCCGAGGCCGTCGCCGAGGGCAAGTCCGGCAAGAAGGCCGCCCAGGAGGTGGTCAGCCGCAGCGGCGACCGCTGGGGCACCGTCTACGACCGGGGCGAGTACGCGGCCTTCACCGAGGGCCTCGACGGCAGCTGGACCGGCGTCGGGCTCTGGGCCCAGCGGGCCCGCGACGGCCGGATCCAGGTCGACAAGGTCCAGCCCGACAGCCCCGCCGCCCGGGCCGGGCTGCGCGCCGGGGACCGGCTGCTGAGCGTCGACGGGCACGCCGTGACCGGCCTGGCCGTCGACGACGTGATCACCCTGCTGCGCGGCGAGGCCGGCACCCCCGTCGTACTGAACCTGAGCCGCGACGGCGCGGACCTCACCGAGACCGTCCGCCGCGAGCAGCTGCGGACCGAGCCGGTGACCGTACGGCAGCTCCCGGGCGGCATCACGGTCATCAAGGTGGCCTCCTTCACCCGCGGCGCCGGGGACCGGGTCAAGGCCGCGGTGTCCGCCGCCCCGGCCGGCGGCGGAGTCCTGCTCGACCTGCGCGGCAACCCGGGCGGGCTGGTCACCGAGGCGGTGACGGCCGCCTCCGCCTTCCTGGACGGCGGCCTCGTGGCCACGTACGACGTACGGGGGGAGCAGCGCGCCCTCTACGCGTCCCCGGGCGGGGACACGGCGCGCCCGCTGGTCGCCCTCGTCGACGGCGGCACCATGAGCGCGGCCGAACTGGTCACGGGCGCCCTCCAGGACCGCGGCCGGGCCGTGGCGGTGGGCAGCCGCACCTTCGGCAAGGGCTCCGTCCAGATGCCGACGGAGCTCCCCGACGGTTCGGTGGCCGAACTGACGGTCGGTACGTACCGCACGCCGGGCGGCCGCAGCCTGGACGGCACCGGGATCACGCCCGACGTGGCGGCGGGCGAGCGGGCCGAGGAGCGGGCGGTCGCGGTATTGGGTGGCCTCGGGGTGGGTCCTTAGTGCGAAAATGACCGCACTATGGCTAAGGAAAAAGGGCGCAAGCTGATCGCCCAGAACAAGAAGGCGCGGCACGACTACGCGATCCTCGACACCTACGAGTGCGGTCTCGTGCTCACGGGCACCGAGGTCAAGTCCCTGCGCCAGGGCCGGGCCTCGCTGGTCGACGGCTTCGTGTCGGTGGAGAGCAACGAGGCGTGGCTCTACAACGTCCACGTGCCGGAGTACAGCCAGGGCACCTGGACCAACCACAGCGCCCGCCGCAAGCGCAAGCTCCTCATGCACCGCGAGGAGATCGACAAGCTGGCGCGCAAGGCGGAGGAGGCCGGTCACACGGTCGTGCCGCTGTCCCTGTACTTCAAGGACGGCCGGGCGAAGGTGGAGATCGCGCTGGCGAAGGGCAAGAAGGAGTACGACAAGCGCCAGACGCTCCGCGAGAAGCAGGACACCCGCGAGACCCAGCGCACGATCTCGGCGATCCGCCGCAAGCAGCGGGGCACGGTTTAACCTCCTGGCACACGGTGGTCCACTTCGCGTACCATGGCGGCAGCACCACCCCCTCGGGGGCGGAGCGCTTTGAGCAGTATCTAATTCAATAGTGGTCAACATGGGGATGATCGGTTTCGACAGCGGATGTCGATGCAGGGGAAGCGAGCCGAGGAAGCGGCAATGATCTCGTAAACCACCTGTCGCAAAAAATAATCGCCAACTCCAAGAGCGATAACTCCCGCTTCACCCTCGCTGCCTAATAACAGTGAGCTGAAGCCTCTGTGAGGAGCGTCAGCCCGGAAGTGGTCCCGGTCCGGATCCTGGCGTCAATTAGGGATCTAAACCTCTAACCCCGGTCACGGGGGTCAGGGGGAAACCAAACAGTGACTGAGCCCGTCGGAGACTTGTCCGTGTGATCTCCGGGGCCGAGAAAAGCGCAGCGGAATGCGCTCGGAGAAGCCCTGCTTCTGCACCGTTGGACGCGGGTTCGATTCCCGCCATCTCCACTCATCCCATGTGGGCGAAGGCCCCGCAGTCTCCGGACTGCGGGGCCTTCGTCATGTCAGTAGTGGTAGCGGGCCTTGAGGATCTTCACTTCCTTGTCGTCGGCCCGGTAGACGAGGCGGTGCTCGTCGTCGATGCGGCGAGACCAGTAGCCGGACAGCTCGCCCTTCAGTGGCTCGGGCTTGCCGATCCCGGTGAACGGGTCACGTTGGATCTCGCCGATCAGGCGGGTGATTCGGCGAGCCATCTTCCGGTCGGACGCGAGCCAGAAAAGGAAGTCCTCCCAGGCGGCGGAGTCGAAGTGAACGCTCCTCACTCCTCGCCCCCGGACAGCTCCCTCAGCTCGTCCATGGTCTTGGCGACCGTGGACGAGCCCTCACGGTCGCGCGCAACGGCCTCCATCAGCCGCTGGGCGTTGGCAGGGGAGCGCAGCAGGTAGACAGTCTCCTGCCAGGAGTCGTAATCGTCGGCGGACATGAGGACGGCGTCGCCGCTCTTCGAGGTGATCCGTACCGGGGCGTGGTCGGTGTTGACACGTTCGATCAGGGGAAACAGGGTCGCCCTGGCTTCGCTGGCGCTGATGGACATGGCCGCTCCTCTCTGAGTTGTACAAGTTTACGGTACGGGACTCGTACCGGAAAGTCGTACAACTCTGCGAAGGCCCCGCAGTCTCCGGACTGCGGGGCCTTCGTCATGCGCGGTGGGGCGTCAGGAGCAGTACGGGACCTTGTTCAGGTTCTGGGCGTAGCGGGCCGCGATCCAGCCGGAGCCGTCGGCGAGCTTGTACCAGACTGAATTGCCGTCGACCTTCTGGCCGTTGACCTTGCACTGCAGGTAGACCACGGCGCCGTTGTCGACCTTGCCGGTCTTCGCGTACTGGGTGCCGGGGCCGGAGCGGACGCCCAGGCTGTGGCCCGGCTTGACGATGCGGGCCTGCGGCTTGTGCGAGGGCTTCGGGGGCTTGTTGCCGTGGTGGGGCGGCTTGGGCTTGTCGTCGTGGTGGCCGCCGCACTTCTTGCAGTGGCCGGGCTTGCCGTGGTCGCCCTTGGGGCCGGTGGGTCCCGTCGGGCCGGTGGGCCCCGTCGGACCGGTGTCGCCCTTCGGGCCCTCGGGTCCCGTCGGGCCGGACGGTCCCTGCGGACCGGTGTCGCCGGTCGGGCCCTGCGGGCCGGTGTCACCCGTCGGGCCCTGGGGGCCGCCGGACGGGCCGGTCGGGCCGGTGTCGCCCGTCGGGCCCTGGGGGCCGGTCTCGCCCGTCGGTCCCTGGGGGCCGGTCTCGCCCGTCGGTCCGGTGGGGCCGGTGTCGCCCGTCGGGCCCTGGGGCCCGGTCTCGCCCGTCGGTCCGGTCGGGCCGGTGTCACCCGTCGGGCCCTGGGGGCCCGTGTCGCCCTGCGGTCCCTGGGGGCCGGTCGGTCCCTGCGGGCCGGGCTTGCCGGGCTTGCCGTGGTGGCCGTCGTGGCCGGGCTTTCCGTCGTGCCCGTGGTGGCCGTCGTCGCCCTTGTCCCCCTTGTCGCCCTTCGGGCCCCTCACCGGGGTGGAGACGGCGAACAGGGCCGGGGCCTCCGTGCCCGTCGCCCACTCGCCGCCGCCCAGCGTCGTGCCCTCCGGGGCGTTCTTGTCCACCCGCAGGGCCACGCCGAGCTGGGTCTGTGCCTTCGCCGGGAAGCGGAAGCCGGCCCGGGTGCCCGCGTTGCAGGTCAGCTGGCGGGCGTCGGCGGACCGCGTGCACGCGGTCGCGGCGCGCTTGCCGTCCCAGTAGAAGCGGGCCTCGGGGAAGGTCGTCCGTTCCGGAGCGGTGATCCGGAAGGTGCTGCTCAGGGCCGGTTGGGACCCGCCGAGGGCCGCGATCACGACGCGGCCCGTCTTGCCGGGGGCGATCGAGGGGAGGTACGGCTGGGAGAACCGGATGTTCGACGAGTCGGCCAGGGCCGGAACGGCCGGCACCAGAGCGGTCGCGGTGACGGCCGCGACGATCAGGGCCGAGGAAACGGAGCGGGAAGCAGACAGCAAGGGGTGTTCCTCCGCACAGGGAAGGGCGTTGGGGGAAGACATCCCAGTTATTGCGGATCATGAGCGGCGCCGGTGAGTACCACGCGGGCACGATCACCCGGCCGCCGGATCAAATATGATTCTTCGCCCGCCCCGTCGCCGCGGTCGCCGCGGTCGCCAGGGCCGCCAGCGCGGCCGCCGCGGGCAGCAGGTACGCCGTCGCCGGACCGGCGTGGTCGACCGCCAGACCCGCACAGGCCGAACCCGCCGCGATCCCGGCGAAAATGGCGGTGACGGCGAGGGTCATGCCCTCGTTCAGGCGGCCCTCGGGCGTGAGCGCGTGGACCCGGGACATCGCGGTGACCATCGTCGGGGCCGTGGCCATCCCGGCGAGGAGCAGGGCGGCGCAAAGGGCGGGCAGCGAGCCGCTGTTCGCCGCCGCCCACGGCAGCGCCGCCGTCGCGGCCAGGACGGCCACGCAGACCCGCAGCGAGCGCGGGCGCAGGGTGCCGTAGAGCAGGCCGGCCGCGCAGGAGCCCGCCGCCTGGAGGGCCAGCACCAGCCCGGAGGCCGCGCCCAGCCCCCGCTGTTCGAGATGGGCGATGGAGGACACCTCCAGCGAGCCGAAGAGCAGGCCGAGGCTCGTGAAGAGCAGCAGCAGCGGGGCCAGGGCGCGCAGCGGGGAGCCGAGCCGGGGGGCCGCCGTCACCGGGGGCTCCGTGGAGCGCTGGGAGACGAAGAGCAGCATGCCGGTCAGGAGCAGGGCCGCCCCGGTGAGGGTGCCCGCCTCGGGGAAGACGGAGGTGCAGAGCAGGGCCGCCAGGACCGGGCCGAGCATGAAGGACAGCTCGTCGGCGGCCTGTTCGAACGACATCGCCGTATGGTGCGCAGCGGGGGAGCCGCGCAGCAGGTGCGTCCAGCGGGCGCGGGACAGCCCGCCGATGTTGGGGGTGGTCGCGGTCGCGGCGTAGGAGGCGAAGAGGGTCCAGGCGGGGGCCCCGGTACGGACGCACACGATCAGGGAGAGCGAGCCGAGGACCGCGATCAGCGTGGCCGGCAGCGCGATCCGGGCCTGCCCGTGGCGGTCGACGAGCCGTGCGGTCCAGGGCGCGACCAGCGCGGTGGCGGCCAGGCCGGTCGCGGTGACCGCACCGGCGAGGGCGTACGAGCCGCGCTGCCCGGCGATCATCATGACCGCGCTGACCCCGAACATGCCCATGGGGAGCCGTGCGAGGAGGTTCCCGGCGGTGAAGGCGCGGGTGCCGGGCAGGGCGAACAGGCGGCCGTACGGACCGCGCGGCCCGGTCCGGAGCCGGGCCCGCGGCGGCAGCGGGGCCGGCGCGGGGGCGGCGATGACGAGGGTGGCGCCGGTGACGGTCATGCGGGGGGAACGGGCGGTGGTGGTGGTAGCGGGCATGGGAAGAGCCTCGCGCCGGGCGGCCCCCGCGGTCCAACACCTGTTCGGGACCCATTCACATCATCATGTTGTTAGTCTCCGGGGGTGATGTCCCGTGATGTGGAACCCCGCCTGCTGCGCGGGTTCGTCGCCGTCGCCGAGGAGCTGCACTTCACTCGCGCCGCCGCCCGCCTGTACGTCGCCCAGCAGGCACTGAGCCGCGACGTCCGCCGGCTCGAACGGACCCTGGGCGCCACCCTGTTCGTACGCACCACCCGCGCCGTCGAGCTGACCCCCGACGGGGAGCGGCTGCTGGGGCCGGCCCGGCGGGTGCTCGCCGCGCACGAGGAACTGGCCGCCGCCTTCACCGCACCCCGCGCCCTCCTCGTCGACCTCAACACCGACGGGCCCTCCACCGCCAGGACCGTGCTCGAGCGGGCCCGCGAACTCGCCCCGGACTGCGAGCTCATGGCCCGCTTCGAGAGCGGGCTCACCCACGCCGCCGGCGAGCTCGCCGCGGGCCGGATCGACGTGGCCTTCGGGTACGCGGACGGTCTGGACCCGGCGCTGCGGGCGGGGCTCGCGGCCATGCCCGTACGGTACGAGCCGCTCGCCGTGCTGCTGCCCGACGGGCACCCGCTGGCCGCGGGGGAATCCGTACCGCTGGACGCGCTGGCCGGGGAGACCGTGTACACCGGCGCCGGGAACCCGCGGACCGCCGAGTGGACGGGCCTGGCCCGCGAGCTGTTCGCCGGACGCGGCATCGAGCCGGCGCCGCCCGCACCGGTGGCCATGGGCAAGGACGAGTTCCGCCGGATCATGGCCAAGACCCGCAACCCGGTGCTGGTGACCGTGGACTTCCTCGACATGCCGGGCTGCGTGAAGCGGCCCCTGACCGACCCGGTACCGCTGTCGCCCCTGTCCATGGTGTGGCGCAGGGGCCTCACCCATCCCGGACTGGACGCCCTGCGCGCCGCGGCCGCTGGCCTCGCGGCCGACCGCGGCTGGCTGGACCTCCCGCCCGGCAGCTGGCTCCCGAAGGGCCCCGCACGGCTCACACCCCGCCCCGGCGGCGGGTGAGAGCAAGGTTTCCCGGCGGTCATCCGGCGGGGACCGGGGCCGAAACGCGACCTTCCTACGGTCGTCACCACGGACGCGACAGCTGTGGAGGCGTGTGATGACCGGTACGACCGCACCGCGCAGGGGAGGCCGCTGGATCGATCAGTGGGACCCCGAGGACGAGACCTTCTGGAGGGAGACCGGCGAGCGCACAGCCCGCCGCAACCTCGTCTACTCCGTGCTCTCCGAGCACATCGGGTTCTCCATCTGGTCGCTCTGGTCCGTGATGGTCCTCTTCATGGGCCCCCAGTACGGGATCGACCCGGCCGGGAAGTTCTTCCTGATC
Source organism: Streptomyces sp. NPDC085524 (assembly GCF_044541755.1). NCBI lineage: Bacteria > Bacillati > Actinomycetota > Actinomycetes > Kitasatosporales > Streptomycetaceae > Streptomyces > Streptomyces sp. NPDC085524. The sequence continues at coordinate 54,951 of NZ_JBITTH010000021.1, forward strand.
GCCACCGCCACCTTCGTGGGCGCCTTCGTCCGGGTCCCGTACACCTTCGCGGTCGCCCGCTTCGGTGGCCGGAACTGGACGGTCTTCAGCGCCCTGCTGCTGCTCGCCCCGACGGTGGCCGCACTGGCCGTCATGGAGCCCGGCACCTCGTACGGCACCTTCCTCCTGGTGGCCGCGCTCACCGGCGTCGGCGGCGGCAACTTCGCCTCCTCCATGACGAACATCAACGCCTTCTTCCCGCTGCGCAAGAAGGGCTGGGCGCTCGGCCTCAACGCCGGCGGCGGCAACATCGGCGTACCCGTGGTGCAGCTGGCCGGACTGCTGGTCATCGCCACCGCCGGGGCCGGGCACCCGCGGATCCTGCTCGGCGCCTACATCCCGCTGATCGTGCTCGCGGCGGCGCTCGCGGCCGCACGGATGGACAACCTGGCGCCCGTGCGCAACGACACCGGGGCGGTCCGCGAGGCCGTCAAGGACGCGCACACCTGGATCATGGCCTTCCTGTACATCGGGACGTTCGGGTCCTTCATCGGATACAGCTTCGCCTTCGGGCTCGTGCTCCAGACCCAGTTCGGCCGCACCCCGCTCCAGGCCGCCTCGCTGACCTTCATCGGGCCGCTGCTCGGCTCGCTGGTCCGGCCGGTGGGCGGCGCGCTCGCGGACCGCTTCGGCGGGGCGCGGATCACCCTGGGGACGTTCGTGGCCATGGCGGCGGCCACCGGTGTCGTCGTGTTCGCCTCGCAGCGGCACTCGCTCGTCGTCTTCCTCGTCGGGTTCGTGGCCCTGTTCGTCCTGAGCGGGCTCGGCAACGGCTCCACGTACAAGATGATCCCGGGCATCTTCCAGGCCAAGGCACTGGCGCGCGGCATGAGCGGCGAAGCCGCGGCCGCCTACGGGCGACGGCTCTCCGGGGCCTCCATGGGGCTGATCGGGGCCGTCGGCGCACTGGGCGGACTCGGCATCAACCTGGTCTTCCGGGAGGCCTTCCTGAGCTCCGGGTCCGGCACGGCGGCCTTCGTCACCTTCCTCGGCTTCTACGCAGCGTGCTGCGCGGTGACCTGGGCGGTATACCTCCGACGGCCCGTCGTCCCGGTGCTCCCCGAAGCCGGGGCCGAGGCGAAGCCGCAGCTCACGTCCGTGTAACCGGGGTGAAATGTGCGTGAACCGAGCCTGACACGCCACGTTGGCAGGCTCGGTTCCACCCGTACCGCCCCCCATGCGTCGCAAGGCAGGTCACGATGGACGACACCAAGACCGGCCCCCTCGCGGGCTTCACCGTCGGCGTCACCGCCGCCCGGAGGGCGGACGAGCTCATCGCCCTGCTGCGCAGGCGGGGGGCCGCCGTGGTGCACGCACCGGCGCTGCGGATCGTGCCGCTCGCCGACGACAGCGAACTGCTCGCCTCCACCAAGGAACTTATCGGCTGCGCGCCGGACGTCGTGGTCGCCACCACCGCCATCGGCTTCCGCGGCTGGATCGAGGCCGCCGACGGATGGGGCATCGGCGAGGAACTGCTCGAGCGGCTGCGGGCCGCCGAACTGCTGGCGCGCGGACCGAAGGTCAAGGGCGCCATCCGCGCCGCCGGGCTCGTGGAGACCTGGTCCCCGGACTCGGAATCGCTCGCCGAGGTACTGGAACGGATGCTGGCGTCCGGGGTCTCCGGGCGCCGGATCGCCCTCCAGCTGCACGGGGAGCCGCTGCCCGGCTTCGTCGAGGCGCTGCGGGCCGGCGGGGCCGACGTCGTGGTCGTCCCCGTGTACCGGTGGATGGCCCCGGAGGACCTGGCTCCGCTCGACCGGCTGCTGGACGCGGTGATCGGCGGCGGCGTCGACGCGGTCAGCTTCACCTCCGCCCCGGCCGCCGCCTCGCTGCTGTCCCGGGCCGAGGAGCGGGGCGTACGGGAATCCCTGCTGGAGACGCTGCAGGGCGGGGTCGTGTCCGCGTGCGTGGGACCGGTGACCGCGCTGCCGCTGCAGGCGGCCGGGGTGGACACCGTGCAGCCGGAGCGCTTCCGGCTCGGCCCGCTGGTCCAGCTGCTCTGCCAGGAGCTGCCGGGCCGTGCGAAGGTCCTGCCGCTGGCCGGGCACCGGGTGGAGATCCGCGGGCACGCCGTCCTGGTCGACGCGGAGCTGCGGCCCGTACCCCCGGCCGGGATGGCCCTGCTGCGGGTGCTCGCGCGGCGGCCGGGGTGGGTGGTGTCCCGGGCCGACCTGCTGCGCGCCCTGCCGGGGGCGGGCCGCGACGAGCACGCCGTGGAGACGGCGATGGCCCGGCTGCGCGTGGCGCTGGGGGCGCCGAAACTGATCCAGACGGTGGTCAAGCGGGGGTACCGGCTGTCGCTGGACGCGGGCGGAGAGGTCAAGTACGGGGAGGAGCGGGTGGGTTAGGCGGCGGGCCGGCCGATGGGGCTGTTCCGGCCGCGCGGGGTCGGTTAGCGTGCCCGCGTGATCTTCAACGGGGTTGAGATGAGGGGCCTGGAGTTCGCCGACGCCGCCGCGCTGGCCGAGGCGTTCGCGCGGAACCGGGCGTACATGCAGGCGTACGAGCCGATCAGGCCGGAGGTCTACTACACGGAGGCCGGGCAGCAGGCCCGGATCGAAGGGATGCTCGCCGACCGGGACGGGGGCCGGCTGGTCCCGTGGCTGCTCGTCGACACCGCCGGCGGTGCGGTCGTCGGCGCGATCAACCTGGGGTCCATCGCGCTCGGACCGCTGTGCAGCGGCGGGGTGGGCTACTGGGTCGACACGGCCTGGCACGGGAAGGGGCTGGCGTCGGCCGCCCTGGCCGAGGTCCTCCGCGTCGCCCGCGACGAGGTGGGGCTGCACCGCGTGGAGGCCGGGACGCTCGTCGACAACGCGGCCTCGCAGCGGGTCCTGCAGAAGGCAGGCTTCGAGGAGTACGGCCTCGCACCGCGCTACCTCCACGTCAACGGCGTCTGGCGCGACCACCGCCTCTTCCAGCGGCTGCTGCACGACGAACCGCCGGGGGCGTAGCGGGGGAGCGCGGCGGGGGCTTCGCGGGGGCCTCGTGCGGGGTCTTGCCGGGCGGCAACGCGCGCACGCGGGACGGACCGGTTCGGGGGCTTCCGCATGTGCGCGCGGGGCGGCAATCTGGTGTGGCGCCCCACGACGCGAGGCGGTGACGGGCATGCGGTTCGACTCAGGGCGGGTCTGCCTGGACCTGGTGGCCACCGAGCGCATCCGGGACGGTGAAGCGCTGCGGACATGGCTCGCCGGCGCCGGTCTGGTGCCCGACCGGACACCGCTCGCACGCGTCGGCCCCGACTGGGTGGCGGCCTTCCAGGCCCTGCGCCGGGACGTGGAGGCCCTCGTACGGGCCGAGCTCGACGGGACCGAACCCGGAGGGGCGGAAGCGGGGCGGCGGGGCGCGGAGCGGGGAGGGCCGGGGCCGGGCGGCCCGGAGGCGGGCGGCGCGGGAGAGGGAGGCGCGGAGGCTGGAGAGGCGGCCCTCGCGCGGGTCAACGCACTGGCCGCCGGGTCACCCCCCGGACTGTGTGCCGTACGCGATCAAGACGGGCACCTCGTGCGGGAGTTGTGCGGCGGCGTGGAATGCGGGGCGCTGCTCGCAGCCGTTGCCCGCGACGCCGTGGAGCTGCTGACCGACCCCGGCGACCTCGCACTCCTGCGGGCCTGCGCGGGCGACGGCTGCGCCCGGGTCTACCTGGACACCTCCCGGGGCCACCGCCGCCGCTGGTGCTCGAGCGAACTGTGCGGCAACCGCGAGCGAGTAGCCCGGCACCGACGCCGAGCCCTGGCCGCGGGCGGGGGGTAGCGGGCGGGGCCGGACGGCCCTGGGGGGTGGAGCGGGGCGGGGTCGTTCTGTGCGGCGGGGTGGGGGGTGGTGGCGGGACTTCGGCTGGGCGGAATCAGAGAGGTCTTGGGGGTTTCCCGTCAGTCCCATGGTCCTTCCGTGTCGGGCCGGCCTGTCAAGGGCGCTCCTCCTTCGTCGTCGCGTCGCTGCGCGACGGCCTTCGGCCGCCCTTGACAGGCCGTCCCGCCACGGAAAGACAAGGACTGCCGGGAAACCCCCAAAAGAACGGGCCGGTCCGCAACTCCAAGGACGGCCGTGTCAGCGATGTCCGACCCCGCTGCGGCCCCCCACTCTCCCCTCGGGCCCTCCCAGCCCGCTCCCCGGACCGGGCAGGCGGCCACCCATCCCCGAACCTCGACCACAAGACCCTCAGCCCCCGACAGGCGCACCAAATCGCTACGCGCTCCTCGGATCTCGGCGCCTGCGACCCGTCTGGGGCTGATCTGACGCAACAGATCGCTACGCGCTCCTCCTTGACGGCGTCCGACGGCCGTCCGGGGCCGGTCAAGCCGCCAACGATCGCTACGCGCTCCTCCGGGACGGCGCCTGACCGCCGTCCCGGGCGGAAACAGGCCCAAACAGCGGCCATGTCGAGCTGTACTCACGTCAGGCAGCAGAGCAACCGAAAAGAGGGATCGAATTGCCCTGATTAGGAGTATTTGGGGGTGGGGTTGTGGTGAGGTCTTCGTCTTGAGGTGGATACAGCTCGGATAGGCCGAGGATTCACCACTCCAACCCTCCCACCGGCCTCTTCAGGTGAAGATTTCAGCTCCCGCCGTCCCTCTCCGGCTGTGATCAGCCCCAGGTGACGGTCGGACGCCGTCATCGAGGAGCGCGTAGCGATCTGTCGCGCTATGACCAGCCCCAGGCGGCCGTCGGACGCCGTGAGGGCGAAGCGCGTAGCGATCTGGGGCGTCGGACCAGCCCCAGACGGGTCGCAGACGCCGAGACGGGCGAAGCGCGTAGCGATCTGTTGCGCCCGACCGGTCCGGGGAGCGGCCTGGCAGGGCCCGGGGGGAGAGTGGGGGCCGGAGCGGGGTCGGGCATCGTCGACACAGCCGTGTTTTGTCCTCGGACCGGCCCGTCCTTTTGGGGGGTTCCCGGCTGTCCTTTGTCTTTCCGGGTCGGGACGGTCGGTCAAGAGTCGCCGAAGGCGATCGCGAAGCGACGCGACGAAGGAGCGCTCTTGAGGGACCGGCCCGAACCGGAAGGACGATGGGACAGCCGGGAACCCCCCAAGGCCTCTCTGATTCCGCTCGGCCGGGACCCCGCGACCCCCGCCACCCCCACCCACCCCCCTCCCGGGGCGGGTGGGCGAACCCCGCCCTGGGAGGGGGCCCGAGGGGGTGAAAGTCCCGCACGCTCCGGGGCCCGTACACCCCCCGCCCCCGAACCGCCCCCGACCCGTTGCGGAACGGGCGTGCGGACAGGGGGCCGGTTCGCGTACGGTTGACGGTCGCCCATGCACGTCAGAAGGGGGCCTTGGTGGCCGCGCAGAATGCCGCTGTCGACAACACGGCGGATTCCGTCCGCGATCGGGAGATCGCGGTCGAGCAGACGCATCTCGACCAGGTGTACCGGCGCCTTGAGGAGAAGATCCACGAGGCCGAGTTCCTCATGAACGACGCCGCCAAGCGCGGCCAGGTGGGTACGCCCGGAGCCCTGGCCGAGCGGGACGCGCAGGTCTTCCGGGCCGGTATCCACCTGAACCGGCTGAACAGCGAGTTCGAGGACTTCCTCTTCGGGCGGATCGACCTGGTCCTCGGCAAGGACGGGGAGCGCGGCCCGGACGGCGCGTACACCTCCATCGAGCCCGCCGACGACGCGATCCGCGAGGACCTGACCGCCGAGATCGCCGAGACCCTGCACATCGGCCGGATAGGAGTCCTGGACTCCGACTACTCGCCCCTGGTCATCGACTGGCGCGCGCCGGCCGCCGCGCCGTTCTACCGCTCCACCCCGAAGGACCCGGGGCGCGTCGTGCGCCGACGCGTGATCCGGTCCAAGGGACGCAAGGTGCTGGGCGTCGAGGACGACCTGATGCGCCCCGAGATCACCGCCTCCCTCGACGGCCGGGAGCTGCCCGCGATCGGCGACGGCGCGCTCATGGCCGCGCTCGGCCGGGCCCGTACGCACTCCATGCGGGACATCGTCTCCTCCATCCAGGCCGAGCAGGACCTGGTCATCCGCGCCCCCGCCGCCTCGGTCGCCGAGGTCGCGGGCGGCCCGGGCACCGGCAAGACCGCCGTCGCCCTGCACCGTGCCGCGTACCTGCTCTACCAGGACCGGCGGCGCTACTCCGGCGGCATCCTGATCGTCTCGCCGACCCCGCTGCTCGTCGCGTACACCGAGGGCGTCCTGCCCTCGCTCGGCGAGGAGGGCCAGGTCGCGATCCGGGCGCTCGGCTCGCTGGTCGACGGCGCGGAGGCGAGCACGTACGACGATCCGCCCGTGGCCCGGATCAAGGGCTCCTCGCGCATGCTCAAGGTGCTGCGCAAGGCGGTGCGCGGAGCCCTCGAGATGGGCAACGCCCCCGACCGGCTGCGCGTGGTGGCCTTCGGCCGCCGCCAGGAGCTGGAGGCCGACGAGCTGAACCGGATCCGGCAGAACGTGCTCGGCGGCAGCGCGCCCGTGAACCTGCTGCGCCCGCGCGCCCGCAAGCTGCTGCTCGACGCGCTGTACGCGAAGACCGGCGGCGCGAGCCGGCACAGCGACCCGGAGCTGGCCGCCGAGCTGCGCTCCGCCTTCGACGAGGACATCTCGACGGAGGACGTGTTCATCGAGTTCCTGAACGCGTGGTGGCCGGAGCTGACCCCGCGCACCGTCCTCGCCGCGATGGCCGACGAGCGGCGGCTCGGCCGCTGGTCGCGCCGGGACCTGAACCCCCGCGAGGTCCGCCAGCTCGCCCGCTCGCTGCGCCGCGTCGGCCCGGACGGCAAGGGCCCGCTGTCGGTGCACGACGTGGCGCTGCTCGACGAGCTCCAGCAGCTGCTGGGCGCGCCCGCGCGGCCGAAGCGGAAGCGGGAGATGGACCCGCTCGACCAGCTCAGCGGGCTGGAGGAGCTGATGCCGACCCGCGAGGAGACCCAGTGGGAGCGGGCCGAGCGGCTCGCGGCGGAGCGCACCGAGTACGCGCACGTCATCGTCGACGAGGCCCAGGACCTGACGCCGATGCAGTGGCGGATGGTGGGCCGCCGGGGCCGTACCGGCACCTGGACGGTGGTGGGCGACCCGGCGCAGTCCTCGTGGACCGATCCGGACGAGGCGGCGGCGGCCCGTGACGAGGCCCTGGGCAGCCGGCCGCGCCGGCGGTTCACGCTGACGGTCAACTACCGCAACCCGGCGGAGGTCGCCGAGGTCGCCGCCCGGGTGCTGCGGCTGGCGATGCCCGGGATGGAGCCGCCGTCGGCGGTGCGCTCCACGGGCCTGGAGCCCCGTTTCACGGCCGCGGAGGGCGATCTGGGCGCCGTGGTCCGCGAGGAGACGCGGCGGCTGCTGGAGCAGGTGGACGGCACCGTCGGCGTGGTCGTGGCCATGGACCGGCGCGCGGAGGCCGCGGGCTGGCTCGCGGACCTCGGCGAGCGGGCGGTGGCGCTGGGCAGCCTGGAGGCCAAGGGCCTGGAGTACGACGCCACGGTGGTCGTCTCCCCGGCGGAGATCGCGGAGGAGTCCGCGGCGGGCCTGCGGGTGCTGTACGTGGCGCTGACGCGCGCGACGCAGCAGCTGACGGTGGTCTCGGCGGCGGACCGGGACGAGCCCGACGCGGACGGGGTGCCGGCGCTCCTGCGGAGCCAGGAGCGGGGCTAGGGGGTGTCCGGCGGATCAGGGCCGGGCCCGGCCACCGCTGGGAGGTGCCCCCTGGCGGGGCTGGATTCGGCCGGCCTCGGCCCGGCGGTGCGGGCCGGTTCGTAGGGCCGTATGGTCCGCGGCCAGGAGCGTGGTGCTTTTGAACCGACTTCCGCACCGGGGATGACATCGGGCGATCCTTTGTTAGCCTGGGTACGGCACCGACTCGATCCAAGCCCCCGGGCCCAACCTTCGTCGCTTAGAGCGACCACTTGCCGCGAGGCGAGCATGGCGGGTCGGTGTCATAGACGTATGTATCAACAGGTCCGCGCCCTCCGCGAGTGGAGGGCGCGGACCTGTTTTGTATGGACCCCCCATTCCGACCCCCTCTTTTATCTCGTATGGTGGAAGAGTCTTTCCGAAGTTTGTAGCTGGTTACCTTGTACCGGCTGGTAGGTGGGACGATCGGACAACAGGTCCTGCCGCACCTGTCACCGCACGGGGCTGGTGCAGCGCGGGACCCTGCGTGTACAGCGAACCAGGGACAGAAGAGGAAACACGGCCATGGCAACGGCGCCCAGCGTCTCGTATTCGATGACGGTCCGCCTGGAAGTGCCCGCGAGCGGAACCGCGGTCTCCCAGCTCACCACCGCCGTGGAGTCCTCCGGCGGTTCGGTCACCGGCCTCGACGTGACGGCCTCCGGCCACGAGAAGCTCCGGATCGACGTCACCATCGCCGCCACCTCCACCGCGCACGCCGACGAGATCGTCGAGAAGCTGCGGGGGATCGAGGGCGTCAGCCTCGGCAAGGTCTCCGACCGAACCTTCCTGATGCACCTCGGCGGCAAGATCGAGATGTCGTCCAAGCACCCCATCCGCAACCGTGACGACCTGTCGATGATCTACACCCCGGGCGTGGCCCGCGTGTGCACGGCCATCGCCGAGAACCCCGAGGACGCGCGCCGCCTCACCATCAAGCGCAACTCCGTCGCAGTCGTGACGGACGGCTCCGCCGTGCTGGGCCTCGGCAACATCGGTCCGATGGCCGCGCTGCCCGTCATGGAGGGCAAGGCCGCCCTCTTCAAGCGCTTCGCGGGCATCGACGCCTGGCCGATCTGCCTCGACACGCAGGACGCCGACGAGATCGTCTCCATCGTCAAGGCCATCGCCCCCGGCTTCGCGGGCATCAACCTGGAGGACATCTCCGCGCCGCGCTGCTTCGAGATCGAGGCCCGGCTGCGCGAGGCCCTGGACATCCCCGTCTTCCACGACGACCAGCACGGCACCGCCATCGTGGTCCTCGCCGCCCTGACGAACGCACTTCGCGTGGTGGGCAAGGCAGTTGGGGACATCAAGGTCGTCATGTCCGGCGCCGGCGCGGCCGGTACGGCCATCCTCAAGCTGCTCCTCGCGGCGGGCGTCAAGAACGCCGTCAGCGCCGACATCCACGGTGTCGTGCACGCGGACCGCCCCGACCTCGTCGACGCGGCCCCCGACTCCCCGCTGCGCTGGATCGCCGACAACACCAACCCCGAGGGCTACACGGGCACCCTGAAGGAGGCCGTGGTCGGCGCCGACGTGTTCATCGGCGTCTCGGCCCCGAACGTGCTCTCCGGCGAGGACGTCGCGGCCATGGCGGAAGGCGCGATCGTGTTCGCGCTCGCGAACCCGGACCCGGAGGTGGACCCGGCGGTCGCCCGCCAGACCGCCGCCGTCGTCGCCACCGGCCGCTCCGACTTCCCGAACCAGATCAACAACGTGCTGGTCTTCCCGGGTGTCTTCCGCGGTCTGCTCGACGCCCAGTCCCGGACGGTCAACACCGACATGATGCTGGCCGCCGCCACCGCCCTCGCCGACGTCGTCGGCCAGGACGAGCTGAACGCGAACTACATCATCCCGTCGGTCTTCAACGACAAGGTCGCCGGCGCGGTCGCGGGCGCGGTCCGCAAGGCCGCCACCAACGCCTGAGTCCGCCGGGCGGCCGGGCCGCCCGGCGAAGGGCCCGGGGGCCGTCTGTGACGGCCCTCACGGCCCGCCGCTCCCGGCGCGTCGCGAGATGCGGGCCCGGTGGGCCGCCTCTAGGGTTGCGGGGATGCCCGCGGGTTCCGCTGTCCCGCGTCTGCGAGTGCGCAAGGGTGTGGACGGAGCGTCACCGCGGCGTGACTGTGGCGCTTTTCGTGTGACCCCGGCGGGTGCCGGATTGGCTTTCCCGCCGCTGGTGGGGGCAGGATGCGTAACCGGGCGAGAGGGTCTGACGTTCAGACCCGGGTCCGGGGACTGTCCTAGGGCCCTGGCAGCATCGGCTTCGATCTCACGCCTCTAAGGCAAGTTGAACACGGGAGTACAACATGAACCGCAGTGAGCTGGTGGCCGCTCTGTCCGAGCGCGCCGAGGTGACCCGCAAGGACGCCGACGCCGTTCTGGCCGCGCTCGCCGAGACCGTCGGCGAGATTGTCGCCAAGGGCGACGAGAAGGTCACCATCCCCGGCTTCCTGACCTTCGAGCGCACCCACCGTGCCGCTCGCACCGCGCGCAACCCGCAGACCGGCGACCCCATCCAGATCCCGGCCGGCTACAGCGTGAAGGTCTCCGCGGGCTCCAAGCTCAAGGAAGCCGCCAAGGGCAAGTAGTACGCCCTTGTGCCGAGGGCCGCACAGGCCCTCGGGACGGCAGTGGTACGCAGAACGGCCCAGGGCGGCCGCCCCCGCACGGGGGCGGCCGCCCTTCGGCCTTTCCCGGGCCCTTGCACGCCCCTCCAGGCCCTTGCGCGCCCCTCCGGAGGTCCGGGTGCCGGTGAGGCCCCGTCAGGGCCCGTGCCGGGCACGGGAAAGCCCCCCTGGCCCCTTGCGGGGCCCGGGGGGCTCACGTCCGTACGGGCTGGACCGTCCGGGTCGGACCGTCCGGGTCGGACCGTCCGGGTCAGACGAGGTCGCCGCCCGGGAGTTCGACCTTCGCGCCGAGCTCGACGAGCTTCTCCATGAAGTTCTCGTAGCCGCGGTTGATCAGGTCGATGCCGTGGACGCGCGAGGTGCCCTCGGCCGCCAACGCCGCGATCAGGTACGAGAAGCCGCCGCGGAGGTCGGGGATGACCAGGTCGGCGCCCTGCAGCTTGGTGGGGCCGGAGACGACCGCCGAGTGCAGGAAGTTGCGCTGGCCGAACCGGCAGGCGCTGCCGCCCAGGCACTCGCGGTACAGCTGGATGTGAGCACCCATCTGGTTGAGCGCCGAGGTGAAGCCGAGCCGGGACTCGTAGACCGTCTCGTGGACGATCGAGAGGCCGGAGGCCTGCGTCAGGGCCACGACCAGCGGCTGCTGCCAGTCGGTCTGGAAGCCGGGGTGGACGTCCGTCTCCAGCGCGATGGCCTTGAGCGGGCCGCCCGGGTGCCAGAAGCGGATGCCGTCGTCGTCGATCTCGAAGGCGCCGCCGACCTTCCGGTACGTGTTCAGGAAGGTCATCATCGAGCGCTGCTGGGCGCCGCGCACGTAGATGTTGCCGCCGGTGGCCAGGGCCGCGGAAGCCCAGGAGGCGGCCTCCAGGCGGTCCGGGAGCGCCTTGTGGTTGTACCCGCCGAGACGCTCGACACCGGTGATCCGGATGGTCCGGTCGGTGTCCATGGAGATGATCGCGCCCATTTTCTGCAGGACGCAGATCAGGTCCTCGATCTCGGGCTCCACGGCGGCGTTGCTGAGCTCGGTGACGCCCTCGGCCAGCACGGCCGTCAGCAGCACCTGCTCGGTCGAGCCGACCGAGGGGTAGGGCAGGCGGATCTTGCAGCCGCGCAGCCGCTGCGGGGCCTCCAGGTACTGGCCGCCCTCGCGCTTCTCGATGGTCGCGCCGAACTGGCGGAGCACGTCGAAGTGGAAGTCGATCGGCCGGCCGCCGATGTCGCAGCCGCCCAGGCCCGGGATGAAGGCGTGGCCGAGGCGGTGCAGCAGCGGACCGCAGAACAGGATCGGGATGCGCGACGAGCCCGCGTGGGCGTCGATGTCGGCGACGTTCGCGCTCTCGACGTGGGTCGGGTCGAGCACCAGCTCACCCGGTTCCTCGCCGGGACGGACCGTCACCCCGTGCAGCTGGAGCAGCCCGCGGACGACCCGGACGTCACGGATGTCGGGAACGTTGCGCAGCCGGCTGGGTTCACTGCCGAGCAGCGCGGCGACCATGGCCTTGGGCACGAGGTTCTTCGCACCGCGGACTCGGATCTCGCCCTCGAGCGGGGTGCCGCCGTGGACAAGCAGTACATCGTCACTGATGCCGGTCATGAATCTCGCGTTCCGGAGAGGAGTGGGCGGGGGGCGAGTGACAAGGGTAAGGGCCACCACCCCCTTGTTCGTAAGGGTGACGTGGCCGTAGGACTGTCATGAATTCGGCACAACACCCTCCGTATCCACCACATGGCGGAGTGTTGTGTTCCGCATGCGCCGTCCGTGTGCGCTGCCCGCTGCTGCCGTGCGCCCTGAGCTGCGAGCGATCCGATCTCGCCGCCCGCTCCCCGCGACGGGCGAATGTGCGGGATCATGTCGGCATGACCGAGGTGTCCTCCCTCACAGGGCGGCTGCTCGTGGCCACCCCCGCCCTCGCGGACCCGAACTTCGACCGCGCGGTGGTGCTGCTGCTCGACCACGACGAGCAGGGCTCGCTGGGCGTGGTCCTCAACCGGCCGACGCCCGTGGGCGTCGGCGACGTACTGCTGCCCTGGGCGCCGCTGGCAGGCGATCCCGGGGTGGTCTTCCAGGGCGGGCCCGTGGCGCTCGACTCGGCGCTCGGCGTGGCCGTCATCCCCGGCGAGGAGGGCCCGCTGGGCTGGCGCCGGGTGCACGGGGCCATCGGCCTCGTCGACCTGGAGGCGCCGCCGGAGCTGCTGGCCTCGGCGCTGGGTTCGCTGCGGATCTTCGCCGGCTACTCGGGCTGGGGGCCGGGCCAGCTGGAGGACGAGCTGGGTGACGGCGCCTGGTACGTGGTGGAGTCGGAGCCCGGCGACGTGTCCTTCCCGGACCCCGAACGGCTCTGGCGGGCGGTGCTGCGCCGCCAGCGCAGCGAACTCGCGATGGTCGCCACCTATCCGGACGACCCGTCGCTCAACTGACCCGTGCGGGGATCGGTACCCTGGCTTTATGAGCACTCTTGAGCCCGAGCGCGGGACTGGTACGGGGACCCTCGTAGAACCGACGCCACAGGTGTCCCACGGCGACGGCGACCACGAGCGCTTCGCCCACTACGTCCAGAAGGACAAGATCATGGCGAGCGCGCTCGACGGCACCCCCGTCGTCGCGCTCTGCGGCAAGGTCTGGGTGCCGGGCCGGGACCCGAAGAAGTACCCGGTCTGCCCCATGTGCAAGGAGATCTACGAGTCCATGGGCCCCGGCGGGGACAAGGACAAGGGCGGCAAGGACAAGTAGTCCGGCTCCGTCCGGCCCGCTCCCCGCAGGCCAATGGCCCCGGAGGCCCCCGGATGCGCTCGCGCGCGTCCGGGGGCCTTTGCCGTGTGCGAGGGGAGGGCTAGGGTCGGCCGCACGGGCGCCGGAGCGCGCCATGCGAAACGTGCGTTGCGCATGTCGCAACGGCTGGACGGTGGAGGGGTCGGCCATGCCCGATGTGATTCCGGAGCCGCAGTTCGCGCGCTTCGCCCGCGGCGCCGGCGAGTGCGTCCTGGACGATCCGCTGCTCGACGTCGGCCCCGGCACCGAGGGGACCGCCCGCTGGCTGCGCCGCGAGCTCGGTGGCGCCACCGGCTGGGACCTGCCCGCGCCGGCGGCGGGGGAGGAGCACGGCGGGCGCACGGTGATCCGGCTGGTGCTCCGCCCCGACCTGGCGCGCAGCGTCGGCGCGGAGTCGTACGAGCTGCACGTCACGCGGCGGTGGGTGCTGCTCGAAGGCGCCGACCCGGCGGGGATCTTCTACGCCGCGCAGACGTTGCGTCAGCTGCTCGGCCCCGAGGCCTACCGGCGGGCCCCCACGATGCGGGGCCGCGGCTGGCGGCTGCCGGTGGGCGACCTCCTGGACGGCCCCCGCTTCGCGTGGCGCGGGCTGATGCTCGACGTGGCCCGGCACTTCATGCCCAAGGACGGCGTGCTGCGGTACATCGACCTGATCGCCGCGCACAAGCTCAACGTGCTGCACCTGCACCTGACGGACGACCAGGGCTGGCGGGTCGAGATCAAGCGCCACCCGCGGCTGACCGAGGTCGGCGCGTGGCGGGCGCGCAGCCGGTGGGGGCACCGGGCCTCGCCGCTGTGGAACGAGACCCCGCACGGCGGCTTCTACACCCAGGACGACATCCGCGAGATCGTCGCGTACGCCGCGGAGCGGCACGTACGGGTGGTCCCGGAGATCGACCTGCCGGGGCATTCGCAGGCCGCGATCGCCGCGTACCCGGAGCTGGGGAACGCCGACGTGGTGGACACCTCGGCGCTGGAGGTGTGGGACGACTGGGGGATCAACGAGAACGTGCTCGCGCCGACCGAGGCCGTGCTGCGCTTCTACGAGGGGGTCTTCGAGGAGCTGCTGGAGCTCTTCCCGGCGGAGGTCTCGCCCTTCGTGCACGTCGGCGGGGACGAGTGCCCCAAGGCGCAGTGGAAGGCCTCGGCGGTCGCGCAGGAGCGGATCCGCGAGCTGGGGGTGGACGGGGAGGACGGGCTGCAGTCCTGGTTCATCCGGCACTTCGACGGCTGGCTCGCCGAGCGCGGCCGGCGGCTGATCGGCTGGGACGAGATCCTCGAGGGCGGGCTGGCGGACGGCGCCGCCGTCTCCTCCTGGCGGGGCTACGCGGGCGGGATCGCCGCCGCCGAGGCCGGGCACGACGTGGTGATGTGCCCCGAGCAGCAGGTGTACCTGGACCACCGTCAGGCGGGCGGCGGGGACGAGCCGATGCCGATCGGGTACGTGCGCTCGCTGGAGGACGTGTACCGGTTTGAGCCGGTACCGCCGAAGATGTCCGAGGCGGCCGCGGCCCGGGTGCTGGGCGCGCAGGCCAACGTGTGGACCGAGGTGATGGAGAACCAGAGCCGCGTCGACTACCAGGCGTTCCCGCGGCTGGCGGCCTTCGCGGAGGTGGTGTGGTCCCGGCTGCCGGAGCCCGGCGAGCGGGACTACGCGGACTTCGAGCGCCGGATGGATGCGGCGCACTACGCCCGGCTGGACGCGCTCGGCGTCGACTACCGGCCGCCGGGCGGCCCGTTGCCGTGGCAGCGGCGGCCGGGGGTGCTCGGGCGTCCGATCGAGGGCGAGCCCCCGATCGCGTGACGAGCGGGCGACGATCGCGCGACGATCCTGCGACGCCGGGAATCGGAACTCTGTCTGGTTTTCCTCCTATACGGGGAAAATCGGGCCATCGGGCAGGGGGTTCCGCGGAGGCCGTGAGGAAGCCGCGAGCGGGCCGGTGAGGGCCCCGCGGCCCGGCTGCCCCCGCCCCGGCAGACCCTCGCGGCGAGCGGCCCGGAAGATGTGCCAGAGTTGCCACCTCCCGGCGGTGAGCACGTACCGTACGGCGGACAGGCGTGAGCGCCGGGACCGGGACATCGGGAAGGGGCAGCTGGGTTGACCACGCACGCACCGCAAGCACCGCACGCGTCGGATGCGCCGCAGGGCGCGCAGGGCCAGTATTCGGCGCAGGGCCCGCACGCGGCGCAGTCCGTGACGTTGCCGACCTCGCTCGACGAGGCCGTGGCGGCGCTCACCGCCATGCCCGCCGCCGTGCCCGTCGCCGGCGGCACCGACCTCATGGCCGCCGTGAACGCCGGGCTCCTGCGGCCCGCCGCGCTGGTCGGCCTGGGCCGGATCAACGAAATCCGCGGCTGGCAGTACCAGGACGGCCACGCGCTGCTCGGCGCCGGCCTCACGCACGCGCGGATGGGACGGCCCGACTTCGCAGCCCTGATCCCCGCACTGGCGGCCGCCGCACGCGCCGCCGGGCCCCCGCAGATCCGCAACGCGGGCACCCTCGGCGGGAACATCGCCACGGCCGCGCCGACGGGCGACGCACTGCCCGTGCTGGCCGCGCTGGAGGCGGTGCTCCTCGTCGCCGGGCCGCTCGGCCAGCGGGAGATCCCGGTCTCGCACCTGCTGGCGGGCCGCGAGATGCTCCGGCCCGGTGAGCTGATCGGCTTCGTGCGGGTGCCGCTGCTGCACGCGCCGCAGGTGTTCCTCAAGGCCACGGGGCGTACGGGACCGGGGCGCGCGGTGGCGTCCGTGGGACTCGTACTGGATCCCGCCCGCCGCGGGGTGCGGTGTGCGATCGGAGCGGTGGCCCCGATGCCGCTGCGTCCGCTGGAGGCCGAGCAGTGGGTGGCCTCGCTGATCGACTGGGACGGGGACCGGAGCCTGGCCCCCGAGGCGCTGGAGGCCTTCGGCGAGTACGTCGGGGCGGCCTGCGTGCCCGACCAGGGGGACCCCGTGGCTCCCGGTGTGCTGCACCTGCGGCGCACGGTGGCCGTGCTGGCACGGAGGGCCCTGGGGAGGGCGCTGACCTCATGAGCGAGAACGAGAACGAGAACGTGACCCAGGGGAACGCCGGGAACGGTGCGAACGGCGCGGCGGGCTGGGGCTGGGAACCCGTCCCGCAGGGCGGCGAGTACGACTCGGACGCCACCGCCTTCGTGAAACTTCCGCAGGACATGCTGGACGCGCTCGGCACCGGCGAGCCCCTCGCGGCGCCCGGGCACGGGTTCGTGCCGCCGCCGATGATCGTGCCGCTGGGCTCGGTCAGTACGGATCCGAGCGCCACCGGGACCTGGACGATCCCGGTGCAGTGGCCCGAGGCGGGGGGCTCCGCCCAGGCCGACCAGGGGCCCGCTCCCACGCCCGCGCCGGTGGGCGGCCCGATCCCGGCGTCGATCCCGATCCCGGCAGCGGTGGCGGCGGCGTTCGCCGAGGCGGAGCCGGAGCAGGCGCAGCCCCCGGCGCACGACCCCGGGGCGACGGCCGAGTGGCGGTTCCAGGACGAGGCCTCGACGGGGCAGTGGGCGGTCCCCGGGTACTCGGAGTACGCGGAGTACGGGGGGACGCAGGAGGGGGCGGCCGGGCTGCACGGCGCTCCCGGGCTGCACGGGGCTCCCGAGCAGCAGGGTGACTTCCGGCCGCCGGCGCCCAGTGCGCTGGACGCCGACTGGAGCCAGGCCCCGGCGACGCTGCCGGGCGGCGCCCCGGCCCCGTGGGCGTACCTGACGCAGGACGCGGGCACGCTGCCGGGCACCGACGAGGCCGCGGCCGCATCGGCCGCCGCTGCCGCCGCCACGGCGGCCACCTCCGGCCGGCTGCTCGGCGGCCCCGGCGTGGGCACCGCCCCGCTGCGCGGGCCGCGGGTGCTGGGCGGCCCCGGTGTGGGCACCCCGCTCCCGGAGGACGAGCCGGCGCACCCGACCCCGCACGACATCGAGGCCGCCCACGGCCCGGCGCAGGAGCCGGCCGAGGGGGCGCGGGCCGCGGAGCACGCGGAGTTCGGCGGGCATGCGGGGCACGTGGGGCATGCAGGGCATGCGGGACATGCGGGGCATGCAGGCTTCGGGGCGCACGGCGGGCACACCGGGCACGTGGAGTACGCGGAGTTCGCGGGGCACGCCGAGCAGGCGGAGTTCGCGGGGCACGCCGAGCAGGCGGAGTTCGCGGGGCACGCCGAGCAGGCGGAGTTCGCGGCGCACGCCGAGCAGGCGGTCCACGCGCAGCACGCGGACGGTGCCGGGCACGGGGAGGGCGCCGGGCAGGCGGAGCACTCCGGGCAGGTCGACAACTCCGGCCATGTGGACCACTCCGGGCACGCCGATCACTCTGGGCACGCCAGTCACACCGGCCACATCGACCTCACCAGCCACACCGGGCACGCGGAGTTCGTGCCGCCCGTGGGCACCGACGGCCGCGGCTTCGACGCCTTCGGGCAGGCGCCCGACCGGGCCCCGGCGGAGTCCGCGGCGCTGCCCGCCGATGTCGCCGTCGACGGTCCGGCCGATGCCGCGGTCGACGCCCCGGTCGACGCCGCGGTCGACGGTCCGGCCGCCACCGGGCCCGCGGCGGAGGCCGCCGACGCGGACCCGCACGCGCCCGCGGAGACGGCCGCACCCCGAGCCGGCGCCGCCGACCCCGCCGAGGCCGGCGGATCCGGGCCCGGCGAAGCCGTCCAGGCCCCGGCGGACGACGCCTCCGCGCCCGTGCCGACCGCGGTCACCGCCGACAGCGCCCTGTCACCCCTGGACGAGGACACCACCGGAGGTGTCCCGGCCGAGGTGCCGACGTACGAAGAAGAGAACGAGCACCCCCAGGCCTCCTACGTCCTGCGTGTGAACGGCGCCGACCGCCCCGTCACCGGCGCCTGGATCGGCGAGTCCCTGCTCTACGTGCTGCGCGAGCGCCTCGGCCTCGCCGGCGCCAAGGACGGCTGCTCGCAGGGCGAATGCGGGGCGTGCGCCGTGCAGGTCGACGGCCGGCTCGTCGCCTCCTGCCTGGTCCCGGCGGCGACGGCCGCCGGCAGCGAGGTCCGCACCGTCGAAGGTCTCGCGACGGACGGGGAACTCTCGGACGTGCAGCAGGCGTTGTGCAGGTCGGGTGCGGTGCAGTGCGGGTTCTGCGTGCCCGGCATGGCGATGACCATCCACGACCTGCTGGAGGGCAACCACGCTCCCAGCGAGCTGGAGACCCGCCAGGCGCTCTGCGGCAACCTCTGCCGCTGCTCCGGCTACGCGGGGGTCGTCGACGCCGTGCGCGAGGTCGTGGCCGAGCGCGAGGCGGCGGCCGCCGAGTCCGCGGCTTCGCCGGAGCCGCGTATTCCGCACCAGGCAGCGCCCGGCGAGGGCGGCATCCACCACGGAGGCACGGCGTGAGCGGTCAGGACGCGGCGACGGCGACGACGGCGCTGAACACGATGGTGACCGCCCTGGCGGCGCCCACGGACCCAGCCGACCAGCAGGTTCCGCGCGGAATCGGCGCCTCCGTGCCCTCCGCCGACACCCGGGCCAAGACCGAGGGCACCTTCCCCTACGCCGCCGACCTGTGGGCCGAGGGCCTGCTGTGGGCCGCCGTGCTGCGCTCCCCGCACGCCCACGCCCGGATCCTCTCCATCGACACCACGGCCGCCGCCGCCATGCCGGGCGTGCGTGCCGTCGTCACCCACGCCGACGTCCCCGGTGCCACCACGCACGGCCGCCGGATCGCGGACCGGCCCGTCTTCGCGCACGACGTCGTACGCCACCACGGCGAGCCCATCGCCGCCGTCGCCGCCGACCACCCCGACACCGCGCGCCTCGCAGCGGCCGCCATCGCCGTCGAGTACGAGCTCCTCGACGCGGTCACCGACCCCGAGCAGTCCTTCGGCGCCGCCCCGCTGCACCCCGACGGCAACCTCATCCGGCACATCCCGCTCCGCTACGGCGACCCGGAGATCACCGGCGAGGTCGTCGTCGAGGGCCTCTACCGGATCGGCCGCCAGGACCCCGCGCCCATCGGCGCCGAGGCCGGGCTGGCCGTACCGCGCCCCGACGGCGGCGTCGAGCTGTACACCGCCTCGACCGACCCGCACACCGACCGCGACCTGGCCGCCGCCTGCTTCGGGCTGGACCCGGACCGCGTACGGGTCGTCGTCACCGGCGTCCCGGGTGCCATGGCCGACCGCGAGGACGCCGCCTTCCAGCTCCCGCTCGGCCTGCTCGCCCTGCGCACGGGCTGCCCGGTCAAGCTGGCCGCGACCCGCGAGGAGTCCTTCCTCGGCCACACCCACCGCCACCCGACCCTGCTGCGCTACCGCCACCACGCGGACGCGGAGGGGCGGCTGGTCAAGGTCGAGGCGCAGATCCTGATGGACGCCGGCGCGTACGCCGACTCGTCCTCCGAATCCCTGGCCGCGGCGGTCGCGTTCGCCTGCGGCCCGTACGTGGTGCCGCACGCCTTCGTCGAAGGCTGGGCGGTCCGCACCAACAACCCCCCCTCCGGGCACGTCCGCGGCGAGGGCGCCATGCAGGTCTGCGCGGCGTACGAAGGCCAGATGGACAAACTGGCCGCCGCCCTCGGCATCGACGGCGCGGAACTGCGCATGCGCAACGTCCTGGCGACGGGCGACCTGCTCCCCACCGGCCAGACGGTCACCTGCCCGGCCCCGGTCGCGGAACTCCTGCGCGCGGTCCGCGACTTCGAACTCCCTGCCCTCCCGAAGGACACTCCTGAGGACGAGTGGCTGCTCCCGGGCGGCCCGGAGGGCGCGGGCGAGCCGGGCGCGGTGCGGCGGGGCGTCGGCTACGGCGTCGGCATGGTGCACATGCTCGGCGCCGAGGGCACCGACGAGGTCTCCACCGCCACCGTCAAGGTGGTGAACGGCGCGGCGACGGTCATCTGCGCCGCCGTCGACACCGGCCAGGGCTTCGCGACCCTCGCCCGCCAGATCGTCCAGGAGGTCCTGGGCGTCGACGAGGTGACGACGGCCCCCGTCGACACAGACCAGCCGCCGGCCGGCCCGGCGGCGCACGGCCGCCACACCTGGGTGTCGGGCGGAGCGGTGGAGCGGGCGGCCAAGATGGTCCGTACGCAGCTCCTCCAGCCGATGGCCCACAAACTCGGCATGTCCACGGAACTCCTGCAGATCGCGGATGGCCGGATCACGTCGTACGACGGCGCCTTCTCCATGACGGTCGCGGAGGCCATAGAAGGCAAGGAGCTCTGGGCGACGGCCCAGTGCCGCCCGCACCCCACGGAACCCCTGGACGGCGACGGGCAGGGCGACGCCTTCGTCGGCCTGGCCTTCTGCGCGATCCGCGCGGTGGTGGACGTGGACATCGAGCTCGGCTCGGTCCGCGTGGTCGAACTCGCGGTGGCCCAGGACGTGGGCCGCATCCTCAACCCCCGCCAGCTGGAAGCCCGTATCGAAGCGGGGGTCACCCAGGGCGTGGGCGCGGCGCTGACGGAAAACCTCCGCACGGTCTCGGGCCTCGTCCGCCACCCCGACCTGACGGGCTACGCCCTGCCGACCGCACTGGACGCGCCGGTGGTCCGCATCGTCAAACTGGTCGAGGAGCGCGACGTGGTGGCCCCGTTCGGCGCGAAGGCGGCGAGCGCGGTCCCCGTGGTCACGGCCCCGGCGGCGGTGGCCTCGGCAGTACGCGCGGCCACGGGCCGCCCGGTCAACAGGCTCCCGATCCGGCCATCGGCGGCGGTCGCGGTGCCCAACTCGTGACCGTGTGAA
This sequence comes from Streptomyces sp. NPDC085524, assembly GCF_044541755.1. Classification (NCBI taxonomy): domain Bacteria; kingdom Bacillati; phylum Actinomycetota; class Actinomycetes; order Kitasatosporales; family Streptomycetaceae; genus Streptomyces; species Streptomyces sp. NPDC085524. The sequence goes on from NZ_JBITTH010000021.1 coordinate 75,725, forward strand.
CCGCATTGCACGTGCAACCCGGACTTGGGGCTGTCGGAGCAGATCGCTAGAGTGATCGGTGAGAGTGGGTACGTGCGCATGTGAATGCGCGCGAACGCCCGCGAACGGGGACGGGGAGCGGCGCTGACGAGCGCCGTGACCACGGGGAGACGGGGAGAGCGACGTGGCAGAGGACAACGGGGCAAGTCTGTTCGGGGTTGGCATCGCAGCGGGCGTGGCGAGCGGAATCGCCGCGCAGGCGGCCGCGCAAGCCACCGCCGCGGCACTGCGGATTCAGTACGACAATTTGAAGGACTACCAGAAGCTGGTGGACGACCTTCTGACGAAGCTTCAGGAATCTCCGGCGCACCACGGAAAGCTGGCCGACGGCGCGCTGTCGACATCAGCCCTGGGTGACTTCGCCGAGGCCACCAAACTCAACCATTCGTACCGCACCGTTCACGCGGAGCTGCAGAAGCTGTCGAAGGGGTTGGCGGTGCAGATCGAGGCCCTGGGTCTCGCAGTCCAGTCTGCGGGCAAGAGCTTTGCCGAGGTGGACGAGGAGACCAAGCGTCGCTTGGTCGCCCTCGCCAAGCAGGCCCATGATCAGTACATCCCTGACCGTGACCCGTACGCGGACAAGAAGGGTGATGGAACACAGGCCGCGCCGAACAGTCCGCAGCCGAAGGGGACGAGGAAGGGCGCTCTTCTCGGATGACGAATTTTGAGGGCTACACGCACGCGCAGCTTCACGCGATGGCTACTGCGATCGACCCGGGAGCGGTCCGTGCGCTGGGAACGCAGCTCGCCGATGCCGCCAAGACGATCGAGGAGATCGGGAACAAGCTCAAGGACCACAAGGTCACGGGCTGGGAGGGCGAATCGGCCGACGCGTTCCAGAACTGGGTGAGCCAGGCGGGGAGTGCCACGCTGGTGCTGGCCGAGTACAGCGCGGAGAGCGGTAAGAGCATGGTCCACGCGGCTCAGGTCATGGGGGAGGTCAAGGGGTCCGACGGTGCGGAGGGCAACATGCCTCCTTACAACCCACGTACCGAGGCGAGCCTCAAGGAAGACCTCGAGCTGTCCCGCAAGTACCACAATGATCCGGATGCGGTGCAGCTCGGCCAGGACGCGTGGCGGAGGTTGAACGGAGACCACGCGCGGGCCGTGGACGCGATGAACAAGCTGGCCGGGGCGTACGACCAGTCGACTTTGGAGATGAACAGGGCACAGTCGAAGGCCCCGACGTTTCCGCCGCCGCCGAAGGTGCTTGTGCCGCCTTCCTACTACGGTTCAGAAGACATGGCGAGGTCCGGAGGCGGTTCAGGCGGGGGATACGGCTCGGCCGGTTCCTCATACACGCCGCCTAGCTCGTACGGTGATGCGCCTTCGAACAGCCCCGGTTGGGTGCCCGGGCACCAGCCGCAGCCGGACAACACGGTCCCGTCGGTACCCGTGCCGGGAATTCCGGACCGCAACGTGAACGTGGGTCTCGACTCCCTGGGCACCCTCCCGGATCGGGCTGTGCCGCCGGTGACGGCCCCGCCCAGTGGGCCGCTGCCCACTGGTCCGGGCCCCGGCGTTCCCACCCCCGGCCCCTTCGTCCCGCCCGCGAGTCTCCCGCCGGTCGGCGGCCTGAAGGGGACTGGCCCGGGCGCAGGACCCGGACTTGGCCCTTACCCGCGTTTGACAGGACCCAACAGTCCGGTTGGCAGGGTCGGCGGTATGCCGCCGGGCATGCCCCCGCGTGACACGGGCATCATGGGCGGTCGACCCGTGACATCCAACGGTCCTGGCTCGGGCATCCCGCGCGGCACGGTCATCGGCGAAGGAGCCCAGGCCGGCCGTGGCATGGGTGGCCCGATGGGTGGCGGCATGGGTGGCGGCGCTCACGGAGGCGGCCCGGCGGCGGGCCGCCGACTCGCCTCGGAGCCGGGAGGCGTCGTCGGAGGACGCCAGTCTGCTGCCGGTCGCCCGATCGCGGGTGGTAAGCCGTTCACCCAGGGCGGCTCGGGCCTGGTGCGGAACGGCGCTGTTGGCGCGGGTGCGCACGCTCCGGGTAAGCGAGGGGACGACCAGGGGGGCGAACGCCCCGACTACCTGGTCGAAGACGAAGAGACCTGGCAGGGCAACCGTCGTGTTGCTCCGCCGGTGATCGACTGAGCAGAACGGACATTGCGCGGGATGCACATGCGTAAGGCGACCTCGGCCCTCGTGGGTCTCCTGCTGGCCGGGGTCGCCGCGACCCCGGCCCACGCGGAGACCATCCGATCGCAGCAATGGCATCTCGACGCCATGAAGGCCGACGAGATCTGGAAAATCAGCACGGGGAAGGGTGTCACCGTCGCGGTAATCGATGACGGGGTGCAGGTGATTCCCGAGCTGGAAGGTCAGATTGTCTCTGGCAAGACTTTCACACCGCGTGGTGGCGACGGACGCAGTGAGAACAGTGGCCACGGCACAGGCATCTCCGCGATGATCGCTGGAACGGGAAAGCATCCGAGTGGCGACGGTGGCTACGGACTTGCGCCGGGTGCCAAGATTCTCCCGCTCCTCGTTGACAATAAAGAACTGAAAACGCCGTCATGGGTTGCGGCCATTCGATACGCCGCGGACTCGGATGCCAAGATCATCAATATGTCCATCGGTATCGACGGTAAGCCGGAGGATGATCTAGCACGGGCTGAGGCGGTGAAATACGCGCTCTCAAAGGGTAAGTTGATCTTTGCTGCCGTTGGCAATTACGGGGATTCGACCAACGAGCTTCTTTACCCGGCCGGGACTCCCGGGGTGGTGGGGGTTGGGGCAGTCGATCCCACAGGCGAGCCGACCAAGGAGTCGGAGCACGGCCCCCAGGTGGACATGGCCGCACCTGGCATCGACATCGTCACCGCTTGCTCAGGCAAGACGGGGCTCTGCAAAACCCACGGTACGAGTGATGCCTCCGCCCTCGCCTCTGCCTCCGCCGCCCTCGTCTGGTCCGCCCACCCAGACTGGACCAACAACCAGGTCCTCCGTGTCCTGCTGAACACTGCTGGCAAGCCCCTCGACGGCAGCCAGCGCAACGACTACGTCGGCTACGGCGTGGTTCGCCCCCGCGTAGCGCTGCAGAACCCCGGCGACCCCGGCCCGGCCGACGTCTACCCCCTCCCCGACCTGGCGGCAGCAGCCGCATCCGGGTCCAAGGGATCACCCTCCGGCTCCCCGGACGCCAAGGCCCCCGATGCCGCCGCGCCCGCCCCCGCCCCCCAGGCCGAGCAGAAGAAGGAGAGCAGTCTCCTTCCCTGGATCGGCCTCGGACTGGGAGCTTGCGTACTGATCGGCGGTGCCGTCACCGCCGTCGTCGTACGCCGGAACCGCTGACCGACCCAGCCCCTCCCACACAGGAGTTCACGCGATGTCGTTCGACGAGGAATGGGCGTCGGCGCGCGCCACGGCCAGTGCCAATGTCTCCATGCGGCTCAACCACGTCCCGATGGACCCGGGCGGTGGTGGCGGCGGTGGCGGTGGTGACCTCGAGCTGAATCAGGACCACATCGGCGCGATCGGCTCCGAGGCGTTCAAGCTGCACTCCCGTCTCCAGACGGACGGCAAGCACGCCGCCACCGCAACCACAGAGGCGGCCGGTGCGCTCACGAAGGAGAGCTTCGCGAGCGGGGCGGCGCTGCTGAAGGTCAACTCCACCTGGGAGAGCCAGGTGAAGACCCTCGTGGCCGCCTGCGCGAACATCTCCAACGGCCTGAACTACTCGCTCAAGTCCCATGCCAAGGACGAGCAGCAGCTCCAGGCCGACTTCACCGCATCCGCGATCAACAAATACCTCAAGTAGGCGGCGCCCGCATGCTGACGTACGAGAACGTGTTGAACGCGCCCGTCGACAAGCTGCAGACGGCGGTCACCGACTGGCAGGCGATGGTCGGCAAGCTGGACGAGATGGCCGAGGCCGCTCGCAACGGCATGAAGGCGAAGTCCGACAAGGCGGAGTGGAGCGGGGTCACGGCCGGGGTCGGTCGGGCGTTCGTCGACAAGACGGCGAAGGAGTTCGAGGACGCGGCCAAGGAGGCCAAGGGCATCCACAAGGCCCTGACCGAGGGCCTCGCCGTCTTCAAGCAGTCCAGGGACCAGCTGAAGAAGATCGCCACGGAGGAAGCTCCGGCGGCCGGCTTCCAGGTCGATGCCACCGGGCGTGTGACGGCCATCCTCCCGGCCACGGAGGGGGAGCGGAACGCCGCCCGGCACGACCCCGACTACCAGCGGTCCCTGAGCGAGAACCGCGGACTGTGGCAGCAGAAGATCGACGCCATCATCGACAACTGTGACGACGTCGACCAGTCGCTGGCCCGCATGCTCGGCGCCAACGTCACCGACGGGCACGACTTCAGCGGTCCGAAGTACGCCACCCTCGACGCGGAACAGGCCGGCCGAGCCGCCGATCTCGCGAAGAAGGGCCGGGAGATCAGCCACGACGAGCTCGTGGAGCTCAACGAGCTGCTGGCGGACAACGCCAAGGTGCCGGAGTTCTCGAAGAACTTCTACGAGACGCTCGGCCCCAAGGGGGCGCTCCAGTTCTTCGGTTACATGTCCACCGACACGTACGACTACTCCAAACTCGACGAGCAGCGCCTCAAGGACGTCCAGGAACTCCAGAAGAACCTGGGCCTCAACCTGGCCACGGCCACCAACTCCAAGAACGAGCCGCATCTGCCGGACAGCTACGCGCAGGAGCTGCGCAAGCTGGGCACCCAGCACATCCCGCTCGCGAAGTACGACCAGAATCCGCCGTACGGGTACCAGTTGCTCGGCGGCATCATGCGCTACGGGAACTACGACCCCAAGTTCCTGGTGCCCATCGCGGAGCACGCCACGCAGATCCACGCCAAGGACCCGGACTTCTTCAACGCGACGCGGCACATCAACGGGTACGGCAAGAACCTGTTCAACCCCTCCGGGGTCAACGGTGCGGGCTATGACCCGGTGGTCAGCTTCCTGGAGGCGATGGGGCACAGCCCGGAGGCGGCGAAGGAGTTCTTCGACCCGGAGCGCGAACCGCGTGCGTACAACACGGACGGGACAGAGAAGTCCGGGCCGGCCGATCTGGGCAAGGACAAGGACAAGCACCCGGTCAAGAACTACCTCGACTTCTTCGGCAACGAGAAGTACGACTTCACCATCGACATGGAGGGGACCAACCCCGACGACCTGAAGAAGGTCCAGCAGTACATGCCGGACGCGCTCGGTCACGCGCTGGAGGCGGCGACCCTGGGCCACGCCTGGGACGACCCGTCGCCGAAGCTGGAGCGTGACGAGGCGTCCTCGCGCATCATGCAGGAGGTCGTCTCCAAGTACGGCGGTGACGCCGAACTGCTGAAGAACCAGGAATCCCTGGCGGACAGTTTGGGGAACATGGGGGCGGGATACATCGACGACCTCAACCACGGGCTGAACGACAACCGTCCGGACAGCGCGTTCGCCAAGGTGGCCGACGGCCATGCCGAGTTCGAGCGCGACGACGCGCGGAAGTTCCTCAGCAGCCTCGGGCAGCATCCCGACTCCTACCTCACGATGTCCCAGGCCGAGTCCGTCTTCCAGGCTTCGATGCTGGAATCACAGGTGGCGCCTGACGGGAAGCTCAACCAGAGCGGTCTCATGGAGGCGGCACGGACCGGGGGAGAGTTCCAGGGCATTCTGGACGAGTCCCGCGGCAAGCAGATCGACGCCGACGCGAAGAAGTGGACCGAAGATTACGACAAGGCCGCCGAGAAGCGCTCCGGGTGGATCGAGTTCGGTGCCACGGCGGGGATAGCAGCGGGTGTTGCCTTCCTGCCCGCCACGGCGGCGGCGGCCGGAGCTGCGGCCATCATCGTTCCGCTGGCGGTCGACACGGGCAGCGGGGCGCTGGAACAGGTCGCCGGCAACCTCATCGGAGACTGGTCCGAGGCCGAGGGCGACCGCGAGAAGGACCGCAGGGAAGCCAAGGCGCACCAGGACAAGCAGAGCGTGTATACCCAGGGGGAGGCCAATGCCTCGGGACCGGTGGACCGGTTCCTGATCCGCCACCCGGTTAGTTCGACCGACCCGCTCGACGAGATCCTGAGGCAGTCTTCGCAGACCGGCTACAACACGGGCTGGGGACTGGAGCGGCACACGGGCAACCAGCCCGTCACAGGGAACTGAGGGGCGAGGATGACACCAGCGATTCCGGGGACCGCGAAAGGGCGGGCCAGAGGAGTGGCTCTGGCCGTCGTGGGCGCGGTGCTGCTCGCGGGTTGTTCCGGGGACGGCGCCGAGCCCAGCGGTCCCACCGAGCTGACCGCGGCACAGGTGTGCCCAGGAGGCATGCTCGGCCCCGACGCGGTCCGCGGACTCGAGAAGGTCACCGGGGCTACGGTCTTCGCGCCGCCGGAGAACGGTGAGAGCAAGGGAGTCCCGGGGGTGGCGGACCTACTGGTCGCCGGTTACGCCAAGGCGGGCGCCTCGCTCGGCGGGCCGGTATGCAAGGCCACTCCGCTGGACGACAAGAACCGGCGGAAGGCTTCGGTGAGCTTCGAGATCCAGAGCGACCTGCAGCGGACCGGGGAACACAGTGAGAGTGGCCAGGGCCGCTATTGGGAGTACGACCTCGGCCGCAATGCCCTGGCCATCTCGCGGCAGGCCATGCTGTTCTTCGACTGCGCGAGCACCCGCCTCGGGGGTCTCGAAAAGGTGGTGCCCGTCGCGGCGAGTGTCAGCGTCTCGGAAGGTTCCAAGGGGGACGAACCCGAGCTGCGCGAGGCCAACCTGGCCATCGTTCACTCGGCTGCCCTGGCCATGGCCAAGGAACTCGGATGCAAGGACAATGGCGGGCTGCCGGACAGGCTGGTCGTCAAGGAGAAGGCCGCGCCGACCAGGTAAGGCCGCAAGGCCGTGAGCCCGTACGCCCGCAGCCAGGGCGCCGCCACGCCGCAGTGATCCGGAGTCGAACAAGCGTTACAGTGCCTGCTGGTCGCCGGTGCCGTCACCGCGGTTGTCGTACGCCGGAACGCTGACACCACCCCCCCCACGACCTGACACAGGAGTTCACGCGATGTCGTTCGACGAGGAATGGGCGTCGGCGCGCGCCACGGCCAGTGCCAATGTCGCCATGCGCCTCAACCACGTCCCGATGGACCCGGGCGGTGGTGGCGGCGGTGGCGGTGGTGACCTCGAGCTGAATCAGGACCACATCGGCGCGATCGGCTCCGAGGCGTTCAAGCTGCACTCCCGTCTCCAGACCGACGGCAAGCACGCCGCCACCGCAACCACAGAGGCGGCCGGTGCGCTCACGAAGGAGAGCTTCGCGAGCGGGGCGGCGCTGCTGAAGGTCAACAGCATGTGGGAGAGCCAGGTGAAGACCCTCGTGGCCGCCTGCGCGAACATCTCCAACGGCCTGAACTACTCGCTCAAGTCCCACGCCAAGGACGAGCAGCAGCTCCAGGCCGACTTCACCGCGTCCGCCATCGACAAATACCTGAAGTAGGCCTCCGGAATGCTGACGTACGAGAACGTGATGCACGCCCCGCTGGACAAGCTCCAGACGGCGGCCACCGACTGGAAGGCCATGGTCGACAAGCTGGACGAGATGGCCGAGGCCGCTCGCAACGGCATGAAGGCGAAGTCCGACAAGGCGGAGTGGAGCGGGGTCACGGCCGGGGTCGGTCGGGCGTTCGTCGACAAGACGGCCAAGGAGTTCGAGGACGCGGCCAAGGAGGCCAGGGGCGTCCAGCAGCTCCTCAGCGACGGCCACACCACCATCAAGACGGCCCAGGACGCATTGAAGAAGGCCGTCCAGGAGGAGGCCCCCGCCGCCGGGTTCCAGGTGGACGGGGCCGGCAAGGTCACGGCCATCCCGATGGACCCGAAGACGGAGTTCGCGGCCCGGCACGACCCGGACTACCCCGAGTTCAAGCGCAAGCAGGAGGAGAACCGCAAGGCCTGGCAGGCGAAGGTGGACCGGCTCGTCGAGGACGTCGCGGACGCCGACGACTCCCTGGCCCGTGCCCTGCGCGCCAACGTCACGGACGACCACGACTTCAGCGGGCCGAAGTACACCACCCTGGACGGCGAACAGGCCGACCGGGCGGCCGACCTGATGAAGAAGCTCAGCAAGGAGCCGGGCGGGGTGGCGCGCAATCCCGAGGCGCTGCGCGAGCTGGAGGACCTGCTCGACGACAACCGCAACGACCCCGAGTTCGCGCCGGACTTCTACCGCAAGCTCGGCCCCGACGGCACGCTCGAGGCGTACGCGAAGCTGTCCATCGACGCGTCGACCCTGGGCGACGCCGGCAAGGACCGCCTGGCGATGGTCGGCAACATCCAGAACGACATGGGCGCGATGCTCGGGCTCGCCACGCAGAAGGACACGCCGAACCACCTGGACGCGGCCTGGACGACCGACCTGATGAAGGCCGGCCGCAAGGAAATGCAGGTCACCGGCGATCTGACCAGCAAGATCTACGGCTACCAGGCGCTCGGTGCGCTGCTCCACGAGGGCAAGTACGACAAGGACTTCCTGACCTCGGTCGGCCGGGACATGGTCGCGTTCGACCGCGAGCACGCGAAGGAGTGGGAGCACGGGGCCCCGTACGACCCGAAGACGGTGCTGAGTCAGGGCAAGGACGGCAGCCGCGGGTTCTATCCGCTGACGGGCCTGATGGACGCGATGTCCCACAACCCGGATGCGGCGACGGCCTTCTTCAACGAGCCGGTCCGCCAGGACAGCAACGGCGACGGCATCGTCACGACGGCCGACAAGGCCGTGGACGGGCAGCACGGCAAGGCGCGGGGCATGGTCGACTACATGCTGGACAAGGAGTCCTGGGCCGACGCCTTCGACCGGGCCCCGGGCCATCCCTACGGCGAAGCGGGCCCGGGCCAGGAGGCGCTCGGCTCCGCCCTGGAGGCGGCGGTCAGCGGGCGCGCGGCGGGCGACGAGGATGCGAAGCCGGTGCCGCACACCAAGGAAATGGCGTCGATCATGGAGCGCGTCGTCGAGAAGGTGGGCGATAAGCCGGAACTGATCGCTGCGAAGCCGGGTGAGGACGACGGCCGTCTGAAGGGGATGGCTGGCCACTTCGGGCAGATGGCCGCAGAGTACATGCCGGACATGCAGGCGTCGGCAGAGAACGGCAGCCGGATGATCAAGGCCAATGGTGTGATGGCCGAGTTCCACAAGGCGGACATGGCAGCGTTCATCGGGGCCGTGGGCCAGGACCCGGACGCATATGGCGCGATCACCAACTCCCAGCGGGCGTTCACGACCACACTCATCAACGACGTCGTCGCGCACCGGACGGAATACGACGACCTGGACGCGGCGATCAAGAGCGCTGTGCACCCCGGAGGTCAGATCGCCGGCATCTTGTCCGAGGCCCGGGCCGAGGGCACGTTCGCGGAGAACGGCCACAAGGCGGAGGAGTACGTCAAGGGCGTCGAGGACAACGCCAAGTGGATCAACCGCGGAATCAGCGCGGCGGGCGGCAAGTACCTGGAGATGGTGCCGCTGGCCGGGGATGTGGTGGAGTGGCTCCAGGAAGACATCACGGAGAGTGTGGTGGAACGCGCGAAGAAGGACCAGGCGGAGAAGACCGGCGAGGCGGATCACAAGGCTGTGATCGACTACACGAACGCGCAGATGGAAGCCGGTGAGTCCGCAGCGCAATCGGTCCGCAAGGCTGTGGAGGGAACGGGCATGAGCCAGAGGACCATCGACGCCCTCGCCGGTGTGGCTTCGACGGAGACGGCGAACGCGCACGCGGTCGGGCGCGGACAGGTTGCCACGTCGAACGGCGGCTCCTGATGCGCAACCCTCGTTTCCCGCTCGCTTGCGCCCTCACCCTGGCTGCGGCCGTGGCCCTGACCGGCTGCGGTGAGGAGAAGAAGGAGGCGGCCCCGCAGTTGCCCGAGAGGACCTGTTTCGGCATCTTCACGCAGGCCGACCTGGAGCCTCTGCTGGGTACCGGTGAGACGGTGAAGGTGGATTCGCCGGCCGATGTGCGGCTGACCGCGCAGCGGCCCGGGGCGACGTGCAACGTGTACGTCGACGGCAAGGGCCGGGTCCTGGTCACCGCCACGCGCAAGCCGTCGGGGCAGAGCACCGTCTGGCCGCCCATGGACCAGAACCAGCCCTCACCGGATCCGCTGCCGCTCGGTGACAAGGGGATCGTCTGGAACACCGGTGCCCGCGTCGCGCTCACCTGTAAGGGGTCCGAGGGCTCCTTCGAGCTCGAGCTGGGGATCAGCGGCTCCACCGACCGGATGAAGCCCGGTACGTCACGGCCCCTGTTCACCACGCTCATGACGAAGTACCTGGACGCCGCCAAGCAGCAGACCGGCTGCGGCGTCTAGCGGCGGTGGCAGAGAGAAGGCCGCTCAGGGGTGCGCCTCCCCCTGAGCGGCCTTCGCGTCGAAGCCGTGACCGGAATCGAACCGGCGTAACCCGCTTTGCAGGCGAGTCCCTCAACCACTCGGGCACACGGCTGTGTGGTGGTGATGGACATGACCGTATGGGGGTCCGGAGCGGCCCGGAAGGGTTTCGGGCGGGGTGCAATGCGACTGCCATGCCGCGTTCACAGTCCGGGGAGGACCAGGGCCGGAGGCGGAGGGCCGGATCCGTCTAAATGACAGGGTCGAGATGCGGCCACGCACCTTACTCTGGGGCGATGAGCGCCCTTGAACCCCGCGTGCCCCCGATATCCCCGCCCCGCCCGGCCCCGTCGCCGGGCGGGGTTCTCGGGCCCGCGTACCGGACGCTCAGTGTCGGGATCATTTCTGTTGTCTTCCTGATCGCCTTCGAGGCCACCGCGGTGGGGACGGCCATGCCCGTCGCCGCGCGGGAGCTGGACGGGGTCGGCCTGTACGCCTTCGGGTTCTCGGCCTACTTCACGACCAGCCTGTTCGGGATGGTCCTCTCCGGGCAGTGGGCCGACCGGCAGGGGCCGCTGCGGCCGCTGACCGTCGGGATCGGGGCCTTCGCCGCCGGGCTGGTGTGCTCCGGGACCGCCCAGGTCATGGGGGTCTTCGTGGTCGGGCGGGCCGTGCAGGGCTTCGGCGGCGGGCTGGTCATCGTCGCGCTGTACGTGGTGGTGAGCAGGGCGTACGAGGAACGGCTGCGGCCCGCGATCATGGCGGCCTTCGCCGCGAGCTGGGTCGTGCCGTCGATCGTCGGGCCGCTGGCGGCGGGGACCGTCACCGAGCACCTCGGATGGCGGTGGGTGTTCCTGGGGATTCCGGTCCTGGTGGTGGTGCCGCTGTGCGTGGCGCTGCCGGCGATCCGGCGGACCGCCTCCGGGCCCGTCGGCGGGGAGCCCGTGGCCTTCGACCGGCGGCGGATCCGGCTGGCCTTCGGGATCTCGCTGGGGGCGGGGCTGCTGCAGTACGCCGCCCAGGGGCTGGAGTGGTGGTCCCTGGTGCCGGGTGCGGTCGGCGCGGCCCTGCTCGTGCCCGCCGTGCTGGGGCTGCTGCCGCGCGGGACGTACCTGGCGCGGCGCGGGCTGCCGTCGGTGGTGCTGCTGCGCGGGGTGGCCGCGGGGTCGTTCATCGCGGCGGAGAGCTTCGTACCGCTGATGCTGGTGACCCAGCGGGGGCTGAGCCCGACCATGGCCGGGTTCTCGCTCGCGCTCGGCGGGGTCACGTGGGCGGGTGGCTCGTGGGTGCAGTCGAAGGGGCGGATGGCTCCGTACCGGGAGCGGCTGATGGTGGGCGGGATGGTGATGGTGGCGCTGGCCATCGTCACGGCGCCCGCCGTGCTGATCGCCTCCGTCCCGGTGTGGACGGTGGCGCTGTCCTGGGCGGTCGGCTGCCTGGGCATGGGTCTGGTCATCGGTTCCACGAGCGTGCTGCTGCTGAAGCTGTCGGCGCCGCAGGAGGCCGGCGCGAACTCCGCCGCGCTGCAGATCTCGGACGCGCTCGCCAACGTGGTGCTGCTGGCCGTGGGCGGGGCCGCGTTCGCCGCGCTGGGCGGGGGAGCGGTGGGCGCCGGGCACGCCGCGACGGCCGACGGGGCGGCCTCGCACCCCGCCGCGTTCCTGGTGGTCTTCCTGCCGATGGCCTGCGTGGCGCTGGTGGGGGCGTGGGTGGCGACCCGACTGGAGCCGGTTCCAGAATCCGCATGACACCGACTGGTACCGCGCGGTACCGTCGTGTCATGGCTGGTCTCAACGTCAGATTCACCGAAGAAGAGCTGGACGCCCTGCGCCAGCGCGCCGAGGCTGAGGGCCGCAGTATGCAGTCCTTCGCGCACGACGCGGTCATCAAGGCCATAAACGAGCACTCCCGGCTGTTCAACGAGGCGGCGGAGCACGTGCTGAAGGCGAGCGCCGAACTCAATCGGAGGCTTGCCTGATGCACTACCTCACGCTTCCCGAGTTGCTGAACCTCGCGGAGCGTCTCGGGGCGAACGAAGTGCGCGACTACGGGCTGCTCGATTCGGCGCTCGCGCGCCCGCAAGCCAGCGTGTTCGGCCAGGACGCCTATCCGGACGTGTGGCAGAAGGCTGCGGCCCTGATGGAATCGCTCGCCCGCAACCACGGCCTCGTGGACGGAAACAAGCGCATCGCCTGGTACGCGACCTGGGTCTTCCTCCACATGAACGGCCATCCGCTCGACGCCGACTTCGACGTGGACGAAGCCGAGCAGTTCGTGCTCGACGTGTGCCAAGGGGCTCTTGACGTGCCCAAGATCGCGGCGCAGCTCCCGAGGTTCGCCCGCTGAGATTCCGATGTGACCCTCGCCGCACCGCCCGAGGTCACGGGCCTGTCCCTCCGCGAGGGGCGGGCCCGTCCCGGTAAGGTGGCCCGGTTGTCCTACGTACGACTGCCCATGCCAGTACGCGAGTACGCCGAGAGCCCGAACCGGAGACCGTGACTACTACCGCCTCCCACCACCTCTCACCCGCCTTCCCCGGCCGTGCGCCGTGGGGCACCGCCAGCAAGCTGCGTGCCTGGCAGGAGGGTGCCCTGACCCGGTACATCGAGACGCAGCCGCGTGACTTCCTCGCGGTCGCGACCCCGGGCGCAGGCAAGACCACCTTCGCGCTGACCCTCGCCTCGTGGCTGCTGCACCACCACGTCGTGCAGCAGGTCACGGTGGTCGCGCCGACCGAGCACCTGAAGAAGCAGTGGGCGGAGGCGGCGGCCCGGATAGGCATCCGGCTGGACCCCGAGTACTCGGCGGGACCGCTCAGCAAGGACTACCACGGGGTCGCCGTCACCTACGCCGGCGTCGGCGTGCGCCCGATGCTGCACCGCAACCGGTGCGAGCAGCGCAAGACCCTCGTGATCCTGGACGAGATCCACCACGCCGGCGACTCGAAGTCCTGGGGCGAGGCCTGCCTCGAGGCCTTCGACCCGGCGACCCGGCGGCTCGCGCTGACGGGTACGCCCTTCCGCTCCGACACCAACCCGATCCCCTTCGTCACGTACGAAGAGGGGAACGACGGGATCCGGCGGTCCTCCGCCGACTACACCTACGGCTACGGCAACGCGCTCGGCGACGGCGTCGTCCGGCCCGTGATCTTCCTGTCCTACAGCGGCAACATGCGCTGGCGCACCAAGGCCGGCGACGAGATCGCGGCCCGGCTCGGCGAGCCGATGACCAAGGACGCCATCTCGCAGGCCTGGCGCACGGCCCTGGACCCGCGCGGCGACTGGATGCCGAACGTGCTGCGCGCCGCCGACCAGCGGCTGACGGAGGTCAGGAAGGGCATCCCGGACGCGGGCGGGCTCGTCATCGCCTCCGACCAGGACTCGGCGCGCGCCTACGCCAAGCTGATCCGCGAGATCACGGGCACGAAGGCGACCCTGGTGCTCTCCGACGACACCGGGGCCTCGAAGAACATCGACACCTTCAGCGGGAACACCGACCGCTGGATGGTCGCGGTCCGCATGGTGTCCGAGGGCGTCGACGTACCGCGCCTCGCGGTGGGCGTGTACGCGACGACCATCTCGACCCCGCTGTTCTTCGCGCAGGCGGTCGGCCGCTTCGTGCGATCACGCAGACGCGGCGAGACCGCATCCGTGTTCCTTCCGACCATTCCTTATCTCCTCGGTTTCGCCAATGAGATGGAAGTCGAGCGCGACCACGTCCTCGACAAGCCCAAGAAGCAGGGCGAGGAAGATCCGTACGCCGAGTCCGAGAAGGAGATGGACGAGGCGAACAAGCAGGAGGACGAGGACACCGGCGAGGACGAGCAGATGTCCTTCGAGGCACTGGAGTCCGACGCCGTCTTCGACCGGGTGCTGTACGACGGCGCCGAATTCGGCATGCAGGCCCACCCGGGCAGCGAGGAGGAGCAGGACTACCTCGGCATCCCCGGGCTGCTGGAGCCGGACCAGGTGCAGATGCTGCTCCAGAAGCGCCAGTCGCGGCAGATCGCGCACAGCCGCCGCAAGCCGGACTCCGAGGCGGACCTGCTGGAGCTGCCCGCGGAACGGCGGCCGGTGGTCTCCCACAAGGAGCTGCTGGAACTGCGCAAATCGCTGAACACGATGGTCGGCGCGTACGTCCACCAGAGCGGCAAGCCGCACGGCGTGATCCACACCGAGCTGCGCCGGGTCTGCGGCGGGCCGCCGAGCGCGGAGGCGACGGCGGGGCAGATCCGGGAGCGGATCAAGAAGGTGCAGGAGTGGGCCACCCGGATGCGGTGACCCCGGTGGGGTGACCCGGGCGGGGGTGGCCGGGCGGGGGTGGCCGGGCGGGGTGCCCGGGCGGGGTGGGTCGGGGCGAGTGGGAGCCCCGCCAGGACCGGTCGGGTGTTACGGAGCGTGACGCCGGCCGGTGCGGATCATCGTACGGACACCGGCCGCGCGGGGCCTCCGCCGCGCATGTGCGGTCCTACAGACGGGTTGTGGCGAGCGGGCCGCGAAACGGTTCCGCAGGCGTTCAGGAACCGGCATAAACGGGTAGTAGGCGCCCGGATTCTGGACGAGGCCTTCCGCTGAGCGGACCTGCTCGCTAATGTCCCCGCATTGAACGCACCGTGGCAGCGCCGCCGCGGGAGCGCAGCCGGTGCAATGGCCGCTACCGGCGGCCTCTCCGTGCGTCGCCGCGGGACCGGCGACGTGCGTCACCCGAGAGTCACCGCCGCTCACCGAAAGAGGGAGAGGCGTCGTGACCGCGGAAACCTCCCAGACTCTCGACAGAGGGCTCCGAGTCCTCAAACTGCTCGCCGACACCGACCACGGTCTGACCGTCACCGAGCTCTCCAACCGCCTCGGTGTCAACCGCACCGTGGTCTACCGGCTCCTCGCCACGCTCGAACAGCACGCCCTGGTCCGCCGCGACCTCGGCGGCCGGGCCCGCGTCGGGCTCGGCGTGCTGCGGCTGGGGCGGCAGGTGCACCCGTTGGTGCGCGAAGCCGCGCTGCCCGCGCTGCGGTCCCTCGCCGAGGACATCGGGGCCACCGCGCACCTGACCCTCGTCGACGGGTCCGAGGCGCTCGCCGTCGCCGTCGTGGAGCCGACCTGGACGGACTACCACGTGGCCTACCGGGCCGGCTTCCGCCACCCGCTGGACCGCGGGGCCGCCGGGCGGGCCATTCTGGCCGCCCGTCAGGGCTCGCTGATCGAACCGGGGTACACGCTGACCCACGGGGAGCTCGAAGCGGGCGCCAGTGGCGCTGCCGCGCCGCTCGTGGGCATCACCGGGCTGGAGGGCAGCGTGGGCGTCGTCATGCTGGCCGACGCGGTGCCGGAGCGGGTCGGGCCGCGGGTGGTCGACGCGGCGCGGGAAGTCGCCGACGCCCTTCGCTAGCGCGGACCGGGCGGATTCTGCCGGGGTCGGCGGGTCTGCCCGTGCGGCGCCGTTGCCGGGGGCGCCGCCCCCGGACCCCCGCGCCTCGAACGCCGGCGGGGCTGTTCATGCCCCCTGGCGGGGCTGGATGTGCCCCCGGCGGGGCCGGGCCGGTTGTGCCCCTGGTGGGGGTGGTGGGGGGTGGCCGATAGATTGGGCGGGTGCTCTCTCGTCTCACGCGTCTGCCGCGTCCCGCCGCACTGGCCGTCTGCGCCGTGCCCGTGGTCGGGCTGTTCGCCGTCGCGGCCCTCGCGCCCCTGCCGTTCGTGATCGCCCAGCCCGGGCTCACGGCCGACGTACTGGGTGAGCGGGACGGCAAGGCCGTCATCTCCGTCTCCGGCGCCCCGACCCGGGACACCAAGGGGCAGCTCCGGATGACGACCATCCAGGCCACCGGCCCCTCCACCACGGTGACCCTGCCCGATCTCGTCGGCGACTGGTTCGACTCCTCCCGGGCGGTCATGCCCAGGGAAGTCGTCTACTCCTCGGGCGGAAGCGACAAGGAGATCGAAGAGCACAATCTGGAGGAAATGGCCAAGTCGCAGTCGGCCGCCTCCGAAGCCGCGCTCGGCTACCTCCACAAGAACCCCAAGGACGTGAAGGTCGACCTCAACCTCGCCGACGTCGGCGGCCCCAGCGCCGGACTGCTCTTCTCCCTCGGCATCGTCGACAAGCTCGACGGCGACGGCAGCGGCGGCGACCTCACCGGCGGGCGCAACATCGCCGGCACGGGCACCATCACCGCGGACGGCGAGGTCGGCGCGGTCGGCGGCGTGGCGCTGAAGACCCAGGCCGCGCGGCGGGACGGGGCGACCGTGTTCCTCGTACCGAAGGCGGAGTGCTCGGACGCGCAATCGGAACTCCCCGAGGGGCTGCGGCTGGTCCCCGTCACTTCGCTGACGGATGCGGTGAACGCCCTTCGCGCGCTGAACCGGGGAGAGGACTCGGTTCCGTCCTGCTGAGGTCCCCGGGCTGCCCGGGCTCCCTGAAGTCCCCGGGCTCCCCGGAGGCCTTGGCCTCCATCGCGCGCCACGCCGGGAAGACCACCGGGGCCAGCGTCGTCAGCAGGTAGGTGCCGCCGAACAGCAGCAGCGCGTGCGCCGCCCCGAAGCCGTCGACCAGCAGACCGGCGGTGAGTCCGCCCACCGGCATCGTCAGCTCGCAGCCCGCCGTGGTCACCCCGGAGACGCGGCTGCGCAGCCTCTCCGGCACCTGCTCGTACATCACCGTGGACAGGATCGGGTTGAGCATGCCCGCGCCCAGTCCGGCCAGGGCCATCGTCACCGCGAGCGGGAGCGTGGTGCCGGTGAACGCGGCCACCGCGAAGCGGGTGGCCCCGGAGGCGAGGAAGGCCGCCGCGAAGACGGTCCTGCGCGGGAAGCGTTCGCCCCACGCGCCGTAGCACAGGGCGCCCAGCAGGGCGGAGCCGCCGAAGAGGGCGACCAGCAGGCCCATGGCGGTGGCCCCGCCGAGGGAGTCGCGGGCGTGCACGGGCAGCAGTACGGAGGACCAGCCCTGGTCGAGGCCGTTGGTCATCATCACCATCACGGTGATGCCCATCAGAAGCCGAGAACGCGTCAGGAAGGTCCAGCCCTCGGCGAGTTCGGTCCGGTAGACGGCGAACGACACCTTCCCGGCGGTGCGCTGGGGCTCGGCGGCCGGCACCCCGCGCAGGAAGGCGGAGACCAGCAGCGCCGACGCCCCGAAGGTCGCCGCGTCCAGCAGCAGTACGGTCTCGGCGCCGAACGCGGCGATCAGTACGCCGGCCAGCGCGGCCCCGATCATCCGCGCTCCGCGCGAGACCGCGTCGTACAGGCTCGCGGCCCGGGCGACGGTGGTGCCGGCGTGTTCGGCGAGGTTGGGCAGGAGCACGTAGCGGGCGGTCAGGCCCGGGGTGTGCACGAGGCCGCCGAGGGCCATCAGCGCGCACAGCATCCAGAACTCCAGCACGCCCGCGTGGTGCAGGAGCGGGATCGCGCCGACCGCCAGCCCGCAGATCACGTCGGAGGCGGCGGAGACCCGGCGGCGGCCGATCCGGTCGATGACCGGTCCGCCGACCAGGGCCGCCACGATGACCGGCAGCGTCGCGCAGAAGGCGACGATCCCGGCCCGGCCGGCGCTGTCCGTGGTCTGGAGCACGAACCACGGGACGCCGATCAGGGTGAGCGAACTCCCGGCTATGGAGATCGTGTTGGCGGCCAGGACGGCCGTGAACGGCCGCCTGCTCATGCCGCGAGCCGGTGCTGGTGCCGGAGGCGGCCGTGGGCGTGCTCCGGCCGGACGAGGCGGACCCCGGCGGCGATCAGGGCCTCGCCGAGCCGGTCGCGCAGGGCGGGGGCGGTGTGCGCCTCGGCGGCGAGGTGCCAGGCGGCGGCCTCGGCGGACAGTTCGGCGGTGCGGGCGGTGTGGTCGGCGGCGTGGGTGAAGGCGTGCATGGCAGGACTCCTTCTGGGGAAACGGGGTGGGGTGTCGTGGGCCCTAGTTGCCGCTGCGGCGGGGGAGGGCGTGCGTGTGGACGCGCACCGTCTCCATGCCCTCGGCCGGCGGCAGGTCGCGGTAGGTCTCGACCAACTCGTGCATCTTGCGGACTAGTTCGAGGCTCTGCTCGGGCGTCAGGCGCAGCGTGAAGTCGCTGAGGTCCGAGGCGCGGCGCCACTCCCTGGACCAGTTGTGGGCGTCGCCGAGGTAGGTGTTCATCTCCTGCGTGTGGATCGTCGCGATCTCGTGCAGGAAGGCGTCGGCGGCGCCGCGCGTCTCGGGGTCGCCGTCGTACATCAGCGACTCGTCGAACGCCGTGCCCTCGTGCGCCGCCCGCCACCAGCGCTCGCGGCCCTTGCCGTGCTCGGGCGCGTCCTCGACGAACCCGTGCGCGGCGAGCTGGCGCAGGTGGTAGCTGGTGGCCCCGCTGGACTCCCCGAGCCGCTCGGCGAGCTGGGAGGCCGTGGCGGGCCCGTCCTGGCGCAGCGCGGCGAGCATGCGCATCCGCAGGGGGTGGGCGAGGCCGCGCAGCGAACGGGCGTCGAGGGTGCGGACCTTGGGTGCGTCCGGCTGGGCGGGCTGGTGGGGCTCGGGCTTCTCGGGCATGGCTCAACAGTAGAGTTGCAAAGAGTCCTATGCAAGGTTTTCTTTGCAACGTCTTCTTTGGAACCCCTCGGGCGGGGGTGTGGCTCAGCGGTCGTCGTCCTCCGCCGCCTGCTCGACCAGCGGGATGATCCGCAGCGGCACCGGGTTCTCCATCACGATCGCCGTCGAAGCCCGGACGATCCCCTCGAAGCCGACGACCCGGTCGATCACCCGCTGCAGATCGGCATTGGACCGTGCCACGAGCCGGCACAGCATGTCCCCGTGCCCGGTGGTCGTGTGCAGCTCCAGCACCTCCGGCACCCCGGCCAGGTGGGCCCGTACGTCGGCACCCTGCCCCTGCTTGATCTCCAGGGTGGCGAACGCGGTCACCGGGTACCCCAGCGCGGCCGGATCCACCTGCGGGCCGAAACCGCGGATGACCCCGTTGGCCTGGAGCCGGTCGAGGCGGGCCTGCACCGTCCCGCGGGCCACGCCCAAGCGGCGCGAGGCCTCCAGGACCCCGATCCGGGGCTCGCGGGCGAGCAGGACGATGAGACGGCCGTCGAGCTCGTCGATGCCCATGGGTGCCTCCGGCAGGGTGTGTGGCCCGCGAATGGTTCGGGAGTGGTCATAGTGCACAGATGTCTCAGTCATCCTGCGGCTGAGCTGGTCAATATGTACAGCAGAAATGGAAACTATTGCGCAGCTTGTGGATCGGCGGGACTCTGCGCTCATGACTGAGTCTTTGGCGAACCTCGAAACCACCCCGCACACCGCGCGTGAGGCAGACCCCTTCCCGGTGAAGGGCATGGACGCGGTCGTCTTCGCCGTCGGCAATGCCAAGCAGGCCGCGCACTTCTACTCGACCGCCTTCGGCATGAAGCTCGTGGCGTACTCCGGACCGGAGAACGGCGTCCGCGAGACGGCCAGCTACGTCCTCACCAACGGCGGCGCGCGCTTCGTCCTGACGTCGGTGATCAAGGCGACGACGGACCACGGACGCTTCCTCGAAGAGCACGTCGCGGCCCACGGCGACGGCGTGATCGACCTCGCCATCGAGGTCCCGGACGTGCGCGCCGCGTACGCGTACGCCGTCGAGCACGGCGCGCGCGGCCTGGACGAGCCGTACGAGGTCAAGGACGAGCACGGCACGGTGACGCTGGCCGCCATCGCCACCTACGGCCAGACCCGCCACACGCTCGTGCAGCGCGACGGCTACACCGGCGTCTACCTGCCCGGCTACGTCGCCGTCGACCCGATGGTCGAGCCCCCGGCCAAGCGCACCTTCCAGGCCATCGACCACTGCGTCGGCAACGTCGAGCTCGGCCGCATGAACGAGTGGGTCGCGTTCTACAACAAGGTCATGGGCTTCACGAACATGAAGGAGTTCGTGGGCGACGACATCGCGACCGAGTACTCGGCGCTGATGTCGAAGGTGGTCGCGGACGGCACCCTGAAGGTGAAGTTCCCGATCAACGAGCCGGCGATCGCGAAGAAGAAGTCGCAGATCGACGAGTACCTGGAGTTCTACGGCGGCGCGGGCGTCCAGCACATCGCGCTGGCCACCAACGACATCGTGGCGACCGTGCGGTCGATGCGGGCGGCGGGCGTGCAGTTCCTGGACACCCCGGACTCGTACTACGACACGCTCGGCGAGTGGGCCGGCGAGACGCGGGTTCCCGTCGAGACCCTGCGCGAGCTGAAGATCCTCGTCGACCGCGACGAGGACGGCTACCTGCTGCAGATCTTCACCAAGCCGGTGCAGGACCGGCCGACGGTCTTCTTCGAGATGATCGAGCGGCACGGGTCGATGGGCTTCGGCAAGGGCAACTTCAAGGCCCTGTTCGAGGCGATCGAGCGCGAGCAGGCCAAGCGCGGCAACCTGTAGGTTGCGCCACCCGGGCCCCCCGGCTGCCGCCGCCGATCGGCCGCCGGGGGGCCCGCCGCTGCGTCTGCGGCGCCGCTGCCGGGGCTCCGCCCGGACCCCGCGCCTCAAACGCCGACGGGGCTGGATGTGGCTGCTGCGGGCCGCCAGGCATGGCTGGATTGCCCGGAGGGCAATGTCAGCCCCGCCGGCGTTCGAGGCGCCGCCGGAGGCAGACCCAGCCGCGCCGGCGATTGAGGCGCGGGCCGGGCGGAGTCCGGGAGGGCCGCGCAGCGGTCTTGTGCCGTGTGCCACCCCTTGGGGTCGCGACCCCGCGAGGGGAGGGTCGCGGCCCCGTCAGGGGGCGGTGGGGGACGGCTTCGGCTTCGGCGCGGGCTTCGACGCCGGCTTCACCACCGGCTTCGGCTTCGGGAGCTCCGGGGCCACCCACGGCTTGGTCGGGAGGATGTTCTCCGGGCCGCCCGGCGGCGGCGCGGCGATCGCCGCCAGGGCCTCCTTCGCCAGCGGACTGCGCAGCGGCGAGAAGCCCGGGTTGATGCGCAGGGCGTCCTGCAGGTAGCGGCGGGTCGCGGCCTCGTCGCCGACACCGCGCTCGATCATCGCCCGGTGGTACGAGAACTCCGCGTTCCGCAGCCCCGTCTCCGTCGCCTTCGTCGCGTACTCCAGCGCCGCCGCGTCCTCGCCCGCCTTGTGCAGCGCCCACCCCAGCGCGTCCGCCACCTCCACGCTCTTGTGCCGCGACCACTCCTCCGAGAGCCGCCGCACCGCCGCCGCAGGATCGCCGTGGTCCGCCTCGTACAGGCCCAGCACCACGTCGTCGTCGACCCCGTTCGTACCGTCCCGTGCCGACAGACCGCCCAGCACGTCGTACGCCGCCCGCGCCTCCTCCCCGCGCCCCAGCGACTCCAGCAGCTCGCCCAGCTCCCGCGCCACCTGCGGCACCGGGGCCCTTCCCAGCGCCAGCCGGTAGTCCCGGACCGCCTCACCGCCCCGCCCCAGCGCGCCCAGCGCCCGGGCCCGGCCGGCGAGCGCCTGGGCCTGCGCCGGATCGGCCCGCAGCGCGCCCTCGTAGTGGTCCAGCGCCTGCTGCGCCTCGCCCCGCTCCCAGAACAGCTCCCCGAGCCGGAACAGCGCGTACGCCTTCTCCGCCGGGGTCTTCGCCTCACCGGCCGCCTGTTCCATCGCCAGTGCCGCGTCCTCGCGCCAGCCCCGGTCCCGGTACACCTGCGAGGCCCGTAGGAACGCCACCAGGCCCGGCCGCAGCTCCTGCAGCCGCTCCATCGCCTTCTGCGCGCCCTTGTAGTCGCCGAGCCCCGAGTACGCGTCCACGAGCACCGGGTACGCCGACCACTGCTTCGGCGCCTGCGCCCGTACGAGCTCGCCCCACTTCTTCGCGGTCCCGAAGTCCCGCCGGGCGTTCGCCAGCGTGCCCATGCCCGTCATCGCCTCGAAGTTGCCCTTCTCGGCGGGGCGCAGCTCCAGCGACCGCTTCAGCGACTTCTCCGCCTTCGGGTACCAGCCCGAATCGGCCGTGCGCCGCGCCTGCTCCAGGTAGGCGGCGCCGAGCACCGCCCACGAAGCCTCGTCGTCCGCGTGCTTGGCCAGCCACTTCTCCCGGTCCGCGACCAGCGCCGTCAGGTCCACCGCGGCCACGGGCGCGCCCATGCCCACCGCCGACGCGGCCCGTTCGGTCGGCCCCGGCGGGCGGGCGTCGTCACCGGCCCGGGCCGGCCTGATCAGCAGGGCCCCGGCGATCAGGACCACCGCGACCGCGGCCGGCACGAGCGTCTTGCGGCCGGTGAAGGTCACGGGCGGCGCCGGCTGCTGTGCTTCCTCGACGATGTCCATACGCTCCATGGAGTCACTGTGCGTCAATATGAAGAGTTCGCCGCGGTGTCCGAAGAGCGTTGCGGCCGTGTTCACACCGATGGCCCCGACTGCCACTCTGGTCCCATGGATGCCGATGTTGAGACCGGATTCGCCCGCCTGCGCGCGAGCCTGCTGGACGGACTCCCCGCCGAGGCAGTGATCACCGACCCCGGGGTGACCGCCTCCTACGCCACCGACATGGCCAGCTTCTGCCCCGCCGGAAACCCGGCCGTCGTCGTCCTGCCCCGGACCGTCGAACAGGTCCAGCACGTCATGCGCACGGCCACCGCCCTACGGATCCCCGTCGTCCCGCAGGGCGCCCGCACGGGCCTGTCGGGCGGCGCCAACGCCTCCGACGGCTGCATCGTCCTCTCGCTCGTCAAGATGGACCGGATCCTGGAGATCAGCGCCGTCGACCGCATCGCCGTCGTCGAACCCGGCGTCGTCAACGCCGTCCTCTCCCGCGCCGTCGCCGAACGGGGCCTGTACTACCCGCCCGACCCCTCCAGCTGGGAGCAGTGCACCATCGGCGGCAACATCGGCACCGCCTCCGGCGGCCTGTGCTGCGTCAAGTACGGCGTCACCGCCGAATACGTGCTCGGCCTCGACGTGGTCCTGGCCGACGGGCGGCTGCTGCGCACCGGCCGGCGCACCGCCAAGGGAGTCGCCGGCTACGACCTCACACGGCTCTTCGTGGGCTCCGAGGGCAGCCTCGGCATCATCGTCCAGGCCGTCCTCGCCCTGCGCCCCGCCCCTCCCCGGCAGCTCGCGCTGGCCGCCGAGTTCCCCTCCGTCGCCGCCGCCTGCGAAGCCGTCTGCGCCGTCATGGAGGCCGGCCTGACCCCCTCGCTGCTGGAGCTGATGGACCGTACGACCGTCCGGGCGGTCAACGCGCTCGGCAAGATGGGCCTGCCCGAGGCCACGGAGGCGCTGCTGATGGCCGCCTTCGACACCCCGCACGCCCCCGAGGACCTCGCCGCCGTGGGGGAGCTCTGCACCGCTGCCGGGGCCACCGCCGTCGTACCCGCCGAGGACGAGGCCGAGTCGGAACTGCTGCTCCAGGCCCGCCGGATGGCCTTCCCGGCGTTGGAGGCGCTGAAGCCCGCGACGATGATCGACGACGTGTGCGTACCGCGCTCCCGGCTCGGCGAGATGCTGGACGGGACGGCCGCCATCGCCCGCGCGCACGACCTGCTCATCGGGGTCTGCGCGCACGCGGGCGACGGCAACACCCACCCGATCGTCTGCTTCGACCCCGCCGACGAGGACGAGACGCGGCGGGCCCGCGAGTCCTTCGGCGAGATCATGGCCCTGGGCCTCTCGCTCGGCGGCACCATCACCGGCGAGCACGGGGTGGGCGTGCTCAAGAAGGAATGGCTGGCCCGCGAACTGGGCCCCGTGGGACTGGAGATGCAGCAGGCGGTCAAGGCCGCTTTCGACCCGCAGGGCCTGCTCAACCCCGGCAAGCTCTTCTGACCCCATCACGCATCACGCATCACCGTCGGCCGACTCGTCCGAGGGCCAGGGATCGCGCAGCCACAGCTCGTCCGCCGGGGTCGGGGCCAGCAGCTCGGCCAGGGCGTCGTCCAGGCCGAGCCGCTCGGCCTCGGTACCGGGCGGCACGATGCGCAGGGTGCGCTCCAGCCATGCCGACACGGAAGAGGCCGGAGCCTCCAGGAGGGCGTCGCCGTCGGGGGAGCTGAGCGCCATGCAGAGCACGGCCTTCTCGTCGACCTTGGTGGGCCAGATCCGTACGTCGCCCTGCCCGCACGGCCGGAACACCCCCTCGACCAGCAGCTCACGGGCGAAGGTCCAGTTCACGGGGGTGTTGGAGCCGGTGTGGAAGGTGATGTGCACGGCGTACGGGTCGTCCGTCAGGTAGAGGAGCCGTGCGGGGACGGGGACGCTGCGCTCGGGGGACAGGACCAGCTTGAGTTCCAGCTCGCGCTCGACGACGGGGTGGTGGTGCATGGCGGCCTCACTTCGCGGTGTCGCTGTGGGACCGGGATCTGGCCCCACATCCGCAGAGAGCACCGGGGCACCGGACCATGACGCGACTTCGCGCACATTGGCCGAATTCTGTCGGCTGACCGAAAGTCGCCGTACGAAACATTCGCCCGAAGGTTTGGATTCTCCCGTTACCACCCCTACCGCACAGGGGTTCTTGGCTATGGTCCTCCCTTGCGCAAGCCTCAAGCCACGATCGGAGTTGGGGACATTGACGGCCTCCCCTGGTGACGGAGAGCACGTGGCCCGTGAGGGCTACTACCCCGATCCGTCCATCCCCGGGTACGTCCGCTACTGGAACGGCCTGTCCTGGGTGCCGGGTACGAGCCGCCCCGCCGCGGCGGTCCCCGCCGCGCGCTCCGAGGAGACGGGGCCGGTGTTCCTGGACCAACCGGCGGTGTGGCAGGCCGATCCCGTGCACCAGGCCGGCTTCGGCGGCCCGCACGACCGCCGCGTCTCCTGGGGCAGCCCGGAACCCGAACCCCGCCCGGGCATCAGCCTGGCCCGCCCCCAGGCCAGCCCCGAACCCCGCCGGCTCCCGGCCTACGGCACCCGCAGCCCCGAGGACGCCGAAGCGGGCAGCCGCCGGGACCGGGCGGACGCCGGGGCGTCCCCGCAGGGCGCGGCATACGACGCGACGGGGTTCGAGGACGCCGAAGCGGGCCGCCGCCGGGGCCGGGTGGACGCCGGGGCGTCCCCGCAGGGCGCCGAACACGACCACGCCCTCCCCTCCGACCCCTGGAAGCGTTCGGCGCCCGAGGAGACGCCCCGGCGGCCGCACGGCCCCGGCGGGACCTCCCCGGCCCCGGCCGCCGAGGTTCCGCCCGCCCCGGCCGCCCCCGCGTGGTCCGACACCGCTTGGCCCGAAGCCGCCGGGGCCTCGGTGTCCGGCCTGACGTCCTCCTGGCCCGAGGCGGAGCCCGCCCCCGCCCCGCCCCGCGAGGCGATGCCCCGCCCCGAGGCGTGGCCGCCCCGCGCGGCCGGTGCCCGCCCGGCGCTGCCCCGCCCCGCGGAGGACG
This sequence comes from Streptomyces sp. NPDC085524, assembly GCF_044541755.1. NCBI lineage: Bacteria > Bacillati > Actinomycetota > Actinomycetes > Kitasatosporales > Streptomycetaceae > Streptomyces > Streptomyces sp. NPDC085524. The sequence continues at coordinate 101,351 of NZ_JBITTH010000021.1, forward strand.
CCCGCCCGGTCCCCCCGCGCCCCGCGGAGGACATCCAGCCCGCAACGCCCCGCGAAGCAACGCCCCGCGAAGCAACGCCCCGCGAAGCAGCGCCCCGCGAAGCAGCGCCCCGCGAAGCAGCCCCCCGCCAGGCCACGCCCCGCGAGGCCGAGGCGTGGCCGCCCCGCGCGGCCGGCACCCGCCCGGTGCTCCCGCGCCCCGAGCAGGACACCCCGCCCGCGGCGCTCCGCGAGCCGCGCGAGGACCCCGCCAGGGCCGTCTTCGAGCGGATGGCCGAGCACGCCGTCCGCCCCGCAGGACTCGGCCGCCGGTTCGCGGCCCGAGTCCTGGACTCCCTCGTGTACGCGGCCGCCGCGTACGCCGCCGCCCGGCCCCTGCTCCCCGGGGCCACCGCCCACATCGAGTCGAAGGTGGACGCCGCCCGGGCGAGCGGCCGGGCCACCACCGTCTGGCTCCTCGACGCCACCATCACCGGCCGACTGGCCCTGGTCCTCGGAGCCGTCCTCCTCTTCGGGATCCTCTACGAGGTCCTGCCCACCGCCCGCTGGGGCCGCACCCCGGGCAAGGGGCTCCTCGGCGTCAGGGTGCTGGCGGCCGCCACCCTGCGCCCGCCCCGCTTCGGCGCGGCCCTGCGCCGCTGGCTGGTGTACGCCTTCCTCGGTCTCCCCGGCAGCCTCGCCTGCCTGGGAGACCGCCCGCGCCGACGGGCCTGGCACGACAGGGCAGCCAAGACGTACGTCTCCCGCTGAGCCCGCCGCGCCGCACCCCGCACCGGGCCCGCCCGGCCCCGCACCGCCCCCCGCACGGCCCGTACCCCGAACGGACGCCGTCCCGTTGCGGGGGCGGCGGAGCCGGGTTCGACTCGGGCCATGAGCACCGACCAGCCGCCGCCGGGCGAGCCGCCAGAGGACGACCCGTTCCTCAAGAAGCCCCAGGAACCGACGCCTCCGTCGGGTGGTTCGCCGTACGACTCCCCGCCCCCCGCAGGCGGCGGCTATCCGCCCCCGCCTTCAGGAGGAGGCGGCGGCTACCCGCCCCCGCCCCCCGGAGGCGGCGGCGGTGGATACCCGCCCCCGCCGCCCCCGTACGGCGGTGACCCGTACGGCGGCAGCGGTGGCTACGGCATGCCCGATCCGCTCGCCGGCATGCCCCCGCTCGCCGACTTCGGCAAGAGGCTCGCCGCGCGCGTCATCGACGTGATCATCGTCGCCGTACCGCTGTTCCTCATCCAGTTGGCCATCGGCGACCGCAACCGCTACACGGTCGAGACGAACAAGGGCGAGGACGTCACGGAGATCGTCACCAAGTCGTACAGCGGCAGCGGCCTGCTGATGACCCTGATCTCGATCGTCGCCTACGTCGGCTACGACTGGTGGTTCACCAAGAAGAACGGTCAGACCGTCGGCAAGAAGGCGATGGGCCTGCGCGTCGCGATGCTCAACGACGGCAGCGTCCCGCAGAACGGGCCGGCCCTGTCGCGCGCCGCGGTGCTCTGGCTGCCGACGCTGATCTGCTGCTTCTGCCTCTGGCCGCTCGCCCTGATCGTCTCGATCCTCGTCGACAAGCCGTACCGGCAGGGCCTGCACGACAAGGTCGGCAAGACCGTGGTGGTCCAGGTCACCACCTAGGCAGCCGGCACGGGCACGCACTACGCTGCGGGCGGTCTTCCCTCCGGGGAGGCCGCCCGCTCCGCGTCGTACGGGTCGGTGCCGTACGGATCAGTGGTGCACGGGCTGTTCGGCGACGGCCCCGGTGACGACGTCGGTGACGGCGTCGGCGGAGGCCGGGCCCGCGGCAGCACCCGCGCGGGCCGCGTGCCGTCCGCGTCGCCCGGGGGCGGGCACGGTGACGGCGACGAGCAGACCGAGGGCGAGGGCGGCCGCTGAGATGACCGCGACTCCGAGCCCCGTGCTGGTCTGCGAGAGCAGCAGCATGGCGATCGTCGACACGATGACGGTGGCGGACCCGTAGGCGAGCTGTGCGGCAGTCGGACGCGGCATGGCGATATCCGTCCTCAGGGAGGGGAGGGGGAGTCGGCTCAACTAGGTCGCGCGTCAAGTGACTCTACGACGGGAGATGCCCGAACGGAACCGCCAGTAAGCGTGACCTAACCCACGGTGCCGGAGCACGGGGGGCGCACGGGGGTCATCTTTCTCACCACATCCGCGGCGGGCGGGGCCTGTCGAGTCCGGAAGGCGTCAAATGCCCGGCCGGGAAGCGCCCTTCGCCCCGTATGGGAGCGGAACGTCCGGATAGCGGAACTCGCTGACCGCATAGTGCAGTTGTAAGGAACAAGTCAAGGTCTGTCTTTTCTCTCGCCCGTCCGGTCAAATGTCGTCACTTGAGACGCGCGCCGCGCGGAACCCCCCTGCTCCGATGGAGACGTTCCGACCATCCATGCGGCCGCGGGAGGGGAACACATCAAGTGACCAGCAACTCCGCCAGGAAGCGCGCGATGCGCGCCGTGGCCATCGGCGTCACCATGGCTGCTTGTGCGACGAGCGGCACCTTCTTCGCCGTCACCGCGGCCCAGGCAGTCGAAACCGGCCCGAGCGTCTCCGCCGCCGACCGCCAGGACCCGACCGCCCCTTCGAAGGTGGTCGAGCACGACCTCAAGGGCCCGTTCAGCGAGCAGCGCGCCGCGCAGCGCAAGGCCGCCCTGGACCAGGTCCTCAAGGGCAAGAAGACCGTCGAGCAGCGCGGCGCCTCCAAGGTCGTCAAGCTCGACGACAAGAAGTACGTCGAGCTCGGCCGCGAGAAGACCGACAAGATCTTCACGATCCTCGTCGAGTTCGGCGACCAGGTCGACAACACCACCATGTTCGACCCGGACGGCCCGGGCCCCAAGCCGGCCGTCCCGAAGTACGGCGGTACCCCCGGTCCGCTGCACAACACGATCGCCCAGCCCGACCGTGCCAGCAACAACAGCACGGCCTGGCGCAAGGACTTCAGCCGCCAGTACTTCCAGGACCTGTACTTCGCGTCCGGTTCGGGCAAGGACTCGCTGAAGACCTACTACGAGAAGACCTCCTCGGGCCGCTACTCGGTCGAGGGCGAGGTCGCCGACTGGGTCAAGGTCCCGTACAACGAGGCCCGTTACGGCTCGAACTACTGCGGCCAGAGCAACTGCGGCAACGTGTGGGACACCGTCCGCGACGGCGTCACCGCGTGGGTGGCGGCCCAGAAGAAGGCCGGCAAGACCGACGAGCAGATCAAGGCCCAGCTGGCGCAGTACGACCAGTGGGACCGCAACGACTTCGACGGCGACGGCAACTTCAACGAGCCCGACGGCTACATCGACCACTTCCAGATCGTCCACGCGGGCGAGGACGAGTCGGCCGGCGGCGGTGTCCAGGGCAAGGACGCCCTCTGGGCGCACCGCTGGTACGCCTACGGCACCGACGCGGGCAAGACCGGCCCGGCCAACAACAAGGCCGGCGGCACCCAGATCGGCAACTCGGGCATCTGGGTCGGCGACTACACGATGCAGCCGGAGAACGGCGGCCTCGGCGTCTTCGCGCACGAGTACGGCCACGACCTCGGCCTGCCCGACCTCTACGACACCTCCGGTGGCGGCGAGAACTCGGTCGGCTTCTGGTCCCTGATGTCGGCCGGCTCCTGGCTCGGCACCGGCAAGGACTCCATAGGCGACATGCCGGGCGACATGACCGCCTGGGACAAGCTCCAGCTGGGCTGGCTGAACTACGACAAGGCCAAGGCCGCGACGAAGTCCACCCACAAGCTGGGCGTTTCGGAGTTCAACACCAAGGACAAGCAGGCCCTGGTCGTCGAGCTGCCGAAGAAGCAGGTCAAGACCGAGGTCACCGCACCCGCCGAAGGCGCCACCCAGTGGTGGAGCAACATGGGTGACGACCTCAAGAACACCCTGACCCGCTCGGTCGACCTGACGGGCAAGAAGTCCGCAGCCCTGTCCCTCAAGGGCTGGTGGGACATCGAGGCCGACTACGACTACCTCTACACCGAGGTGTCCACCGACGGCGGCGCCACCTGGACCGCCCTCGCGGGTACCGCCGACGGCACGGCCATCCCGGCCGACGCCTCCGGCAGCCCGTCGCTGACCGGTGTCTCGGGCGCCTGGAAGAACCTGAACTTCCCGCTCGACGCCTACGCGGGCAAGAAGGTCGACCTCCGCTTCCGCTACCAGACGGACGGCGGCGCGGGCGGCAAGGGCTTCACCGCCGACGCCATGACCCTCACCGCGGACGGCGCCGCGCTGTTCACCGACGGCGCCGAGAACGGCGACAACGGCTGGACCGGCAAGGGCTTCTCCCGCATCGGCAACGGCTTCACCAAGGAGTACGACCAGTACTACCTGGCGGAGAACCGCCGTTACGTCTCGTACGACTCCACCCTCAAGGTGGGCCCGTACAACTTCGGCTTCGCCAACACCAAGCCGAACTGGGTCGAGCACTACGCCTACCAGGACGGCCTCCTGATCTGGCTCTGGGACACCTCCCAGAAGGACAACAACACCAGCCAGCACCCGGGCTCCGGTCTGATCCTCCCGATCGACGCCAACGCCAAGCCCATGAAGTGGGCCGACGGCACCCTGCTGCGCAACAAGATCCAGCCGTACGACGCCGCCTTCAGCGCCTACTCGACGGACGCGATCACGCTGCACAAGAACGGCGAGGAGCTCTTCCTCAAGCCGAAGCCGGCCCAGCTGGTCTTCGACGACCACAAGGGCAAGTACTGGTACGAGGAGAACCCGACCGGTTCGGTGAAGGTCACTGACACCAACACCAAGATCAAGATCGCCAAGGAGACCTACGACGGTCAGGTCATGACGGTCGAGGTCGGCCCCGCCACCAAGTAATTAGATAAAACCGCAGGTCAAAGCATGATCGGCCGTCGCCCTCTAGCGGGCGGCGGCCGATCGCGTTTAGATGCGCGGTACGAGTTTCTTATTGACGGGGGAGATGACAGCCGTGCCCGGTGGAGGTTTCGTCAGATTGCCAGGCGGCAGTGTGGTGGTCGCGCTCACACTGCCGAGGCCGTCCGGAGAGGGCGGAAATGTCCGTGTACTCGTACACGCCGCGAACCGGGCCCGCGCCCTGACCAGGCTGCGGAACCACGGCATGCGGGCCGTCTACCTGCGGGGCAACGCGCACCCGCCGACCCCGGACGAGGTCACGGCCGTCCTGCACCACCCGGACGGCCTCCTGTGGCGCGGGGCCCCCGACCGGGCGCAGGAGCTCTGGCACCCCATCCGGGCCCTGCTGGGCACGTAGGAGGCCGCTAGGAGGCCGCGAGCCGCTCCCCGCCCACGAGCTCCACCCCGGCCGCCCGGAGCTCCTCCAGGGCCCTCTCCGTGGTGCGGGGGGCCACGGCCGCCGTCAGGTCCAGCAGGACGCGGGTGGCGAAGCCGGCGCGGGCGGCGTCGAGGGCGGTGGCCCGCACGCAGTGGTCGGTGGCGATGCCGACCACGTCCACCTCGGTGACCTGGCGGGCGCGCAGCCACTCGGCGAGCGTGTCCCCGTTCTCGTCGGCGCCCTCGAAGCCGCTGTACGCGGCCTCGTACGCGCCCTTGTCGAACACGGCGGCCACGGCCCCCGACGCCACGGCGGGGGCGAAGTTCGGGTGGAAGCCCACGCCCTCGGTCCCGGCCACGCAGTGCACGGGCCAGGAGGTCTCGTAGTCCGGCTGCGCCGGGGGGTGCGCGAAGTGCGCCCCGGGGTCGACGTGGTGGTCGCGGGTGGCCACGACGTGCCGGTAGGCGGGGGTGGCCTGGCCGATGTACTCGGTGACGGCGGCGGCCACGTCGGCGCCGCCGGCCACCGCGAGGCTGCCGCCTTCGCAGAAGTCGTTCTGTACGTCGACGACGATCAGTGCGCGGTGCATGTTCGGTGCCCTTCGCTTTGGCGGTGTGAACGGTGCGGGCCGGCTGCTGGGGGCTCTGCCCCCAGACCCCCGCGCCTCAAACGCCGGCGAGGCTGAGGGCTGCTTTGCCCGGCGCGGGGTCCCCGGGGCGGAGCCCCGGAGGCGCAGGGGGCTACACGTACTCCGTGGGGAGCACGGCCTCGCCGCGGCTGAGCTGGGTCGCGGACAGGGGGAGCCCCGCCCGCGCGGCGCGGTGACGGTCCCGCGCGGCCTCCAGCGGCTCGCGGGCCACGACCTCGCCCGCCTTGACCAGCTGGGTCAGGAGCTGGTGGTCGGACAGCGCAGCCGGCACCGGGCCCACGCCGACGACCTCCGCCTCCGCGACCCCCTCGGCGTCGCGGCGCCGCGCGGCCCACTTGCGGCCCCCGATGGACGTCTTCCCGCCCGTGGACCGCTTGGCCACCGGCGCCAGCGCCGCCTTGGGGTCCGCCGAGACGGCCCGCGCCACCAGTTTGTAGACCATCGAGCACGTCGGGTGCCCGCTGCCCGTGACCAGCTGCGTGCCCACCCCGTACGCGTCCACCGGGGCGGCCGCGAGCGAGGCGATGGCGTACTCGTCCAGGTCCGAGGTGACCACGATCTTCGTCGAGGTCGCCCCCAGCTCGTCCAGCTGCTGCCGCACCCGGTGCGCCACCAGCAGCAGGTCGCCCGAGTCGATGCGGACCGCGCCCAGCTCCGTACCGGCCACCTCGACGGCCGTGCGGACCGCCTCGGCCACGTCGTACGTGTCCACCAGGAGGGTGGTGCCCCGGCCCAGCGAGGCCATCTGCGCGGTGAAGGCGTCCCGCTCGCTGTCGTGCACCAGCGTGAAGGCGTGCGCGCTCGTGCCCACCGTCGGGATCCCGTACCGGAAGCCGGCCGCCAGGTCCGAGGTGGAGGCGAAGCCGCCCACGTAGGCGGCCCGCGAGGCCGCGACCGCCGCCAGTTCGTGCGTGCGCCGCGCGCCCATCTCGATCAGCGGCCGGTCGCCGGCCGCCGAGGACATCCGGGAGGCCGCCGCCGCGATCGCCGAGTCGTGGTTCAGGATCGACAGGATCACCGTCTCGAGCAGCACGCACTCGGCGAAGCTGCCCTCGACCCGCAGGATCGGCGAGCCGGGGAAGTAGACCTCCCCTTCCGGGTAGCCCCAGATGTCGCCCGAGAAGCGGTACGAGGCGAGCCAGTCCAGCGTCCGCATGTCGACGACGGCCCGCTCGCGCAGGAACTCCAGCACGGCGCCGTCGAAGCGGAAGTTCTCCACCGCGTCGAGCACCCGCCCGGTGCCGGCGACGACGCCGTAGCGCCGCCCCTCGGGCAGCCGCCGGGTGAACACCTCGAAGACCGAGCGGCGGTCGGCCGTGCCGTTCGCCAGGGCGGCCTGCAGCATCGTGAGCTCGTAATGGTCCGTGAAGAGCGCTGTCGACGGCACGTCCACCGGCAGGCCCAGGTCCGCAGGATTCATGGCACGGATGCTAGCGCACATTTCGTCAGAGTGACGAGATGTAGGACCCGTTTGTGCGACGACCCCGTTACGGTGGCAGCATGGGACGAGTGAGTGTTGCTCCCATTGAGATCGAACGCACCGAGTCGGCCGAAGAGACCTTCGCGGTCCCGGAACCCGACGTCCCCTGGGTGACCCTGGTGCACAACGACCCGGTCAACCTCATGAGCTACGTGGCGTACGTGTTCCAGGCGTACTTCGGCTATTCGAAGGACGTGGCGCACAAGCTGATGCTGGACGTCCATCACAAGGGGCGGGCGGTCGTGTCCAGCGGCACCCGCGAGGAAATGGAGCGCGACGTGCAGGCCATGCACGGCTACGGCCTGTGGGCGACCCTTTCGCAGGACCGCGTCTGATGGGCGGCGGAACCTTCGAGGCACTCAAGGGCGGCGGCGCCGCCATCGCGCTCGACGAGATCGAGATCTCCATCCTCCGCTCCCTGGCCGTCCAGCTGCTGGAGCTCATCGGGCCCGGCGAGCCCGAACCGGCCGAGGACGCCGACCCGCTCGCCGCCCTCTTCGCCGAGGGCCCCTCCGAGCCCCCGTCCGACCCCGCGCTGGCCCGGCTCTTCCCCGACGCCTACGGCTCCCCCGACGGCAGCGGCGACGAGGGCGTCGACCAGGCCGAGCTGAAGGCCCGCTCCGCGGAGTTCCGCCGGTTCACGGAGAACGACCTGCGCACCCGCAAGCGCGAGGACGCCCTCTCCGTCGTGCGCAGCCTGGACGGCCTCACCCCGGCCGGCGACGGAGCCGCGGTGCTCGAGCTGACCGGCGAACTGCCGCTGCGCTGGCTCGGCGCGCTCAACGACCTGCGCCTGACCATCGCGTCCCGCCTCGACATCACGGAGGACGACGAGAGCGCGGCGCTCTTCCGGCTGCCCGACGACGACCCGCGCAAGCCGATGGTGATGGCGTACCTCTGGCTGGGCGGCCTCCAGGAGACCCTCATCGAAACCCTGTGAGGAGGACCCGGAGATCATCCCGGGACCCTCAGGGGAGCCTCAAGGCGACAGTCCGTTCGCTCAGCGGACGCTCAAATCCGGATAACGATCAGATCACTGCGATGCGGTGATCTGATGCATTTCTGGCCCCTTGCCCAGGATTTCCGGTGTCCTGCGTCACATTCCACCCCCTCGGGCGTCCGTAATGGCGTGATAAATCTTCACGACCGCCGGGACGCCACCCCTGTTCCGCGGCCCGCTTGAACCGGCTGACCGCCGGCGTGCAGCTCCATCCGTATCCGGGGGGATCGAGGACCCGATCCGCAGCCAATGAAGGCGCGGGTCGGCGTGGAGAAAGGCGCATCAAGACATGACCTCAGTGCAGGTCGAGCAGAACGACAGGACGCCCGGCGAGGGCGCACCCGCCGAGGGTGGCGAGGGTTACCACCGCGCACTCGGCGCCCGCCAGATCCAGATGATCGCGATCGGCGGAGCCATCGGCACCGGCCTCTTCCTGGGAGCCGGCAAGGCCATCTCCAAAGCCGGACCGAGCCTGATCCTGGCCTACGCCATCGTCGGCGTGATCATCTTCTTCATCATGCGGGCCCTGGGCGAACTGCTCATGTACCGCCCGGTCGCGGGGTCGTTCTCCGACTACGCACGCGAGTTCCTCGGCCCCTTCTGGGGCTACGCCACCGGCTGGACGTACTGGCTGTTCTGGGTGGTCACCGGCATCACCGAGGTGACGGCCGCCGCCAAGTACATGGCCTACTGGACGGGCGACAGCTTCCCGCAGTGGGCCTACGCGCTGATCTTCACGGTCATCCTCTACGCCGCGAACCTCATCTCCGTGAAGCTCTTCGGCGAGCTGGAGTTCTGGTTCTCGATGGTCAAGGTCACCGCCATCGTCGGCATGATCCTGATCTGCGCGGGCATCCTGACCATCGGCTTCTCCGACGCCGCGGCCACCGCCTCCGTCTCCAACCTGTGGAACGACGGCGGGTTCTTCCCCAAGGGCATCGGCGGCACCCTGATGACCCTCCAGATCGTGGTCTTCGCCTTCCTCGCGGTCGAACTGGTCGGCGTCACCGCCGGCGAGTCCAAGGACCCCGAGAAGACCCTGCCCAAGGCCATCAACACCGTGCCGTGGCGCATCGCCGTCTTCTACGTCGGCGCACTGATCATGATCCTGTCGGTCGTGCCGTGGCACGAGTTCCAGCCGGGCGTCAGCCCCTTCGTCGCCGCCTTCGAGAAGATGGGCCTCGGCGTCGGCGCCGCGATCGTCAACTTCGTCGTGCTGACCGCCGCCCTCTCCTCCTGCAACTCGGGCATGTACTCCACCGGCCGCATGCTGCGCGACCTCGCGCTCAACGGCCAGGGCCCGAAGGTCTTCACCAAGCTGACGAAGAACGGCACCCCGCTGGTCGGCACCACCTTCTCGGCCTCGCTGATGCTCGTCGGCGTCTGGATCAACTACGTCGCCCCCGGCAAGGCCTTCGACTACGTCGTCTCCTTCGCCACCATCTCCGGCATGTGGGCCTGGATCGTCATCCTCGTCTGCCAGATCCGCTACCGCGCCAAGGCCGACCGCGGCGAGCTGCCCGCCTCCCGCTTCAAGACGCCCGGCTCCCCCTACACGAGCTACGTCTCCCTCGCCTTCATCGCCATGGTCATCGTGATGATGGGCATGGACAAGGACTCCCGGGTCTCGCTCTACTGCGCCCCGCTGTGGGGCCTGATCCTGGGCGTGTCCTACCTGGCCCTGAAGGCCCGCAACCCGCGCGCCGACGCCTTCACCAAGGCCTCGTAGCAGCACCCTGTCCACCATTCGGGCCCTTCCGTACCACACCTCGGTACGGAAGGGCCCGTCTGCTTATCCTGTCGCTCATGCTGACCCTCACCCAGGCCCTGTATGACCAGATCGTCGAGCACGCCCGCCAGGACCACCCCGACGAGGCGTGCGGCGTCGTGGCCGGCCCAGCGGGCACCGGCCGGCCCGAGCGGTTCATCCCGATGCTCAATGCCGCCCGGTCGCCCACGTTCTACGAGTTCGACTCGAAGGACCTGCTGAAGCTCTACCGCGAACTGGACGACCGCGACGAGGAGCCGGTGATCATCTACCACTCCCACACCGCGACCGAGGCCTACCCCTCGCGCACGGACGTCACCTACGCCAACGAGCCCGGCGCGCACTACGTCCTCGTCTCGACGGCGGACAAGGACGGCCTCGGCGAGTTCCAGTTCCGCTCGTACCGGATCGTCGACGGGGTGATCACGGAGGAAGAAGTGCAGGTCGTAGCCGCCTACTGACCACCATGTGAGCAGTCGGCGTCCACGATGCGGGATCACACTCCAAACGGGGGACCGGGAATCGTTAACATGACCGCATGGTTTCCCACGACGTGAGCATCGAGACGCCCGGCAGGCTTCTGCTCGTGGCGCGGCTGCACGTCGACCTGTGCCGCCTCGCCAGCGCCATCTGTCCTGCCGCCTGAGCACCGGGCCCCTTCCGCGCGGGGCTGCACGAACGCGCGCCCGCACACTTCTTCGCCCCTTTCACGACACTGGAGCCTGCCATGGCCATCGAGGTCCGCATCCCGACCATCCTCCGCACCTACACCGACGGCGAGAAGGCCGTGACCGGTGAAGGCGCCACCCTCGCCGACCTCTTCGCCGACCTGGAGACCCGCCACAAGGGCATTCGAGAGCGACTCGTCGACCAGGCAGACGGCGGCCAGCTGCGCCGCTTCGTGAACGTCTACCTCAACGACGAGGACGTCCGCTTCCTCGAGGGCATCTCCACCGCCCTCAAGGACGGCGACAACGTCACCATCCTCCCGGCCGTGGCCGGCGGCGCTGTCTGATGCGTTACGACTCCCCCCTGGCCGCGGTGGGCAACACGCCCCTGGTCCGGCTGCCCCGGCTGTCGCCGTCCGAGGACGTCCGCATCTGGGCCAAGCTGGAGGACCGCAACCCGACCGGCTCGATCAAGGACCGCCCCGCGCTCCACATGGTCGAGCAGGCCGAGAAGTCCGGCCGCCTGTACCCCGGCTGCACCATCCTGGAACCGACCTCGGGCAACACCGGCATCTCCCTGGCGATGGCGGCCAAGCTCAAGGGCTACCGCATCGTCTGCGTGATGCCGGAGAACACCTCCCAGGAACGCCGGGACCTGCTGGCCATGTGGGGAGCCGAGATCATCTCTTCACCCGCGGCGGGCGGCTCGAACACCGCCGTGCGGGTGGCCAAGGAACTGGCGGCCGAGCACCCGGACTGGGTGATGCTCTACCAGTACGGCAACCCGGACAACGCGGGCGCGCACTACGCCACCACGGGCCCGGAGATCCTCGCGGACCTGCCCTCGATCACCCACTTCGTGGCGGGCCTGGGCACGACCGGCACCCTCATGGGCGTCGGCCGCTACCTGCGGGAGCACGTGGAGGGCGTGAAGATCGTCGCGGCGGAACCCCGCTACGACGACCTCGTCTACGGCCTGCGCAACCTCGACGAGGGCTTCGTCCCGGAGCTCTACGACGCCTCGGTGCTCACCACCCGCTTCTCGGTGGGCTCGGCGGACGCGGTCACCCGCACGCGGGAGCTGCTCCAGCTGGAGGGCATCTTCGCGGGCGTCTCCACGGGCGCCGCACTGCACGCGGCGATCGGCGTCGGCCGCAAGGCGGTGGCCGCGGGCGAGTCGGCGGACATCGTGTTCGTCGTGGCCGACGGCGGCTGGAAGTACCTCTCGACCGGCGTCTACACGGCGGCGACGACGGAAGAAGCCATCGAAGTCCTCCAGGGCCAGCTCTGGGCGTAGCCCGCCCCGGCGCTCGGCCCCGGCCCCCGCGGTACACCCTCGCGGCCCGGGGCCGACCCGCATCCCCTTTGAGGCGCGGGGGACCGGGGGCGGAGCACCCGCGCCGGCGGGGTCAGGCCAGGTGCTCCGCCAGGATGGCGGCATGGCTCCCCGCAGGGTCCCGCACCGCGGTCAGCAGCGTCACCGGACCCCCGTCCGCGAGCCGCCGCAGGCGGACCAGCTCCGCCACCGCCCCCGGCTCCGCCAGCTCCGCCTCGTACCGCTGCCGGAACTCATCCGCGGAGCCGCCCCCGTGGAACCACTTCCGCAGCTCCGACGACGGCGTCACCGCCTTCGGCCACTCGTCCACACCCGCCGCCGCCTTCGACAGCCCCCGCGGCCACAGCCGGTCCACGAGCACCCGTACGCCGTCCGCCCCCGGCTCCGGGGCCTCGTACACGCGCCGCAACCTGATCACCCGCGTCACCGACCGCCTCCCAGTCCCTTGACCTCGTCCCAGATCGCCGGGTCCAGCACCCCCACCCGCTCGCCGAACTCCCACAGCGACACCTCCACCGGCCGGTCCGCCTCCAGGAAGCTCGCCCGGCCCTGCGCCCGCAACGTACCCGGCGGCAACGGGATCACCCCGGCCCGCCGGTCGTCGTACTTCCCGGTGATCCACGCGACCCGCGCGCGGTGACCCCGTACCGACTCCACCGCCAGGACCAGGCACCGGCGGCCGTCCGTCAGCCTCCACAGCTCGCCCGACCGCGGCCGGGGCGCCGGGCCCGACCCGTGCGCCGGGGGAGACCGGCGGGCGCGGCCCGGCCGGCGGCGCCCGGCGACCAGCACCACCAGCGCGACGGCCACGACCGCGGCCACCGCGGGCCACCAGGACGTGTCCATGGTTAGACCGTAGCCGCGCCGCACGCACCCGGCACGGCAACGGCACGGCAACGCCCGTGCCCCGCGTCGCTCCCCCGGGTGACAGCACAGGTGATTCCCCCCACAACGGCCTGCCGCGGAGGAGCGACCGGCCGATTCGCGCCTTACGCTCGACCCACGCACGGCCCGCATTCCGTCCACGGACCGTCCTCGGAGGTTCACGCTCCATGAAGCTCACCGTCGTCGGCTGTTCGGGGTCGTTCCCGTCCGCGGAATCGGCCTGTTCGAGCTACCTCGTAGAGGCCGACGGCTTCCGGCTGCTCCTCGACATGGGCAACGGCGCCCTCGGCGAGCTCCAGCGCCACATCGGTCTCTACGACCTCGACGCGATCTTCCTGAGCCATCTGCACGCCGACCACTGCATCGACATGTGCGCGTACTTCGTCGCCCGCTTCTACCGGCACGAGGGCGGCCGCTGCGGCACCATCCCCGTCTACGGACCCGAGGGCACCGAGAAGCGCCTGACCACCGCCTACGACGACGTCCCCGACGAGCGCTCGATGAGCGAGGTCTTCGACTTCCGCACCCTGAAGTCCGGCACGTTCGAGATCGGGCCGTTCCAGGTCCGCACCGAGCGGGTGAGCCACCCCGTGGAGGCGTACGGGATCCGCGTCGAGCACGGCGGCCGCTCGCTGACGTACTCCGGGGACACCGGTGCCTGCCCCGAGCTGGGCCGGCTCGCCGAGGGCACCGACCTCTTCCTGTGCGAGGCGTCCTTCACGCACGGCAAGGAGGACATCCCGGACCTGCACCTCAACGGCCGGGAGGCCGGCGAGTACGCGCGCAGCGGCGGGGTCGGACGGCTCGTCCTCACCCACATCCCGCCGTGGACGGACCCCGAGCAGAACCTGGCCGACGCCCGCGAGGCCTTCGACGGCCGCGTCGACCTGGCGTACGCGGGCGCGGTGTACGAGGTCTGAGCCGCGGCCTCCCGTTCGTACGACGAAGCCCCCGCCCTCCCTTCCGGGAGAGCGGGGGCTTCGTCGTACGAAGGGCGGTGGGGCCTACTTGGCCTCGGCCTTCGCCAGCTCGGCGAGCTCCTCGTCGGACTCGCGGCCCGGCGTCGGGAGGTTGAACTTGGTGATCGCGAAGCGGAAGACGACGTAGTAGACCACCGCGAAGCAGAGGCCGATGCCGGCCAGGCCCCACGGGTTGGTGGCGATGCCCAGGTTCAGGCCGAAGTCGACGAGGCCGGCCGAGAACCCGAAGCCGTCCCTCATGCCCAGTGCCCAGGTCAGCGCCATCGACACACCGGTCAGCACCGCGTGGACCGCGTAGAGCACCGGGGCGATGAACATGAACGTGAACTCGATGGGCTCGGTCACACCGGTGACGAAGGAGGTCAGTGCGAGGGAGAACATCATGCCGCCGACGACCTTGCGACGCTCGGGGCGGGCGCAGTGGACGATCGCGAGGCAGGCCGCCGGGAGGGCGAACATCATGATCGGGAAGAAACCGGTCATGAACTGTCCGGCGCTCGGGTCCCCGGCGAGGAAGCGGGCGATGTCGCCGCTCTTGCCGTTGTACTCGCCTGCCTGGAACCACGGGAAGGAGTTCAGCAGGTGGTGCATGCCGACCGGGATCAGCGCACGGTTGGCGACACCGAAGATGCCCGCGCCGACGGCGCCGGAACCGACCAGCCACTCACCGAAGCTGTGCAGACCCGTGCCGAGGACCGGCCAGATGAAACCGAACAGGATGCCGATCAGCAGACCCGCGAAGGCCGAGAGGATCGGGACGAGGCGGCGGCCGCCGAAGAAGCCGGCCCAGTCGGGAAGCTTGGTTCGGTAGAACTTCTGGTAGAGCAGTGCGACGACGATGCCCATCACGACACCGCCGAGCACCTTGGCGTCGACCGGGGCGTCGACCATGACGACCTTGCCGTCGACCGCCGTGGCGACCTTCGGCAGGTTGGAGTCGGTGAACGTGGCGAGCACGTTCTTGAAGACCAGGTAGCCCGTCACGGCGGCGAGCGCGGTGGAACCGTCCGACTTCTTCGCGAAGCCGATCGCAATGCCGACGGCGAAGAGCAGCGCCATGTTGGCGAGGATCGCGCCGCCACCGGCGGCCATGTAGCCGGCGATCTTGGTGAGGAACTCGGGCAGCGTGGGGTCGCCGAGCATGTCCTTGTCACCGAGACGGACGAGCAGTGCGGCGGCCGGCAGCACCGCAACGGGGAGCATGAGGCTCCGGCCGATGCGCTGCATGACGGCCATCACGCCAGCGCCCTTCTTCTTTTCCGCAGCCGTCGCTGTGGACATGTGCATCCTCCATTGGGCAAGGCGTCGCCCGGGGACAAGGAAGGGGGACGGCGACGTCTCTGAAAGGTGGCTCCCGCGGCCGTATCCCGGCCCGCGTGGTCTACACCAATCCGTGGTGTAGACCAGTTGTAGCACGGTGAGGGATAGATAAGGAACCTTCGATTTCCTGTGGTCTACACCACATCCGGCGTGTCGCTGCCCCATGTCCGGCCCACCAGGCATCCGGACATGACGAAGGCCCCCGGAACCGGTGGTCCGAGGGCCTTCGGTGCGGGCCGAAGGGCCCGCCCGCCAGGAGGGCGGCTACGCCTTGGTGTTGTCCGCCTGCATCGCCGCGATCTCCTCGTCCGACTCCCGCCCCGGCGTCGGAAGGTCGAACTTCGTGATCGCGAAACGGAAGATCACGTAGTAGACGACCGCGAAGCACAGGCCGATCGGGATGATCAGCCACGGCTTCGTCGCCAGCCCCCAGTTGATGACGTAGTCGATCAGGCCCGCCGAGAAGGTGAACCCGTCGTGCACGCCCAGCGCCCACGTCACCGCCATCGACACGCCCGTCAGCACCGCGTGGATCGCGTACAGCACCGGCGCGACGAACAGGAAGGAGTACTCCAGCGGCTCCGTGATGCCCGTGACGAACGAGGTCAGGCCCACCGACAGCATCAGGCCGCCGATCTCCTTTCGCCGCAGCGGCTTCGCGCAGTGCGCGATCGCGAGGGCCGCCGCCGGGAGGGCGAACATCATGATCGGGAAGAAGCCCGAGAGGAACATCCCCGCGTCCGGGTCGCCGGCCAGGAACATGTTGATGTCGCCGTGCACGGTCTTCCCCTCCGGCGTGGTGTAGCTGCCGAACTGGAACCACACCGGCACGTTCAGGAACTGGTGCAGGCCGATCACCAGCAGCGCACGGTTCGCGACGCCGAAGATGCCCGCACCCCAGTAGTCCAGGCCCACCAGCCAGTCCGAGAAGCTCTCCAGCGCGTCGCCGACCGGCGGCCAGATCCACAGGCAGATCACGGCGAAACCGATCGCCACGAAGGACATGATGATCGGGACGAGCCGCCGGCCGTTGAAGAAGCCCAGCCAGTCGACCAGCTTCACCCGGTGGTAGCGCTGCCAGAACCAGGCCGCGAGCAGGCCCATGATGATGCCGCCGAAGACCCCCGGGTTCTGGTACGTGTACGAGATGAACGTGTCGTTCGGCCCCAGGCAGCCGCCGCCGATGTCCTTGGTCCCCGGGGGGCACGGCTTCTGGAAGGCGTGCAGCACCCCGCGGTAGACGAGGAAGCCGGTCACCGCCGCGAGGGCGGTCGAGCCGTCCGCCTTCTTGGCCATGCCGATCGCGACGCCGATGCAGAAGAGGAGGGGCAGGCCGAGGTCGGGGTCGAGCAGGGCGCCGCCCGCGCCGGCCATGATCTTGGCGACGTCGGTCCAGCCCAGCCCCTCGGCGCCGAAGACGTCCGGCTGCCCCAGCCGGTTGAGGATGCCCGCCGCGGGCAGCACGGCGATCGGCAGCTGAAGGCTCCGCCCCATCTTCTGCAGCCCCTGGAACAGGCCGTTCCACCACTGCGGTTGCGGCTTCGCCCGTGGCGCTCCCGCCGCGCTGCTGGCGCTCATCGGCATCCTCCCTGACCGGCCCGTTTTTGGCTGTCGCGGCACGTGCGGCACACTGGTGTAGACCAGTTGTGGGCAGGTTGCTGCTGATCGTCATGATTCGGCAGATAGTGGACGCGCGCTCGCGAAGATGGGCCAACCGTGCGTTACCGTGACGAAACGGACCGCATGGGTGCCGCCGAGACTCGCTCTTCGTACGACTCAGGGAGAAACACATGGCCACCAAGGCTGAGAAGATCGTCGCCGGGCTCGGCGGTATCGAGAACATCGAAGAGGTCGAAGGCTGCATCACGCGCCTGCGCACCGAGGTCGTCAACCCCGACCTCGTCGACGAAGCCGCCCTCAAGGCCGCCGGCGCCCACGGCGTCGTGAAGATGGGCACCGCGATCCAGGTCGTCATCGGCACCGACGCCGACCCGATCGCCGCCGACATCGAAGACATGATGTGACCGGTGGCGTGAGCCGGGCGCACTGAAGCACCCCCCCGAGGACCCCGTACGGATGCCGCACGCACCCGAACGGGGTCTTCGCCGTTCCCCCGCAGGGACTAGGCTCAACGCCATGTCTCGCATCGACGGCCGTACGCCCGAACAGCTCCGCCCGGTCACCCTCGAACGCGGATGGAGCAAGCACGCCGAGGGCTCCGTCCTCATCTCCTTCGGAGACACCAAGGTCTTCTGCACCGCCTCCTTCACCGAAGGCGTCCCGCGCTGGCGCAAGGGCAGCGGCGAAGGCTGGGTCACCTCCGAGTACTCGATGCTGCCCCGCTCCACCAACACCCGCGGCGACCGCGAATCCGTCCGCGGCAAGATCGGCGGCCGCACCCACGAGATCTCCCGCCTCATCGGCCGCTCGCTGCGCGCAGTGATCGACTACAAGGCCCTCGGCGAGAACACCATCGTCCTGGACTGCGACGTCCTCCAGGCCGACGGCGGCACCCGCACCGCCGCCATCACCGGCGCCTACGTCGCCCTCGCCGACGCAGTCGCCTGGGGCCAGAAGAAGAAGCTCATCAAGGCCGGCCGCAAGCCGCTCACCGACACCGTCGCCGCCGTCAGCGTCGGCATCGTCGACGGCGTCCCCCTCCTCGACCTCTGCTACGAGGAGGACGTGCGCGCCGAGACCGACATGAACGTCGTCTGCACCGGCGACGGCCGCTTCGTCGAGGTCCAGGGCACCGCCGAGGGCGAGCCCTTCGACCGCAAGGAACTCAACGCCCTCCTCGACCTCGCCGCCGGCGGCTGCGCGGACCTCCAGGCCATCCAGCGGGGCGCGCTGGAACTGTAGGCGCCCGGATCGACGTCTGGCAGGGTACGGGCGCACGGTGTCAAAGCCGCGCGCCCGTCCACATATCCACACCCCTGGGGGGACCCGAAACATGAAGCACCCCAAGCTCCGCATAGCGGCCGTGGCGCTGGCAGCCGCCCTCACCGTCCCCGCCCTCACCTCGTGTGACGCGATCTCCACGGCGATGGACTGCGCGAACACGGCGGTCGCCATCACGGACGGCGCGAACGACCTCCAGCAGGCGGTCTCCAACGCGGGCAACAGCCCGCAGGACGCCCAGAACGCGCTCAACCAGATCGAGGCGAACCTGAAGAAGATCGGCGACCAGACGGACAACGCCGACCTGAGCAAGGCCATCAGCTCGATGAACACGGCTGTCAAGAACGTCCGCACCGCCATCGAGCAGGGCAACGCGACCCCGGACATCACGCCGGTCGCCGACGCCGCCTCCGAACTCTCGAAGGTCTGCACCCCGGGCTGACGCCGGGGAAGGCGCCACGGGCCGCCCGGAATAATGGCGGGCATGACCTCCACGCCTTCGCGCCTGATCCTGGCCACCCGCAATGCGGGCAAGGTCGCCGAACTGCACGCCATCCTGTCCGACGCCGGCCTGCCGCACGAGCTGGTCGGCGCGGACGCGTACCCGCAGATCCCGGACGTCAAGGAAACCGGCATCACCTTCGCCGAGAACGCCCTCCTCAAGGCCCACGCCCTGGCCCGGGCCACCGGCCTCCCGGCGATCGCCGACGACTCCGGCCTCTGCGTGGACGTCCTGAACGGCGCCCCCGGCATCTTCTCCGCCCGCTGGGCCGGCAAGCACGGCGACGACCGGGCCAACCTCGACCTGCTCCTGGCCCAGCTCGGTGACATCGCGGACGAACACCGCGGCGCCCACTTCGCCTGCGCGGCGGCCCTGGCCCTCCCGGACGGCACGGAACGCGTGGTCGAAGGCCGCCTCCTGGGCACCCTCCGCCACACCGCCTCCGGTACGGGCGGCTTCGGCTACGACCCGATCCTCCAGCCCCTGGGCGAGTCCCGCACGTGCGCGGAGCTGACGGCGGCGGAGAAGAACGCGATCTCCCACCGGGGGCAGGCCTTCCGAGCCCTGGTCCCCTTCGTCCGGGCCCTGCTGGGCTGAGGCCTCCCCGACGCGCAGAAGGCCCGACTCCGAGAGTCGGGCCTTCAATTCCCTTGCTTGTGCGGCCTGAGGGATTCGAACCCTCACGGGATTTCTCCCATCGCACCCTAAATGCGAGGCGTCTGCCGTTCCGCCAAGGCCGCGTGGTGCCCATCGTAGCGGCCGGGTGTGAGCGTTGGGGTGTGCGCCCTTATGTTGCGGGTCGGCGTGTGCCTCCCCTGCACCATGTGTTGGTGACCGCATGACAGTTGGGGCACAGCAGTCGCAGGTTCTGGCGGCGGTCGTCGCCCCGGTCGCCGTTGATGTGGTCGACTTCCAGTGTCATGGGACGCCCCTGCCACTCGGGAGGTGTGCCGCACCGATCGCAGCGGTCCGGGGTGCCGATGTCCCGAAGCGCGCGGCGCAGGAGCTGGGTGCCCGTTCGCTGCTTTCCGCTTCGGGCGACGAGGATGTCCTCTGCGGTCTTGAGCGGCTTGGTCCCCGCCTTGCCGCGTTGATGCCCTTGGCCGAGGAAGTGCGATGTGTCGTGACCCTCCTCCATGATCCATCTGCGCAAGTGGGCGCGCTGCCCGCCGTGGTCGGGGAATCCCAGCACCCGGAGGGTTCCGGCGATACTGGCCGATTCGGCGATTGCCTGCGCCAGCTCTTCTCGTGAAGGCCGATCGTGCCGTTGGCTTCTCATCGCCGCCCCTTGCCCCGGCCGCGGTACGAATCGGTTGTGGAGTGGCAGTTGGGGCAAAGCAGTCGCAGGTTTTCCCGACGGTTGTCGCGCCAGTTGCCGTTGATGTGGTCGACCTCCAAGGGGAGGGGTTCACCCATCCAGACGGCGGAGATGCCGCAATCGGCGCAACGCTCCGCGACTCCGCTGTCGAGCAGCGCCCGCCGCAGCATCGTGTTCGGAGTGCGTCTGGCGTGCGGAGTGCGGTCCTCGCGGAGGGTCTCGTCGGCGGTACGCCGTCGATTGTTGTGTCGCATCCGGTCCGTACGGGATGGCCCGGTGAAGTGCGACGTGTCGATACCCAGCGCGCGAACCCGGCGGCTGATGTGGGTGTGGTGCCCGCCCACCGCGTCGAGCCCCAGGCGTCGCAGGACCTCGTACATGTTGCCGGAGGCGCTGACCGCCTTTTCCAGGACCGCGCGGGTCCAGCGGCTCCCGTCCCGCTCGAAGTGCGAGATATCCACGCCGAGCTGGTTCATCCGCCTGCGTATGTAGTCACGCGAGCTGCTCTTCGGATCGACCCCCAATTGCTCCAGCGCCTCCGTCAGCGTCCGCGACGTACACGCCGCCTCCGCCAGGCGTTCCCTCGTGTATGGACTCACCGGCATGCCGACCCCCTCCGTTCCCGGCCGCGCGTGCGGCCCTCGTACGGAGTAACGGACCGATAGTCGGACGGTTACGGGTGGTGGCGTCCGATAAATGCATCGGCCCGCACCCGAGTGGGTGCGGGCCGGCCCGGCAGGGGGTGGGGTCAGATGCCCAGGTCCTTGATGATCTTGGCTACGTGGCCCGTGGCCTTGACGTTGTAGAAGGCG
>NZ_JBITTH010000021.1:122340-169214 GCF_044541755.1 Streptomyces sp. NPDC085524
AGTGGGTGCGGGCCGGCCCGGCAGGGGGTGGGGTCAGATGCCCAGGTCCTTGATGATCTTGGCTACGTGGCCCGTGGCCTTGACGTTGTAGAAGGCGTGTTCCACCTTGCCCTCCTCGTCCACGACCACCGTCGAGCGGATGACGCCCGTGACCGTCTTGCCGTACAGCTTCTTCTCGCCGAACGCACCGTAGGCCTCCAGCACGGCCTTCTCCGGGTCGCCGACCAGCGTGACCTTCAGGTGCTCCTGCTCCCGGAACTTCGCCAGCTTCTCCGGCTTGTCCGGGGACACGCCGATGACGTCGTAGCCGGCCGTGGCCAGCACGTCCAGGTTGTCCGTGAAGTCGCAGGCCTGCTTCGTGCAGCCCGGGGTCAGGGCCGCCGGGTAGAAGTACACGATGACCTTGCGGCCCTTGTGGTCGGCGAGCGAGACCTCGTTGCCGTCCGCGTCGGGCAGGGTGAAGGCGGGGGCGGTGTCGCCCGGCTGCAGTCGCTCGCTCATGTCAACAGTCTCCTCGGGAGGGCACCAGCATCGTTATGCAACGAGACTAAGCTGACGATGAGTCCACGGGGCACTACGCCCCATGCAGGACACGACGACAAACGACGACGGAGGCAGCGCGGTGCCGGAAGCCAGGACCCCCGCACAGATCGAGGCGGACATCGTCCGCCGCCGCGAGCAGCTCGCCGAGACGCTCGACGAGATCGGTGTGCGGATGCACCCGAGCACGATCATCGGGGACGCGAAGGCCAGGGTCGCCTCGACCGTCGACCACACGGCCGGGCGGGCCTTCGCCGCCGTGAACCGGTGCGTCAGCGACGTACAGGCCGGGCTGCGCGATGAGAACGGGGCTCCGCGCGTCGACCGGATCGTGCCCGTCGCGCTGGTCGCCGTGGGGATCGTGGGGCTGATCGTCGTGGCGGCGCGCCGCAAGCGGGGATGACCCTCCGGAGTACAGGGCGGGCGCGGGCAGGTAAGTTCGAGGCGTGAGCGAGAACACCACCCACGACAAGCTGCCCATCCGCATGCTCCACGACCGCGTGCTCGTGAAGTCCGACCTGCCGGAGGGCGAGCGCCGCTCGGGCGGCGGCATCCTGATTCCGGCGACGGCCGCGGTCGGCAAGCGGCTGGCCTGGGCCGAGGTGGTCGCGGTCGGGCAGAACGTACGGTCCGTGGAGCCGGGCGACCGGGTGCTGTACGACCCCGAGGACCGGGCCGAGGTGGAGGTGCGCGGGGCGACGTACGTGCTGATGCGCGAGCGGGACCTGCACGCGGTGGCCGCGGAGCGGCTGGAGGGGTCGACCGACTCCACCGGGTTGTACCTGTAGGCAGCCAAGCAGAGCGTAGGGGCCGGTGATCGAGATCACCGGCCCCTTTCGTGTCCCTTTGCTACGGTGGAGGAGAACCCCGACGAGACGCGCCGTACCGGGTCAAGGACAAGACGACGCACCCCCGTACCGCTCGATTTCTCGTCGTCCCGGAGGTGCCGTCATGGCATGGGTTCTTCTTCTCGTCGCAGGCCTGCTCGAGGTCGGCTGGTCGATCGGCATGAAGTTCACCGACGGTTTCACCCGGCTGTGGCCCAGTGTGTTCACGGGTGCCGGGATCGTCGCGAGCATGGTGCTGCTGTCGTACGCCGCGAAGACCCTGCCCATCGGTACCGCGTACGGGGTGTGGGTGGGCATCGGCGCCGCCGGTGCGGCCGTGCTCGGCATGGCGGTGCTGGGTGAGCCCGTCACCGCCGCCCGGATCTTCTTCATCAGCCTGCTGCTGGTGGCCGTGGTGGGGCTGAAGGCCACCTCGGGGCACTAGCCCGTCCGGTCCCGGCCCGACCGGACCCGGCCCCCTATTCGAGGAACGCGGACGGCGGCGGGCGGCGGCCCGCTGCGCCCGCCCCCGTGCCCGCGTCCGCGCCGGTGCCCGCGTCGGCGCCCTGGGTGCTGCCGGTGGTGGTGCCGCCCTGGTCGCCCGCGGTGGCGCCGCCGTTGTCCTGGCCCCCGTTGTTCTGACCTCCGTTGTTCTGGCCTCCCTGGTTCTGGCCCCCGTTGTTCTGGCCGCCCTGGTTCTGACCGCCGTTGTTCTGCCCGCCCTGGTTCTGGCCGTTCGTCCCGTTCGGGGGCGTGGGCCGGTTCGGGCGGCCGGGGCGGCTCGGGAAGGGCTCCTCCGGGGTCTCCTCCGGCGAGGTCGGCTCGAAGCTGGGCGAGGGCGGGGGCGGGACCGCGCCCGGCTGCAGTTCGAGGTCGAAGTCCTCGGGCTCGGTGCCCGCCAGGGCCGTCTTCGTATAGGCGGCCCAGATGCGGGCGGGGTAGCCGCCTCCGCCGATGCGCGCTTCGCCGAGGGCGCCGTAGAGGGATTCGAGGGTTCCGGTGTCGGGGTCCTGGCCCATGATCGAGACCACCGTGACCAGGTTCGGGGTGTAGGCGGCGAACCAGGCCGAGCGGTCCAGTTCGGCGGTGCCGGTCTTTCCGGCGGCCGGGTGGCCGGCGGCGAGCGCCGCGGTGCCGGTGCCGTTGTCGACGACGCTGACCAGCATGGACGTGGTGGTGTCGGCGGACTCGCGGCTGACGGCCTGGGCGGGGGTGCGCGCGGGCAGGCCGATGGTGTCGCCCTCCTTGGTGATCTTCTCCAGGAAGGTGTACGGGGTGCGGCGGCCGTGGTCGGCGAGGGTCGCGTACGCCTGGGTCATGTCGAGGACGCTGGCTTGGAGGGTGCCCAGGGCCATCGCCGGGCCGAGCACGAAGTTCGGGGTGTCCTCGGGGATGCCGAGGTCGACGGCGGTCTTCTTGACCTTCACGGTGCCGACGTCGACGACCATCTGGGCGAAGACGGCGTTGACGGAGAGGTCGGTGGCGGTGTTGACGGTGATGTTGCCGTAGGAGACCTGGCCCTCGTTCTCGGGGGCGTAGGGGATCCGGCTTCCGACGACGCGGCGCTTGTTGTCGCCGTTGTAGATCGTGTACGGCGTGATGCGGCGGCCGTCCTGGGTGCGGGAGTCGTTCTGGACGGCGGCCGCGAAGACGAACGGCTTGAAGGTGGAGGCGACCTGGTAGTCGTGCCGGGTGGCGTTGTTCACGTACTGCTTGGTGTAGTCGATGCCGCCGTACATGGCGACGACCTTGCCGGTGGCCGGGTCGATGGATACGCCTCCGGCGCGCACGTAGCGGTCGGCCTTGCGGGTCGCGGGTTCGAGCTTGCTGATGACCTCGGCGTTGACGGCGTCCACGAAGGCGTTCTGGCGGCGCTTGTCGATGGTGGTGGTGATCCGGTAGCCGCCCTCTGCGAGGGTCTTCTCGTCGAGGATCTTGTTGTCGGTGATGTAGTCCTTGATCGCCTCCACGAGGTAGCCGCGCTGCCCGGACAGCCCGGCGGCGGGGCGGACCTTGCCCGGTTCGGGGAACCGGGTGGCCGCCCGTTCGACGGCCGGCATCCAGCCCTTCTTGACCATGCCGTCGAGTACGTAGTTCCAGCGGGCGAGGGCGCGGTCGCGGCCCTGGGGGTGGGAGACGACGTCGAAGGCGCTGGGGGAGTTGAGGAGGGTGGCGAGGTAGGCGCCCTCGGCGGCGCTGAGTCTGCCGACGTCCTTGCCGTAGTAGGCCTGGGAGGCGGCCTGGATGCCGTAGGCGTTGCGGCCGAAGTAGCTGGTGTTGAGGTAGCCCTCGAGGATGTAGGCCTTCGACTTCTCGCGACCGAGTTTGATCGCGATGAAGAACTCCTTGACCTTGCGTTTGATGGTCTGTTCCTGACCCAGGTAGTAGTTCTTGACGTACTGCTGGGTGATGGTGGAGCCGGACTGGGTGCCCTTGCCGGTGGCCGTGTTCCAGGCGGCTCGGAGCATCGCCTTGGGGTCGACCGCGCGCTCGGAGTAGAAGTCCCGGTCCTCTGCGGCGAGTACGGCTTCCTGGACGGTCCGGGGGATCTGCGAGAGCGGGACGTTGACGCGGTTGACCTCGCCGTCGCGGGCGAGCTGGGAGCCGTCGGAGTAGAGGTAGACGTTGGACTGCGCGGTGGCGGCGGAGTTGGCCGGGGGGATGTCGACCAGCAGGTAGCCCGCGACGAGGGCGCCGCCGAGCAGCAGGGCGACGAGGAGCACGGTGCCCAGGACCATGCGCCAGGTGGGGACGAGCCGCCGCCAGCCGGTGCGTTGGCGGCGCGGCTTCCTTCCCGGCCTTCCGGGCCTGCCGGCCTCGGGCGGATTTCCGGGGGCGCCGGGCTGCTGTGCGCGCGGCTGCTGCTGTTCGTCGGGGGAGTCCGGGTCGCGAGGGGTCCAGCCCGGGGGTGGTGACTGGTCGCTCATCTCCAGGGACTCCTCGACGCCGTTCGAAATATCCACTTCTGTACCTCATTGTGTCTACCCGATGGCCGGTGATTCCGCTCCGGACGGGCGTAAATCGGTCGCGTGGATCGCCCCTCCGCACTAAGCTCGCGCGCTTTGGCCGACGTAGGAACGACCTGGAAAACGGAGGGATACGGTGCGTCAGCGAGTGGGCCTCTACCTGGCGGTGGCCGCCGGCGGGTTCCGGCGCTACGCCACGTACGGGACGGCGACGGCGGCCGGGGTGTTCACCAACACCGTGTTCGGTTTCATCGTCGCGTACACGTACATGGCGCTGTGGGACGAGCGCCCCGGGCTGGGCGGTTACGACCAGGCGGAGGCCCTGACCTTCGTCTGGGTGAGCCAGTCGCTGCTCGCCGCAGCGTCGTTGCTCGGCGGCGGCTTCCACGAGGAGATCCAGGAGCGCGTCCGTACGGGTGACATCGCGGTCGACCTGTACCGGCCGGCGGACCTTCAGATGTGGTGGCTGGCAGCGGACATGGGCCGGGCGGCCTTCCAGCTGCTGGGGCGCGGGGTGGCGCCGGTGCTGGCCGGTTCGCTGGTCTTCACGCTGGCGCTGCCGGCTGATCCGGTGCGCTGGGCGCTGTTCCTGGTGTCCGTCGCGCTCGGTCTGGTGGTGAGTTTCGCCGTGCGCTACCTGTTGGGCCTGATGGCGTTCTGGCTGATGGACGGATCGGGGATCAACCTGATGGCCACGGTCGTCTCGATCTTCTTCTCGGGGATGCTGCTGCCGCTGTCCGTCTTCCCGGGCGCTTTCGGGGAGTTCGTGCGGGCGCTGCCGTGGTCGGCGATCCTGCAGGTCCCGGTGGACGTGCTGATGGGCAAGCACGCGGGGGCCGGAGGCGTGGCGCAGGCGCTCGGTTTCCAGGCCGGGTGGGCGCTCGTACTGCTGGGCGTGGGGCGGCTGTTGCAGTCGGCGGCGACGCGCAAGGTGGTGGTGCAGGGTGGTTGAGACGACGCTGGTGGAGCGGGAGCCGGAGCCCGGGCGCGGTTCCGGCCCGGGGCGGGGTTCGGACCCGGGGCGGGGCGCGGCGGCTTCTGCGTCCGGGGAGCCGCGGCGGCGCAGCCGGGCGGTGGAGGGGGTGCGGGGCTACGGGCTGATCGTGGGGATGTGGATCCGGTCGACGATGACGTACCGGACGTCGTTCCTGCTGTCGGCCTTCGGGAACGCGGCGATCACCCTCCTGGACTTCGTCGCGATCTTCATCATGTTCTCGCACGTGGACGTGCTGGGCGGTTTCACGCTGCCCGAGATCGCCCTGCTGTACGGGACCGCCTCGGCCTCCCTGGGCCTGGCGGACCTGCTGCTCGGCAATACGGACCGGATCGGCGTCCGGATCCGCGACGGGTCGCTCGACACGATGCTGGTGCGTCCGGTTCCGGTGCTCGCGCAGGTGGCGGCGGACCGGTTCGCGCTGCGCAGGCTGGGGCGGGTGGTGCAGGGGCTGGGGGTGCTGGGCTGGGCGTTCTGGGAGCTGTCCGGGCAGCTCGACTGGACGCCGGGCAAGGTGCTGCTGGTGCCGGTGATGATCGTGTCGGGGGCGGGGATCTTCGGTGCGGTGATGGTGGCGGGGGCGGCGTTCCAGTTCGTGGCGGGGGATGCGGCGGAGGTGCAGAACTCCTTCACGTACGGCGGGAACACGATGCTGCAGTACCCCCCGACGGTGTTCGCGAAGGACCTGGTGCGCGCGGTGACCTTCATCGTGCCGCTGTCCTTCGTCAACTGGCTGCCGGCGCTGTACCTGCTGGGGCGGCCCGATCCGCTGGGGCTGCCGGGGTGGGTCGCGTACCTGAGCCCGCTGGTGGCCTTCGTGGTGTTCCTGCCCGCGTCGCTGGCGTGGCGTGCGGGTGTCCGTTCGTACCGGAGTACGGGGAGCTAGCTGTGCCGGATGTGCTGATCTCGTTGGACGGGGTCGAGAAGGTCTTCGACGTGAGGCGTCGGGTGGGCCCGCTGAGGCGGGAGAAACGCCAGGTCAGAGCGGTGGACGGGATCAGTTTCGAGGTGGCCCGCGGTGAGGTGGTCGGCTACATCGGGCCGAACGGCGCCGGGAAGTCGACGACGATCAAGATGCTGACCGGGATCCTGACCCCCAGCGGCGGCCGGCTGCGCGTCGCGGGCATCGATCCGGCGCGCGAGCGGATGCGGCTGGCGCACCGGATCGGGGTGGTGTTCGGGCAGCGGACCACGCTGTGGTGGGACCTGCCGCTGAAGGACTCGTACGGGCTGATGCGGCGCATGTACCGGATCCCGGAGGCGCGGTTCCGGACCAACCTGGAGCGCTGCGTGGAGCGGCTGGACCTGGCGGAGCTGCTGGACGTACCGGTGCGGCAGCTGTCGCTGGGGCAGCGGATGCGGGGGGACATCGCGGCGGCGCTGCTGCACGATCCGGACGTGCTGTACCTGGACGAGCCGACGATCGGCCTGGACGTGGTGAGCAAGGCGAAGGTGCGGGGCTTCCTGAGGCAGTTGAACGAGGAGCTCGGCACGACGGTGCTGCTGACCACGCACGACCTCCAGGACATCGAGCAGCTGTGCGAGCGGGTGATGGTGATCGACCACGGGCGCCTGATGTACGACGGCCCGCTGGGCGGGCTGCACGCGGCGGGTTCGGTGGGGGAGGCCGAGCGGACCCTGGTGGTCGACCTGGACCGGGAGTTCGCGCCGATCGAGGTGCCGGGCGCGCGGGTGGTGAAGGTGGAGGGCCCGCGGCAGTGGCTGGCGTTCCCGGCGGGGGAGTCGGCGGCGCCGCTGGTGGCGGCGGTGGCGGCGGAGTACCCGCTGGTGGACCTGTCGGTGCGGGAGCCGGACATCGAGGACGTGATCGCGCGGATGTACGCGGGGCGGGGGTGAGGGGCGGGGCCCCGGAGCTCCGGCCACAGCACTAGGGGGAAATCAGGGGTCGGTCTCGGGGTGCAACTCCGGGTCCGCCCCATACAACTGGCGCCGATCCGTGCATAGTCTGGTCCGCATGAGTGACGACGAGCGGCCGGAGAAGCCGTTGCCGGAGCTGAGGGCGTCCGATGCCGACCGCGAGCGGGTGGTGGAGCGCCTGCGCGACGGCCTTGCCGAGGGCCGCCTCGACATGGAGGAGTTCGAGGAGCGGCTGGAGGCGGCGTACAAGTCGCGTACGTACGCGGAACTGGAGCCCCTGACGCGGGACTTGCCGGCGGTGGGGGCTGCGGCGGGGCCGGCGGCGCCCGCTCCGTACGCCGCACCGGGGTCCGGGGGCTCGGCGTGGTCGGCCCGCATCGGAGGTACGGGCACGTCCACGACCGCCGTGGCGATCATGTCGGGGTTCCAGCGCAAGGGCCGGTGGACGGTCCCGGCCCGCTTCGACGCGGTGGCCTTCTGGGGCGGCGGGGAGCTGGACCTGCGCGAGGCGGACTTCGCGCAGCGCGAGGTCGTGATCAACTGCATCGCCGTCATGGGCGGCATCCAGGTCATCGTGCCGCCGGGCGTGGCCGTGGACCTGCGGGGCATCGGCATCATGGGCGGCTTCGACCAGCGCCTCGGCGCGGACCCGGTGGACCCGGACGCCCCGCGGGTGATCGTGACGGGCTTCGCCTTCTGGGGCGGGGTGGACGTGCGGGTCAAGCCACCGAAGACGCCGAAGGCGCAGAAGCGGCTGAAGGGCGAGGGCCCGTCACTCCGCAAGGAGCTGTAGCGGGGCCTGGCTGTCGGCCGCGGCGCCGTTGCCCGGGCGCTGCCCGCGCCTCATGCCGGCGGGGCCGGAGTTGGTTCACGCCGCCGTCTGCCGGGCGCGGAGCCGTTGCCGGGACGCTGCCCCGGACCCCGCGCCTCAATCGCCGGCGGGGCTGGGTTTCGGCTCGGCGGGGCCGGTTGGTTGGGGCAGTGCCCCGGCGGAGTGTCTCCTCGTCCTCGCGCCTGCGGGCAGTGCTGCGTGGAGTGAGCGGTGGTTGCGCGCTCGTCCTGCGGGGACACTCCGCCGTGTCCCCACCCCAGCGGCACACCCCCGGCCCACGCGGGGGCGGCTCGGCCTGCGCGGGGGGAGCGGGGGCACTGCGGGGCGTCCCCGCAGGACGAGCGCGCAACCGCCCTTCACGTAGCGCAGCTGCGGCTGCAGGCGCGAGGACGAGGAGACGCCCCGGAGGGACACCGCGGACCGACCCGAGGTGTCAAAGCCCCGCCCCGGAAAACCCAGCCCCTCCGGCGCTTGAGGAGCGGGGTCCGGGGCAGCGCCCCGGCAACGGCGCCGCACCAGACCCGGCCCCCTCGCGGGAGCGAAACCGCGTGGCGGGAACTCCTCCGGCCTCCCAGGAGTCGGATGCTATGCAGACAAATCCGGCGCCCCCGGGGGAAGGCAGGAGCACGTGACGAACCGCACCACAGCCGGAGGCGACGGCACCGGCCCCGGAAACGGCACCGGCCCCGGAAACGGCACCGGCCCCGGAAACGGCACCGGCCCCGGGAACGGCCGCGACCCGCGGAACGGCACCGGCACCGGCCGTGACACCCTCACCCCGCCCGGACCGGCGGAGCCGACCGCCCCGGCCGGGTTCGTCTTCTCCGCCGCCGACGAGGAGCGCCGCCGCGGGGTCCGCCGGATGAAGGCCACCGCGACCGGCCTCCTGATGCTGGTCGCGCTGGTCTACGTACTGGCCAAGGTCGCCCAGCACGCGTGGGGCGCCGGCGCCTGGGCCGGCTACGTCGCGGCCGCCGCCGAGGCCGGCATGGTCGGCGCGCTCGCGGACTGGTTCGCCGTCACCGCGCTCTTCCGGCACCCGCTCGGCCTGCCCATCCCGCACACCGCGATCATCCCGACCAAGAAGGACCAGCTGGGCGTCTCCCTCGGGGAGTTCGTCGGCGAGAACTTCCTCTCCGCCGACGTGGTCAGGGCCCGCCTGCACGCCCTCGGCATCGGCGGCCGCCTCGGCGCCTGGCTGGCCGAGCCCGCGCACGCGGACCGCGTCACGGCGGAGCTCGCCACCGCCCTGCGCGGTGCGCTGACCGTACTGCGCGACTCCGACGTCCAGGCCATCGTCGGCGAGGCCGTCACCCGCCGCGCCGAGACCGCCGAGATCGCCCCGGGCATCGGCAAGACCCTCGAGAAGGTCGTCGCGGAGGGCGGCCACCGCCGTGCCGTCGACCTGATCTGCGCCAAGGCCCACGACTGGCTCGTCACGCACGAGGGCTCGATCACGGACGCCGTCCAGGGCGGGGCCCCCGGCTGGACCCCGCGCTTCGTGGACCGCAAGGTGGGCGAGCGCGTGTACAAGGAGCTGCTCCGCTTCGTCACGGAGATGCGTGACATGCCGGAGCATCCGGCGCGTGGGGCGGTGGACCGCTTCCTGACGGACTTCGCGGCCGATCTCCAGTCGGACACGGAGACCCGCGCCCGCGTCGAGCGCCTGAAGTCCGAGCTGCTCGCCCGCGACGAGATCCAGGACGTGATCACCTCCGCCTGGACGGCCATCCGTACGATGATCATCTCGGCGGCGGAGGACGAGCGCAGCGAACTCCGCCTGCGCGTCCGCTCCTCGCTGATCTCCCTCGGCGCCCGCCTGGCCACCGACGGCCGCCTCCAGTCGAAGGTGGAGGGCTGGATCGAGGGCGCGGTCGTCTACGTGGTCACCACCTACCGCACCGAGATCACCTCGCTGATCACGGACACGGTCGCGGCCTGGGACGCCGAGCACACCTCCCGCAAGATCGAGGCCCACATCGGCCGCGACCTGCAGTTCATCCGCATCAACGGCACGGTGGTCGGCGCCCTGGCGGGCCTCCTGATCTATACGCTGTCCCGCGCCCTGGGGGCGTAACGGGGGAGCGGCAGCTCCAGCTGGGCGTGCCCGCGGGCCGAGACGGGCGCCGGCTCCGAGCGGTCCGCTCCCAGCAGGAGGAGTGCGCGCAGCGCGGCGATCACGTCCTGGGGGGTGTCCCGGAAGATGGCCGGAGTGGTGCTGGCGACCAGTACGCCGTGCGCCTCGAGCCGCAAGCGCCGCTGCAGGGTCGCCTGCCAGGCGTCGCGCGTGTAGTGGTACTCGGCGGAGTCGATCTCCAGCGCCACGCCCTCCTCCGGCCAGTACGCGTCCGGGCTGGCGAGGAAGGAGCCGTCCGCTCCGTAGAGGCGTGGGTTCCAGAGCGGGGCGGGCAGATCCGTCGCCGCCAGGGTGTCGCGTGCCTGGCCCTCGGCGATGGAGCGCACTCCGGCGACGAGCTCGGAGGCGGCGGCCAGGACGGCGGGGCGGTGCTGGAGGCGGCCGGCGCGGAGTTCGGCGTGCAGATCGTGCGGGTGGCACCAGCCGCCCTGGACGACGTTGGCCAGTACGGAGCGCACCAGGGCGGGGTCGTCCGCGCGGGCCGCGAAGTCCGCCGCGGCCCGGATGGGGCGGGTGCAGGGGACGCCGGAGACGGAGATGGTCGCCGGCCAGCGGGCGGTGGAGCCGGTACGGACCCGGCCGGCGGCGGCCACCGTACGCGGGGCGCGGACGACGACGTCCAGCGGATCGGGCGGGGCGTCGCGGATCCCCAGGAGCGCGAGCGCCGCCCCGCCGGTAAGCGCGGCGGTGCCGCCGGAGAGGGGGTCGGCCGGGGGCCGGGCGGCGTACAGGACGGCGGCCAGCGCGTGCTGCCTGCTGTCCGGCGGGCCGGTCTGGAGCAGGTACACCCGCGGCAGGAGCCGCTGCCAGGGCCCTCCGGGGCGGCTGCGCCCGGCGATCGTCCCGGACGGGATGCCGGCCTGCTTGAGCTGCTGGTACGTGGCCATGTTCAGCTGACGCTGCGCGATGCGAGTGATCATGGGCCGGGTATGCCCGGACGGGGACGCGCGACACTCAGGCCGAGGGGTGGTCCGGGGCGAGGAAGACGACGACGGCGTTCTGCGTGCCGGGCAGCGGGGTGACCTCGTGCCAGCCGAGGCGGCGGTAGGTGGCCACGGTGTCCGTGGCCACGCGGGCGGTGAGCAGCCAGGCGCGGGAATCCGGGGCGTCGGCGGTGATCTCGGCGAGCAGGGCCCGCCCGGTGCCGTTGCCGCGGGCGTAGGGCCGTACGGCGAGCTCGTCGATCTCCAGGGCCCCGACCAGGAGCTCCTGCACGCGCTGGCGGCCGAGCTGTGCGGCCACCTGGCCGTATCCACGGTCCGAGGGGAAGGTCCTGGGCGTCAGCCAGGCGGTGGCGAATCCGTCGATGCCGGCTGCGGACTGCGCGAAGGCGGCCCGGAAGCCGGCGCGGCGGCTGTCGGCCTGGAGTCGCGTCGAAAACTGGCGAATGGTTTCTTCGTCCTCGTTCCAAGGCGGAGCGGAGAAGACCTCGCCGTAGGCGTCGGCCAGTTCGTCGGTGATGTCGAGGACGGCCGATCCGTAACAGATCACGTTTGCAGCTCCTTGGGCCGGCTTGGGCAGCTTCGGTCGTATCGCCCGTCTCCAAGAGCGAATGTACGCCGGGGAGGTTCCGGAAAGGCCGGGTCCACAGATCCGGAGGGTGTGCGACAAATCCGACTTCTGCGCCTCCTTGCGGCCCACCCGCATCGCCGCACCGGGCGGAGCAGTTGAACGGTCATCACGCACCCCGACCGATGAGCACGAACCGGAGCCGGCGCCATGCCCAACACCCTCTTGAACAAAGCGCTGATCTGGCTGGCGGGCTGCGCGGTGTCCTTCTTCATCATCCTGGGAGTCCTGGCCGCGCTCCCCTCCTCGGTGCGCCACGCCCTCCCGAACGGCGTCCTCGGCGGCGCCGTCATCACCCTGGGCCTGGCGGGCGCCCACCGCCTCACCCGCCGCTCGCGTTAGCGTCTCTGATCAGCCGAATGATCCGGTGTCGGACGTGGATCCGGGACCGTTTCCCATTGTGGCGGGGTGGCGTGGGCGTGGAGGTGGAATCCCGCGCCCAGTTCGGCCCCTCGTGGCCGGTGTCGGCCGGTGGTGGGTGTGCTGATCGTCGTTACGCCCTGGTTCCGGTGGGCTGCGCGGGGCAGCCGGGTCCGGTCCGTGTGAGCGCGTCCCTCCGGACGCTTGCCCGCCGGGCCTTGCGGTCCGGTGGGGGAGGGTGTCCGGCGTCGCCTGGGCGTCGGACGTGTTGACTTGTGCCGGGTGGGTCCGGTCTTGGACCGGTCCCGGCTGGCCATGGGCAAAGTCGGCGTGATGACCGCGCGGGCTTCCAGAGGGTCAACGGTCGCGCGGATGACCATGGTGGGGGTGCTGCGCTCCGCCACCGTCTTGGCTTGGTGAGTCAGTCCACGTGCAGCGATACGCCGCCATGCCCCCTGGTCGCGGTCACCCTGCCAGCCGCAGCCTGGACACAGGGCCCATTTCCAACCCGAGGTGGTGGGCCGGTCGGGGGCCTTGCGGTGCCGCAGCGGGCTGAGGCAGTTCGGGCAGTGCTTCGAGGTGCCCCGAGCCGGGACGCTCACCACCGTGATACCGGTCTCGGCTGCGAGGTGCCGCATGTGCTCGGCGATCTGGCCGCGCACAGTTTGGGAGAGACGGGTGTTCATGGTGCGGCCCATGCCGCGAGCTTCCATGGATCGCAAGTCTTCGAGGTAGATCACCGTGGCACTGATGGCGATGGCCTGGTCGACGGCCCAGCGTGCGGCGGACCATGCAAGGGCGTCGCCCAGGTTTGCGCGGCGGGCGTTCACGCGGTGGATCTCGTCCTGGACGAGTGCCTGCCTGTGCTCCAGTGGGTGGTTCGGTGTGAGGTCTCGCTGTGCGCGGCCGCCGGTGAGGCGCTGATGCCGGGCGTTCTTGGCGTGCAGCTTCTCGGACTGGCGGCGCAGGCGGTGCTGCTTGGCGAGGACGCCTGCAGCCCGGAACTGGCCACCCGAGCCCAGGGCTGTAATCCGCCCGTCATCATGAAGTCGGACAGCTCCGGCGGACAGGAGCGTGTTCAGGCCCCAGTCCACGCCGAGCGCGACCCTGTGGCCGACACACCGGGCCATGGGTACGGCATGACTGTAGGCGAGGTCGGCACGTACCTGGCCCTGATGAAGACGCAGAGTGGGCAGGTGCACCACCGCCCCGGCGGGAACCGTCGGGGGCAGGCTGATGGGGCAGGCCACCCAGGTCCAGTCTTGGTATCACCGAGGGTCGGGGCGAACAGGCAGTTGCAGTCGCAGCACTACCCGGCTCGGGTCGTCCTCGCGGCACTCGATAGTGGCCTGCTGCCCGTCGCATGCGGACAGCAGCAGCATTCGCGCCACACCCGGCGCGCCCTCCAACTCGAAGGGATCAGCGGGCACGCGTCCGTTGGCTCTGGCGAATGAGGCAATCTGCTGGGTACGGCTCTTGATGACGCTGGAGGGAAGGTGCTGCCCGCCAGGTACGGCAGCGCGCACGTTCACCCACTCATCCGCTGTGCGCTTGGCGGGGTCGGCGGGCCACGACGTGAGAACACCAGTGGTGAGTTCGGCCCGCCACTGCGCGGATCGCAGGGTGCGCCCGGCCTGCTCCTGTGCCATCCGCACGATGCGGTCGTTGACCTTGACGCCCTCAGGAGCGGAGGCGCCCCACCCCAGACGCCGCAGCGCCATCCACGCGTTCGACGGTAACGCGCGGCCTTCGGCATCCTCCCCAGAGGCAAGCATGCCCACATCGGATGTGTTCCAGTGCTCGCTGATCAGCGATCGGGCCATGGTGGACACCAGATCGGCGCACCAGCCGACCCGCTGAGTCACCACAACCCGGCCC
Organism: Streptomyces sp. NPDC085524; assembly: GCF_044541755.1. Taxonomy (NCBI): domain Bacteria; kingdom Bacillati; phylum Actinomycetota; class Actinomycetes; order Kitasatosporales; family Streptomycetaceae; genus Streptomyces; species Streptomyces sp. NPDC085524. Next base: position 136,322 of record NZ_JBITTH010000021.1, read on the forward strand.
AGTACTTCGCCGGTCTTCTCATCCACTCCGGATCGCAGCACACCACGGGCGCAAGCGGTCCGGGAGACCTCGCCCTCTGCGAGCGGCATCTTTCGCTTCACCACTCACCCCCTATGGCGGCCGATGCTGTCATCCGATCAACGAGAGCCCACGTGAAAGGTCACTCATTCGATCCACGAACCCACGTCCACCATCCCGCACCAGCTCAGGAGAACACCATGACCCGAACACACGCGGCTGGCGCCGATACTTAAGAAGCTGCGCAAGCCTCGACCCATCGAAGCCCGATCGACCGGAGGTACGAACATGGCCCGCATCCCCACGTCTGCCCTCGCCGCAGGCGGCCTTCTCGGCGGCTACGCCACCGCCCGCTGGACCGGCAAGCGCCCCCTGGGCGGCGTGGTCCTCGCCGCCGCCGGCACCCTCGCGGCCCGCGAGTGGCACCGCCGCACCTCCCCGACCACGACGGCCCTGCTGGGCACGGCCTACGTGGCCGCCTTCGCGGGATCGCACCCCCTGGCGAAGAAGATCGGCGCTTGGCCGGCGGTCTTCACGGTGGCGGGGGCGATGGCGGCCGCGACGTACGCCGCGGCCGACCGGTGAAACGCGGGAGCAGAACCGGGCAGGACGGTTAGCCCGCGGCGATGGCCGAGTACGTCCAGACGTCCGCAGGGATCTCATGGTGGAGTTTCCAGACGATCCCCATGGGGTTGCTGCCCCTGTGTTCGACGTACTCGGCGGGGCCGAGGAGCATCCAGGGCTGGGGCCCCGCGATGTCCGTCCTCTTGTAGCGGCGGACGAACAGCAGGACGTGCGAGCCCTGCTCCACGTGGGTCTGGTACCGGACTCCCGTGGGCGAGGTCTCGGACGTCTGGTTTTGGGACTCCCAGTGGAACTGGTACTCACTCATGGCGTAGTCCTTGTAGCGGGTCAGCGGTGAGAAGTCCTTCTCGTCCTTCTCCAGCGTGATCAACAAGGCGTCCGTCTGGATGTTTTCGCACCACTTCACTCCCTCGCGGAAGTGGCCCGGCATGAAGCCGCCGACGGACGATTGACCCAGGGCCGGGAGGATTTCCTCACGGCTGTACGAGGCGTGGATCGTGAGCGGGAGGCCGGCATGGTCCCCGAGCATGGGCACGGGGACGTGATCCACGTCCTCGAGTACGTGGGCAAGGACCTGGCGGAGCTCTTCCCTGAAGGCTCGCTGCGGTCGGAGCGTGTCGAAGCCCTCCTGGTAGCTGCTGAAGCCGCCCAGCGGCCACAGGGAGAAATAGAGCATCCGGGCGTAGGCCTGATGCTGCTCATCGATCTCGTCGTACGCCGGGGCGTCGTCTTCGAGGAGAGCCGTGTACGCGGCTGCGCGGATGGGGTCGTCGACGTGCAGGAAGGCGGACACCCGCTTCAGGAGGGCCTCCTCACCCTCGGGGGCAGGTGAGTCGAGCAGCTTGGCGCGGCGGAGCAGGCCCGTCCACGAATTGCCGTTGCCGCGGTAGATCTCCTTGATCTCACGTCCGCTCTCGGTGAGGTATTCCGAGAGGAGCGGCTGTGCGTACGAGGCAACCTCTCGGGCCAGTTGCGCAACATTGACACCGATTTGAGTGCGAATGTTATCGATGATGAACTCTTTGGCCTTGGGTTCAAGAATGATCTCACACCCGGACGGCAGTCGAGGAAAGTCCTGCTCGATATTGGTGAGCAGTCGGTTGCGCGTCAGGTTGGTCAATGCGCGGAACGGCACCTCGAATCGGAACTCCTTGCGGTGCTGTCCGATGAAGTCCAGGACGGTCAGTACGGCTTTGCCCTCGGTGCGCCGCAGTCCGCGACCCAGTTGCTGCAGAAAGACGGTCGCGCTTGACGTGGGTCGCAGGAGAAGGAGGGTGTCGACGTCGGGGATGTCCAATCCCTCGTTGAACAAATCGACGGAGAAGATCACTTGGAGCTCACCCCGTCGTAGCCGATCAAGAGCAGACTTACGCTCATCTTGGCGCGAATCGCCAGACAGCCACGTTGCGTTGAGGCCGGCGCGCTGGAAGAAGTGGGCCATGAATTGTGCATGCGCGACCGTGACGCAGAACCCGAGCGCACGCATGCTCCCGGGGTCCGTCACCTTGTCGCGGACCGCCTTGACGACCAGTCGTGCCCGAGCGTCGTTCCCGGTGAACAGGGAGCCCAGCGCGTCTTTGTCGTAGGCTCCGCGCTTCCATGCGACAGCGGTCAAATCTGTGTTGTCGGTGATGCCGAAGTAGTGGAACGGGCTCAGCAGGTCATTTTCGAGGGCCTCCCAGAGTCGCATCTCCGCAGCGATACGGCCGTCGAAGAACTCGTCTTGGATCTTAAATCCGTCCATGCGCTCCGGCGTGGCCGTGAGGGCCAGGAGTTCCATGGGATTGAAGTGATTGACGAGTCTGCGGTAGGTGTCAGAAGTTCCATGATGGAACTCATCGATGACTATCACGTCGAAGTGGTCCGGGGGGAACTGATCCAGCCCGCGGGAGCTGAGCGACTGAACGCTCGCAAACACGTGGTCCCATTCGCGAGGGATGATTCCACTGTGGAATTCCTGGCCAAAATTCGCGTCAACCAGCACGTCCTGATAGGTGCGGAGGGACTGGCGCAGGATTTCCTGACGGTGGGCGACGAAGAGGAGGCGCAGGCCCCTTCCATGCTTCTGCAGCAGATGTTTGTAATCGAGGGCAGCCATGACCGTCTTGCCCGTTCCCGTCGCTGCCACCAGCAGGTTTCGGTGACGGTCGTGTACCTCGCGCTCGACTTCGAGCCGTTCGAGCATGTCCCGCTGGTGCGGGTAGGGACGTACGTCCAACCCGGAGAGGGTGATCCTTCGGTCGGTGGGAGTGCTCGTGCCACGGCTGGCCTGGCTGAGCGCGTCATCGAGGCGCTCGCCATCCCTGTCCGGGTCGTAGCTCTCGAAGGCGGCCTCGTTCCAGTACGAGTCGAAGGTGGCCTCGAACTTGTCGAGGATCGCAGGGGTGGCGGTGGACGACAGGCGGACGTTCCACTCGAGACCGTCGACGAGCGCGGCCTTCGACAGGTTGGAACTTCCCACGTATGCGGTGTCGTAGCCGCTGTTCCGGCGGAACAGCCAGGCCTTCGCATGGAGCCGTGTCGAGCGCAGCTCGTAGTTGACCTTCACCTCGGCATTGAAATCGCGCACCAGGCGGTCGAGAGCCCGACGCTCAGTGGCCCCGATGTACGTCGTCGTAATGACGCGCATCCGTACGCCTCGATCGTGCGCGGCCTTCAGCGCCTTCTCGAGCACCCGCAGGCCGTGCCATTTCACGAAGGCGCAGAGCAGATCGACACGGTCCGCAGTGGCGAGCTCCGCGCGGAGCTCGGACCCGAGGCTCGGGTCCTCCGGTGAGTTGGTTATCAGCGAGGTCTCGGTCAGCGGGGTCGACGGGCGGACACTGTAGACGTCCGGCGTCTCTTCGTCTGCAATGGCGAGGAGCTCACGCGGCCCAGCGGCGATGAGGTCGACCGCCTGGGTCGCACCTTCGATCGTGGTCAGCGAGGACAAGATGTGGTTGGCGGCGATGAGCTGTTCTGCGGGAGTGAGGTCCTGAAGGACGCGGCGGACCGTTCGTGCGATGTGGCGCGTCAGGACGTGCGGGGTGGATCCGTCTCGTACCACTCCCTCGGTGGAGCGCCACCCGGCGTCGCGGAGCTCTTCGAGGCGCTGCTCCAGGCGGCTGGTGATCAGGGTCTCGTACAAGCCGGCAACTGGTGTCGCTTGTCGGGTCAGTTCTTCGGACACCGGCGGGCTCCTCTGCTCCTTGATCGTTGCTGCGGTAGTTGTATCAAGGGGGTCCGACTGAGGCGTTTGGGGTCAGAGGGGTGATCGTTCATTTCTGGCCAAGTCTGGTCTGATTTTGATTGATCTCTGGGTGTATGCGTTCACGTCTGCCTAGCTTCCCGATGTGACCATGCGGGAATTGCTCATAGAAGTGGCGGAGAAGTACGACCGGGAAGCCGGGTGCGGCCGAGGCGTGCCTGGCCAGGACCTGCTCCGGAGCGTTGCCGCCCGTGAGGGCTTGTCGCTGCCGGAAGGGTGCGTGGTGGGCGGCTACGGGGGTGTCGGTGGGGCTGCAAGTGCTCCATGGATCGGGATCTTCGATCCCGAAATCAACCTCAAGCCGCAGCGTGGCCTCTACCTTGCCTACATCTTCAGCACGGACCTCACCTCCGTGACCCTCACGCTTCAGCAGGGCGTGAGTGACCTGGAGAAAGCGATCAAGGAGAGGAAACCTTTCCTCACTCATTTGGAACGGCAGGCGGCGAGGTTGCACTCGGCGTTGCCGCCTCGGATCGCGGCTGACTGGGACCACCGTCCGTCCCTCGGCGGTAGACGAGGTTCACGTCCCGAGTCGTACGAAGTGGCCAGCGTGGTGGCAAGGCGCTACGAGATCAGTGAGATGCCGCCGGAAGAAGTGCTGACGCGCGACCTGCATGTCGCGGCGAGCCTGCTCCAGCGAGCTGCCGCGGCTCGGCAGTCCCTCCGCTCGGCAACCGATGAAGAGATGAGGGGTGGAGATCCTTCGCTGATCGATCCTCTTGCCGGTTTCAAGCCGAGGAGCAGCCGCGGGTACGTCGCGAACATTGCCGCCAATCAGCAACGGAAGAACCAGCACCATGAGGCCCTCATAGAGGCCTTCGGTTCCTACATTCAGACGCGCGGCTACAGGCCGACCAACCTGGGCGTTCACCCCAAGGACCTGCTGCTGCACCAGCAAGAGACCGATGGGGAAGGAGGCCCCGAATTGTTGGTGGAGGTCAAGGTGGTTGACCACGGGAACCCCACGGCAGCCGTGCGTGGAGCCGTGGGACAGCTGCTCGAATACAGCTACTTCTGGTACCGAGAGCTACAGCTACCAGCCCCTCACCTCCTGGCGCTGTTCACCGAAGACATCCTGGCTTACGCCCCTTACCTGGAGGACCAAGGCATCGCGTCCATCTGGCGCGCCGGCGACGGATGGGCCGGGTCGCCCACTGCCGTTGCTTGGGGAATGGTCGACTGAGGGCGAGGCGACCGAGTGCCCCTCGCCCTCCTGTTCCCGGCCTCTGAGCCTTCAGTCCAATTCGCCTGCGTGGCACTCCGCGTACGGCTTGCCCGAGGTGCACCAGCACGGGGCGTTCGGGGAAGGGGGCCAGGGGGTGGCCTTGCCTCGGGCTGCCAGGGTGGTGGCGTATTCGGGGAGGAGGGACGGGGAGGCCGGGGAGGTTTTCTCCGAGGCTGCGAAGGCTTCGTACGAGGGGACGCTCGCCGTCACGATGCCGAGGTTCGTGGTGCCCGAGGCGGCCAGGGCGCGGAGGGAGGATTCGATCTCCCGGAGGTGGGCCTCGTGGGAGGTGTACTCCGTCGCCAGCGTGGGGTACGAGGTGAGGAGTTCCGCCAGTTCACGGGCCGGCCAGTGCAGGATCGCCACCGGGAAGGGGCGGGAGAGGGCGGCGCGGCGGTCGCCCAGTTCGGCCCGGAGGCGGGCGATCTCGGCGCGGAGTTCGGCCGGGTCGTCGGAGCCCAGGGCCCAGATGCGCTTCGGGTCGTGGAGTTCGTCGAGCGGGATCGGGCCGATGTGGCGGGTGTCGGCGACCATGTCCCAGTCGTCGTGGGAGAGTCCGAGGAGGCGGCGGACCCGGTGGCGGCCCGTCAGGAGGGCCGTCGTGGCGGGGGTGAGGGGCTCGTCCTCGGTGATGAGGAGGGCCGCCGCCTCGGTGAAGCAGTCGTGCGAGGCCTGCAGCTCGTCGTGGGCTTCCAGGGACTCGGCGATGACCTCCCAGGGGGCCGGGTCCTTGGGGGCGGATGCGCGGATGCCGGAGATGAGGGCGCGGGCCTCCGGCTCGTGGCCGTACTCCCAGAGGTTCGCGGCCTGCAGGGCCTTGATCAGGTGGGGGTTGGCGGGCGAGCCGGCCAGGAGTTGGTCGTACAGCGCGCTGGCGCGGTCCCGGGCGTCGCCCAGTTCGAGGTGGGCCGCGGCCTGGAGGAGCAAGGGCTCCTGGTCCTCGGGGTAGCGGGTCGCCGTGCGGATGAGGCGCTCGGCTTCGGCGATGTGCTCGGCAGGCGTGTCAGGGCGCATGGTTGACACCGTACTGCTGCTGGTCAGTTGGCGGGGGAAGACTTAAGGTGCCGCCCGTGCGAGATCGTGCGGATCGTGTGCCCGTGGTGGTGCAGGGGGGCGGCCGGCGGGTCCGGGCCGGGCTCGCGCGGCTGTTGTGGGTGGGTGCCGAGGCGATCACCACGGTGGGCGTGGTCGTGGCGTTGCTGGTGGTGCACCAGGTGTGGTGGACGAATCGGCAGGCCGTGGCCGCCGCGCAGGAGCAGGTCCAGGCGCTGGAGGGGGAGTGGGGGGATTCCCCGACCGTGCCCGAGCCCGCGCCCGTGGCCGAGCCCGCGCCCGTGCCCTCCGGTCCGGGTGATGGCGATGATTCCCCTTCAGGTGAGGGGGTGGCGGGCGGTGCGCGGGCGTCGTCCGGGCCGGCCCCTGCCGTCCGGCCGTCGCCCGCCCAGGACCGGGCGTACGCCGTCCTGCGCATTCCGCGGCTCGGGCTCTCCGTGCCCGTCGCGCAGGGGGTCGACAGGCGGGCCGTGCTCGACAAGGGGTACGTCGGGCAGTACTCCGGGAGCGCGCAGCCCGGGGCGCAGGGGAACTTCGCGCTGGCCGGGCACCGCAACACGCACGGGGAGCCCTTCCGCCACATCAACCGGCTGAAGGCGGGCGACGAGCTGATCGTCGATGTGCGGGGCCGGCGGTACACGTACGTGGTGGGGCAGGTGCTGGGGGAGACGACCGAGCGGGACACCGGGGTGATCGCGCCGGTTCCGCGGAGCATCGTGAAGCCGGGGTACGGGTACAGCGAGCCCGGCGCGTACATCACGCTCACCACGTGCACGCCGGAGTACACCTCCAAGTACCGGCTCGTGGTGTGGGGGAAGCTGAAGGGGTGAGCGGGTGAGCGGGTGAGTGGGCCGGGCCGATTGTCGGCGGGGGCCGTTAGTATCGATCACGAGTACCCGGCCTCGTAAGGGAGTTCGGGCGCGGAGCGGGAGGGGGCGGTTCGGATGGCTCGGCAACGGCGCGATGGTGCGCGCTCGCTCTCCTTCCTCCTGTTCTCCCGGACTTCGAGGGTGCTCGCCCTGCTGCTGCCGCTGGCGCTGCTCGGGGGAGTGCTCGGGCTCTTCGCCGGGGAGAGCGGGCTCGCGGGTGTGGTGGTCGCCCTTGCGGCGACGCTCGCCGTGGGCGCGCAGGCGCTGGCTGCCGCCGGACGCCTCGTGCGGCCCGTGGCGCCGCACCGAATACGGACGAAGATCCGCGACCGTGAGCAGCGCACGGCGTTCCTGCCGCAGCGCGATCCGGATGCGTCGGGCCGGTCGCGGCCCAGGGCACCCGGCCGTCTCGTCCTGACGGCCGCGTAGGGGCGCCATCCTCTTCTGCTGACTGAGTTCTGTTGTCGCCCCTCGTGGGTCGTCACGCCGGAATGCATTGCTTTCGACGTTCGACGAGACCCCTCGGAGGGCCCACGTGTCCGTTTTCGTCCATGTTGTTGCCGCGCTGGGCCGGCTGCTCGAGCCGGTGCTGGCCGAGTCCGCGACCGCTGCCGCGATCGTGCTGTTCACCGTGCTCGTGCGGCTCGCCCTGCACCCGCTGAGCCGGGCCGCCTTCCGGGGTGCGACCCCGGCGGCGGGGTGCCTGCCGATGCTGCTGCAGCTGCCGGTGTTCTTCCTGATGTACCAGGCCTTCTCCTCGGGTGACGAGCTGCTGCGGGAGCGGTTGATCGGTGTGCCGCTCGGCGCCCGGTGGGGCGATGCGCTGGGGGAGGGCGGGCTCCTGGGGGCACAGGGGCTGGTGTTCCTCGGGCTGTTCGCCGCCATCGGCGTGGTGGCGGCCTGGAGTGCGGTGCGGGGGCGGCGGGCCGCTGCCGCTGCGCCCGCGCCCGTCCTGCCCGCATCAGGGAAGGGTGCCGGGGAGGGGCCCGCGCTCAGTGCCGAGCAGCAGGCGGCGATGCGCAAGCTGGGCGGCGTACTGCCCCTGCTGTCGTTCGGGACGCTGATCACCGCTGCCGTGGTGCCGCTGGCCGCCGGGCTCTACCTGCTGACCACCACGGCCTGGTCGGTGGCGGAGCGGGCCTGGCTGCAGTCGCGCGCGGGAGCGCCCGGGGCGGCGGCCGCAGGGGAGGCCGGAGGGGCGCCCGGAGGGGCGCCCGGAGGGGCGCGTTCCAGTCTGTGAACAGGGTCTTGCGGATTGGGTGGGTTTCTTGGAGGATCGACCAATCCTCCGATGGCCGCAACCCATCGGCCGGCCCGTGGCATGCCCATGGGCCGACCACCCACGACCACGGGAGAATGCCCATGAAGCTGCTGCGTGTCGGACCCGTCGGGTCGGAGCGCCCCGCGCTGCTCGACCAGGACGGGACCCTGCGTGACCTGTCCGGCCTGATCACGGATGTGGACGGCGCCGTGCTCGCCGACGACGCCGTGCTGTCCCGCGTGCGGGACGCGGCGGCGTCCGGAGAGCTTCCGGTGCTGGACGCCGAGGGCCTGCGCACCGGTGCCGCCGTCGGGCGCATCGGCAAGGTCGTGGGCATCGGGCTGAACTACTTCGGGCACGCGGCGGAGATCGGCGCCGAGCCGCCGGCGGAGCCGATCCTGTTCCTGAAGGCCGCGGACACCGTCGTCGGCCCCGACGACACCGTGCTCATCCCGCGCGGCAGCGTGAAGACCGACTGGGAAGCCGAGCTGGGCGTCGTCATCGGCGGCACCGCCCGCTACCTGTCCTCCGCCGAGGAGGGCCTCGCGCACGTCGGCGGCTACGTGCTGGTCAACGACGTCTCGGAGCGCGAGTTCCAGATCGAGCGCGGCGGCACCTGGGACAAGGGCAAGAACTGCGAGACCTTCACCCCGCTCGGCCCGTGGCTGGTCACGGCCGACGAGATCCCGGACCCGCAGGTGCTCGGCGTCAAACTGTGGGTCAACGGCGAGCTCAAGCAGGACGGGAACACCTCGGACCAGATCTTCCCGGTCGGCGAGGTAGTCCGGTACCTGAGCCAGTTCATGACGCTGTACCCGGGCGACGTCATCGTCACCGGTACGCCGGGCGGCGTGGCCATGGGCCAGCCGGAGCCGAAGCCGTACCTGCGGGCCGGTGACGTGGTGGAGCTGGAGATCGAGGGCCTCGGCCGTCAGCGCCAGGAGTTCAAGGGCGCTTAGTGCACAGCGCGGTGAGGGGCGGGCTGCCGGTGGCGGCCCGCCCCTTCGCGCACCCCCGACGGGAGGGGTTAGAGCTCGACGGTCACGCCCTCGCGGGAGGACCTGCGGGCCGCCTCCAGGACGTCGAGGCAGTGCGCGGCCTCGTACGCCGTGACCGGTGCGGGGCCGCCCTCGCGCAGTGCGGCGGCCACGGCCGCGTAGTACGCCGGGTAGTCGCCCGGCGCCGTACGGACCGGGATGCCGCCGCCGGTCAGCGGGGATTCGCCGGAGCCCACGAGGCCCCAGAGGTGCTCGGGCTCCTCGCCCCACGGGGTGCCGGGCGTCGGGCGCAGGCCCTCGCGCAGGGCGCCCTCCTGGGGGTCGAGGCCGTACTTGACCCAGCCGGCCCGCGAACCGAGGACGCGGAAGCGGGGTCCCAGCTGGGCGGTGGTCGCGCTGACGTAGAGGTGGGAGCGGATGCCGTTCGCGTGGGTGAGGGCGATGAAGGTGTCGTCGTCGGCCTCGGCGCCCGGGCGGCGCACGTCGGTCTCCGCGTAGACCCGTACGGCCGGGCCGAAGAGCACCAGGGCCTGGTCGACGACGTGGCTGCCGAGGTCGTAAAGCAGGCCGCCGATCTCCTCCGGGGCGCCGGACTCGCGCCAGCCGCCCTTGAGCTGCGGGCGCCAGCGCTCGAAACGGGACTCGAAACGCTGGATCTCGCCGAGCTCGCCGGAGGCGAGGAGGCGGCGCAGGGTGAGGAAGTCGTTGTCCCAGCGGCGGTTCTGGAAGACGGAGAGGAAGGTGCCGCTGCGCTCGGCGAGGGCGGCGAGTTCGCGGGCCTCGGCGGCGGTGGCGGCGAGCGGCTTGTCCACCACGACGGGGATGCCGGCCTTGAGGGCGGTGGTGGCGAGCGGGACGTGGGTCTTGTTGGGGGAGGCGATCACGACGAGGTCGGGGGCGTCCGTGTCCCCGCCGCCGAACAGGGCCTCGGCGGAGGTGGCGATGCGGACGTCGGGGAACTCGGCGCGGGCCTGGGCCTGCCGGGCCGGGTCGGAGGTGACGACCGTGTCGAGGACGAGCCCGTCGGTGGCGGCCACGAGGGGGGCGTGGAAGACGGAACCGGCGAGTCCGTAGCCGATGACGCCGACGCGGAGGGGTGCGGTACTCATGGCCATTACTTTGGCAACAGTGTTGCCAAAGTGCAAGGAGGGTGGAGAATGGCCGGGTGAACAGGGGTAGTGGAGACGGGAGCGGTGGGCGTGGCGGGGTGAACCTGCCGGGGTTGCGCGGGCACAACGAGGCCGTGCTGCTGGATCTGCTGCGCGGCGCCGGCCCGGAAGGGCTGGACCGCGCCGCGCTCGCCGCCCGTACGGGGCTCACCCCGCAGGCCGTCAGCAAGATCACGGCGCGGCTGGCGGCGGAGGGCCTGGTCGCGGAGGCCGGCCGCGCGGCGTCCACCGGCGGCAAGCCGCGGACCCTGCTCCGGCTGGTGCGGGAGGCGCGGTGCGCGGTCGGGGTGCAGATCGACCGCGACGAGCTGCGGGCCGTACGGGTCGACCTCGCGGGCGGGGTCCTCGCCGAGAGCCGGGGCCCGCTGGACTTCGGAGCCGGGCCGGACGCCGTGGCGGAGGAAGTCGTACGGGCCTGCGCGCGGGTGCGGGGGCCGGCGGGGCCGGCACTGCTCGGGGTGGGGGTGGCCGCGCCGGGGCCGCTGGATTCCGTGAGCGGGGTGATGGGCCGGGTGACGGGGTTCCCCGAATGGGAGGGGTACCCGTTGCGGGAGGTGCTGGAGGGGCGGCTGCCGGCGCCGGTCCCGGTGCGGGTGGACAAGGACACCAATGCGGGGGCCGCGGGGGCGGCGCTGTCCGGGGCCGGTCCGGGGACCGGTACGGCCGCGTACCTGCACGTCGGGAGCGGGCTCGGCGCCGGACTGTGGCTGGGCGGCGGGGTCCATCGCGGCGGCCGGTCGGCGGCGGGGGAGTTCGGGCACCAGGTGCTCCTGCTGGACGGCCCGCCGTGCCGGTGCGGGGGGCGCGGGTGCGCGGAGGTGCTGTGCCTGGACGCGGTGGCCCGCGGGGACCTGGCGGAGGCGGCGCGGATCCTGGGGGAGGGCGCGGCGAACCTGGTCGCGCTGCTGGACGTGGACCGGGTGCTGCTGGGCGGGCGGGTGGTCGAGGCGGCCCCGGAGGTGTTCGTGACCGGGGTTCGAGGCGTGCTCGTGGCGCGGGGGCTGAGCCGCCAGGCTCCGCCGGTGGTGCAGGTCGCGCGGGTGGGGGTGGCGGAGGGGGCGGCGGAGTTGGCGCTCGCGCCGTTCTTCGGGCGGGCGGGGTGAGGGTGGCTCGCGGCTCCGCCCCGGGCCCCGCACCTGAAGAAACGCCGACGAGGCTGGAATGGCCGGCCGGCCGCGCAGGAAGGCCGGGGGCTCTGCCCGGGCCCGGGCGTCGGCTATCCGGGCGTAAACCGGGGGCGGGTAGGCGTGGTGGTGGGATGGGGGGGGGGGCACGTGGCAGGGTGCGGGCTGGGCCGGGGTGATTGTCAGCTGGTCCGACCAACGTCCCGTCCGGCGAGCAGTGAGGGTCTTCCATGCGGCGACTGCGCAAAGCCCTGGCCCTCACCGCCGTCCTGTGTGCCACCCTGGCCGCCACCGCATCCACCGGATCCACCGCCCTCGCGGACATCGGCACCGGCGGCGGCGCCCGCCCCGCGCCCGCGCTGCCCTCGCGGGCGCTTGCCACCTGCGGGGACGGGAAGAGCGCCGCGTTCCCCATCGGGGCGCGGATCCGCGGCGGGCCGGCCGTGTACCGGACCGGTGGCGGGCCCCAGAGCTGGTACCTGGACCTGACGAACACCACCAACTCCGAGTGCACGGCCATCCACCCCGTCATCGTCTTCACGGACAAGGCCCGCGCCCTGCGCCCCGCGCACCTGCGCATGGACTTCGACGCGCCCGGCGGCCCCTTCCCGGTCAGCCTGGAGCGGACCGACCGCGACGAGATCATCGCGGTGTTCGACGGCGGCGACGCGTTCCCCGGGTTCACCGTCGGCGCCGGCGGGACCCTGACCGTCAAGGTCTCCCTCGCCTTCGCGCCGGACGCCCCCAACGGCGAGGTCGTCGCCGACGCCGCCCTCGTCCAGCGCAAGGGGGACGACGGCGACTGGGTCGGGGAGGCGGGCGGATACCGCTTCTCCGTCGAGGGCCCGGACGCCGACGGCGACGGTGACGGCGACAGCGACCCCGGTGCGGCCGGCTCCCTCGCCCACACCGGCGACCGCGACCGCGACGCCGTCTCGGTGTACGGGGCGGGCGCCGTCGTCGCCCTCGCCGTCGGCGGCGGGCTCGTACTCGGGGCCCGGCGGCTGCGCCTGCGCACCCCCACCCGGTGAAGTGGCAGGCCGCCCCCCGAACCCCCACCCGGTGAAGTGGCAGGCCGCCCCCCCGAACCCCCGTACCTCAGCCGGGACATCGCTCCCGCATAGAGTCCCACCGTGGAAGAACAGAACCCGCCGCACCGCCCCGGCTCACCCGTGCGCTCCGGCATCCCCGAGCACGGCCGCATCCCCAAGTACTACGCCGTCAAGGCCCGGATCTCCGGTCTGCTCGACGAGCTCGGCGAGGGCGGCCTGCTGCCCACCGAGCGTGATCTCGCCGAGCGGTACGAGGTGTCCCGCGAGACCGTCCGGCAGGCGCTGCGCGAGCTGCTGCTCGAGGGCCGGCTGCGCCGCTCCGGGCGCGGGACCGTCGTCGCCGGGCCGAAGCTGGAGCAGCCGCTGTCGCTGGCGAGCTACACCGAGGGCGTACGGCGCCAGGGGCGGCGCCCGGGCCGTCACCTCATCGGCCTGGAACAGTTCCCCTGCCCGCCCGACCTCACCCCGGGCATCGGCGCCGAAGCCGGTGAGCCCGTCTGGCACCTGGAGCGCGTGCTGCTCGCCGACGACGAGCGCGTCGGCCTGGAGAGCACCTACATCCGGGTGGCCCGCGCACCCCGCCTGGACAGCGATTTCCAGCCCGACTCCTCCTTCTACGGCTACCTGCGCGACAGCCTCGGGATCACCTTCGGCGACGCCGACGAGAAGCTGGAGACGGTCCTCGCGACCCCCCGCGAAGCCCTGCTGATCGGCACCCCGCCCGCCCTCCCGATGCTGCTCATCCACCGCTTCTCGCGGGATACGGACGGCCTGCCGCTCGAGCGGGTGCGTTCGCTCTACCGTGGCGACCGGTTCAGCTTCACGACCCGTCTGCGCCCCGAATAGTCCGGCAGGAAACCGCCCATAAGGGGTGGCATGGGGCGTAGGAAGGTCACTGAAAGATAACGGGTCTAGGCCAAGCTTGGGGGGCTGTTCACCGCCGCGTTGCCCTTCGGATCCTCCTCGGCCACGGGGCGCGCCCACTTTGGTCGGCGTGAGAGTCATAGTCGTCGGAGGCGGCGTGGTCGGCACCATGCACGCCTGGCAAGCAGTCCAACGCGGCCACGAGGTCGTCCAGATCGAGCGAGAGGCCGAGGCCCGCGGCGCATCACTGCGCAATTTCGGCCAGATCTGGGTCAGCGGGCGGGCCGGGGGCGAGGAGCTCGACACCGCCCTGCGGGCCCGCGAGCTCTGGGAGCGCATCGGCGCGGAGGTGCCCGGCCTGGGCTTCCGCGCCATCGGCTCCCTCACTCCCGTCCGCGGCGAGCGCGAGTACGCCGTCGCCGAGGCGGCACTCGCCCGCCCCGACGCCGCGGCCCGCGGCTACGAGCTGGTCACCGCCGAGGAGGCCCGGCAGATCAACCCGGCCCTGCGCGGCGCGTTCGACGCCGCCCTGTGGTGCGAGCGGGACGCGGCCGTCGAGCCGCGCACCGCGCAGCCGCACCTGCGGGCCGCGCTGACGGCCACCGGCCGCTACACCTTCCTCCCCGGGCGCGAGGTCCGCGAGGTCGTCGGTACGAGCGCCGTCCGCGACGACCACGGCGACGTCCACCGCGGCGACGCGGTCGTCCTCGCCACCGGCGCCTGGCTGTCCGGCCTGGTCCGCGAACTGGTCCCCGAACTGCCCGTGCGCCGCGTCCGGCTCCAGATGATGCAGACCGCCCCGCTCGGCGAGCCGCTGACCACCTCCGTCGCGGACGCCGACAGCTTCCGCTACTACCCCGCCTACCGGAGCGAAGCCCTCGACGCGCTCAACGCCGGGCAGGCGCAGGCGCCGGTCGCAGCAGAGCACAAGATGCAGCTGCTGATGGTCCAGCGCCTCGACGGCGGGCTGACCATCGGGGACACCCACGAGTACGAGCACCCCTTCGCGTTCGACACCCTCGAGGACCCGTACGAGCACCTCGCCGGAGTCGTCGAGTCCTTCCTGGGCCGCCCGCTGCCGAAGGTCCGGCGCCGCTGGGCGGGCGTGTACGCGCAGTGCACCGACACCACCCGCGTCGTCCACCGCCGGCAGGTGGCCGACGGCGTCTGGCTGGTGACCGGGCCCGGCGGCCGCGGGATGACCTGCTCGCCCGCCATCGCCGAGACCACCGCGAACGAACTGGGCTGGTGAGCCGCATGACCATCGAACACAACAGCAGGCTCGTCGTCCTCGACATGGCCGGCACCACCGTCGCCGACGGCGGCCTCGTCGAGCGCGCCTTCGAGCGGGCCGCCGGACACCTCGGAGTCGAGCCCGGCAGCGCCGACCACGCCGCCAAGCTCCAGTACGTCCGCGACACCATGGGCGAGTCCAAGATCTCCGTCTTCCGCCACCTCTTCGGTACGGAGGAACTCGCACGGCGCGCCAACTCCGCCTTCGAGCAGGCCTACGGGGAACTCGTCGACGCCGGCCTGATCTCCGAGATCCCCGGCGCCCGCGCCGCGATCGAGCAGCTCCGCGCCGAGGGCCGCACCGTGGTCCTCACCACCGGCTTCGCCCGCGTCACCCAGGACGCCATCCTCGACGCGCTCGGCTGGCAGGGCCTCGCCGACCTGACCCTGTGCCCGGCCGACGCGGGCGGCCGCGGCCGCCCGTACCCGGACATGGTGCTGGCCGCCTTCCTGCGCACCGGCGCCGTGGACGACGTACGCGGGATCGTGACGGCCGGCGACACCGCCTACGACATGCTCAGCGGCACCCGGGCCGGCGCGGGCACCGTCGCCGGCGTCCTCACCGGAGCCCACGATCGGGCCGCCCTGACCCGCCACGGCGCGACCCACGTACTCGGCTCCGTCGCCGAACTCCCCGCGCTGCTGGCGGAGTCGGCGTGAGCGGCATACGTTTCGACGGGGTCAGCGTCGCGTACGGCGGCAACACCGTACTGGACACCCTCGACCTCACCGTCGAGCCCGGCGAGGTGATGGCCCTCCTCGGCCCCTCCGGCTCGGGCAAGACCACGGCGCTGCGCGCGGTCGCCGGATTCGTCCGGCCCGTCGCGGGCCGGGTGCTGATCGGCGGGCAGGACGTCACCGCGCTCCCGCCGCACAAGCGGGGCATCGGCATGGTCGTCCAGCAGTACGCGCTCTTCCCGCACATGCGCGTCGAGGAGAACGTCGCCTTCGGCCTCAAGGCGCAGAAGGCGCCGAAGGCGGAGATCCCCGGGCGGGTCGCCGAGGCCCTGGAGCTCACGGGCATGGCGGCCTACGCCGAACGGCACCCCCGCGAGCTGTCCGGCGGGCAGCAGCAGCGCGTCGCCATCGCGCGGGCGCTGGCCATCCGCCCCGGGGTCCTCCTCCTGGACGAGCCCCTCTCCGCCCTCGACGCGCAGCTGCGCTCCGGGATGCTCACGGAACTGGCCCGGCTGCACCGCGAGTTGCCCGAGGTGTCCATCCTGTACGTCACGCACGACCAGGTGGAGGCGCTCACCCTGGCCGACCGGATCGCGGTCATGGACAGGGCCCGGCTCCAGGACTGCGGGACCCCGCAGGAGCTGTACCGGGCCCCGCGCACCGAGTTCACGGCGTCGTTCGTCGGCAACGCGAACCTGCTGCCGGTCACCGTCGCGGAGGGCGGCGCGGTGTTCGCCGGGCGGTCCCTGGCCCTCGACCGGGGCCGGGCCCTGCCGGGCTCCACGGCCACCCTGTGCGTACGGCCGCACCTGCTCGGCCTCGGCGCCGGCCCGAACGCGCTGAGCGGCACGATCGCCGAGGTCCAGTGGCGGGGCTCCACGCACCGGCTGTACGTGGACGTCGACGGCCACCGGGTCAAGGCGGACCTCCCCGAACTGCGGGAGACTCCGGCGCTGGGGGACCGGGTCACGCTCCACTTCGAACCGCGCGATGCCGTGCTGCTGGCCGCAGGGGTGTCCGATGGCTGAGCCGACGCGCCGAGCGGCGCCCGCCGCCGCCCAGCCCCAGGCCCCCTCCGCAAAGCCCCGGGGCTCCGCCCCGCACCCCGCTCCTCGAACGCCGGAGGGGCTGGAGATCCCGTACCCCGCGCCTCGAACGCCGGAGGGGCTGGAGATCCCGTACCCCGCGCCTCGAACGCCGGAGGGGCCGGACATCCCGGACCCCGCGCGGCGATCACCGGCGGGGCCGGAAGGGCGGGCCTCCGAGCCGGTGGGTGCGGCGGAGCCGAGCTGCCGCACCACCCCGCGCGAAGCCCGGCAGCAGACCCGGCGAGCCACCCCGCAGGGGACCCGGCTGCCGCGCAGCGTATGGGCCGTGCCGCCCGTCGTCGTGCTCGCGCTCGTGTTCCTGTACCCGCTCGCGCTGGTGGTCCAGCAGTCGTTCACCCCGGCGAACGGGGGCGGGGCCTTCGACGCGTACGGCTCCGTCTTCGCCTCCGCCTCCTTCCGCGAGGCGCTCGGAACCACCGTCTGGCTCGCCGTCGGGGCCACCGCGGGCTGCCTGCTCCTCGGGTTCACGCTCGCGCTGATCATCGCCTTCGTGCCCTTCCCCGGCGCCCGCGGCGTCGCCAGGTTCATCGACGTCTTCCTCTCCTTCCCCTCCTTCCTCATCACCCTCGCGCTGCTCTTCATCTACGGCACCGTCGGCATGGCGAACGGGGTCTGGACCGACCTCACCGGCGCTGCCGAAGGGCCGTTCCGCTTCCTCACCACCCCCTGGGGCGTCCTCCTCGCGGAGATCACCTACTTCACGCCCTTCGTGATGCGCCCGCTGCTCGCCGCCTTCTCCCAGCTGGACGGCGCCCAGCTCGAGGTCGCCTCGAGCCTCGGCGCCCGCCCCGCCCGGATCATCCGGAGGGTGATCCTCCCCGAGGCCCTCCCGGCGCTCGCCGCCGGCGGCAGCCTCGTCCTGGTCATGTGCCTCAACGAGTTCGGGATCGTCCTGTTCACCGGAGCCAAGGACGTCACCACCCTCCCGATGCTGATCTACGGCAAGGCCATCCTCGAATCCGACTACCCGGCCGCCTGCGTGGTCGCCGTCGTCAACATCGCGATCTCCGTCGGCCTGTTCGGCCTCTACCGGGTGGTGAGCAAGCGTGCTGGTGCATAGCAGGACCGGCCGCTGGGCCGCCTGGGGCCTGTTCGCCCTCCTCTTCCTGCCCCTCTTCGCCCTGCCCCTGCTCGTCGTGGTCGCGGCCTCCTTCGCCACCCGCTGGTCCGGGGCCTTCCCCTCCGGTGCGACCGCGGCGAACTACGCCTCCGCCGTACAGGGCGAATCCCTCCAGGCCCTGACCACCAGCCTGGTCACCGCCGTGGCCGCGAGCGTGCTCGCACTCACCGTCGGCACCTGGGCCGCACTGGCCGGGGCCGCACTGGAGAAGCGCGGGAAGCGCCTGCTGGACGCGCTGTTCATGCTGCCCGTCGCCGTGCCGTCCGTGGTCGTCGGCCTCGCCGTGCTCGTCGCCTTCAGCCGGCCCCCGGTACTGCTCAACGGCACCGGCTCCATCGTCGTCCTGGCGCACACCGTTCTCGTCACGGCCTTCGCCCACCAGTCGGTCTCGGCCGCCATCGTCCGTCTCGACCCGGCCTACGAGCAGGCGGCGGCCTCCCTGGGCGCCCGCCCCTCGTACGTGTTGTGGCGGGTCAGGCTCCCGCTCCTGCTGCCGTCCCTCACGGCGGCCGCGGGGCTCTGCTTCGCCCTGTCCATGGGTGAGCTGAGCGCCACGATGATGCTCTACCCGCCGGACTGGATGCCCCTTCCGGTCCGCATCTTCACGGCCACCGACCGCGGTTCGCTCCACAGCGGCTCCGCCGTCGCCGTGGTCCTGATGGCCACCACCCTGATCGTCCTGCTCGCGGTCTCCCGGATCCGCACCAAGGCCTCGTACCGCTGACCGCCGACCGGCCGGCCGGCCACCGGCTGACCGCCGCAGGACCCCCTGCACGCCACCCCCTCGCTCGGTCCCCTGCCGAATCCCCGCTGACTCCCTTTCCCCGTAAGGAAGTTCCATGCCCAGCAAGCTCCTGCTCCGCACCGCCTCCGCCCTCACCGGCAGCCTCGCCCTCGCCGTCTCCCTCACCGCCTGCGGCGGCCCCTCCAGCGCCGGCTCCGGCAGGGACGGCGGCGAGAAGGTCGTCACCGTCTACAGCGCCGACGGCCTCAAGGGCGAGAAGGGCGACGGCTGGTACGACAAGGTCTTCGCCGACTTCACCAAGAAGACCGGCATCGAGGTCAAGCTCGTCGAGGGCGGCTCCGGCGAGCTCGTGGCGCGCGCCGCCCGCGAGAGGACCAACACCCAGGCCGACGTCATCGTCACCCTGCCGCCCTTCATCCAGCAGGCCGACGGCAAGGGCCTGCTGCAGTCCTACA
Organism: Streptomyces sp. NPDC085524; assembly: GCF_044541755.1. NCBI lineage: Bacteria > Bacillati > Actinomycetota > Actinomycetes > Kitasatosporales > Streptomycetaceae > Streptomyces > Streptomyces sp. NPDC085524. The sequence continues at coordinate 155,187 of NZ_JBITTH010000021.1, forward strand.
AGCCCCAGGGCTCCGACAAGGTCAACGGCGCGGACAAGGCCGCCGACGGCAAGTGGACCTCGGTCGTCAACAACTACTTCGGCTTCGTCTACAACAAGAAGGAGCTGCCGCAGGCCCCCAAGACCTGGGAGGAGCTGCTGGACGCCAAGTACAAGGGCAAGCTCCAGTACTCCACCCCGGGCGTCGCGGGCGACGGCACCGCCGTGCTCATCAAGGCGATGCACGACTTCGGCGGCAAGGAGCCGGCGAACGAGTACCTGAAGAAGCTCCAGGCCAACAACGTCGGCCCGTCCTCCTCCACCAGCAAGCTCGCTCCGAAGACCGACAAGGGCGAGCTGCTCGTCGCCAACGGCGACGTCCAGATGAACTACGCGCAGTCCAAGTCCATGCCGAACCTGGGCATCTGGTTCCCGGCGAAGGACGGCGGCAAGCCGACCACCTTCGCCCTGCCCTACGCAGCCGGCCTGGTCGCCAAGGCCCCGCACACCGAGAACGGCAAGAAGTTCCTCGACTTCCTCCTCGGCGAGGACGCCCAGAAGCTGGTCAGCGAGGTCGGCGGCGGCTTCCCGGCGCGCACCGACGTCAAGCCGACCGACGCGAACGCCGTCGAACTCACCAAGATCATGACGGGTGTCGAGGTCTTCGAGCCGGACTGGGCCGACATCGACAAGAACCTCTCCGCCTACGTCGACGCGTGGAAGTCGGCGACCGGAAGCTGACCGGTCACTTCCCGGTCACCCGCGACCGGGAGGGTGACGCTTGCGTAACGGGTCTGGACCGAAGCCGCACCCTCCGGTCCGGGCCCGTACGCACGCCCCCGCAAGGTCCCGCACCTTCCGCCGCTCACTTGCTCCCAGGAGGAGTACGTGTCCACTGTCCTGCCCGGACGCACCCGCACCCGCACGCTCGCCGTGGCCGCCACCGCCACGGCCCTGCTCGCCACCGCCCTCGGCGTGCACACCGCCGACGCCACCGCCGCCGGCGCGGCCGGCACCACCGACAAGGTCCTCGTCATCGGCATCGACGGCACGGTCCTCGACCGCGTCAAGGCCGCCAACGCCCCGAACCTGCAGGGCCTGATGGCCCAGGGCATGACCGCCAAGAGCACCCTGTACGCGAACCCGATGGCCGCCACCTCCTCGGGCCCCGGCTGGTCCACCATCGCCACCGGCGTGTGGCCCGACAAGCACGGCGTGAAGGACAACTCCTTCACCGGCAAGAACTACACGGCCTACCCGGACTTCCTGACCCGCATGGAGAACGCCAAGCCGGCGCTCAACACGTACGCGGCCGCCGACTGGGAGCCCATCACCTCCACCGACCAGAACGGCCCGGTCTTCTCCGCCAAGGTCGACAAGCGCCTGAACCTCAAGGGCGACCGCGACGGTTACGGCAGCGAGGACCCGAAGATCGCCGCCGCTGCCGCCGCCGAACTGCGCGACCAGAACCCGGACGCCGCCTTCGTCTACCTCGGCGAGATCGACCACGCCGGACACGCCTACGGCGCCGCCAGCCAGCAGTACCTCGACACCATCGCCCGCGTCGACGTGCTCATCGGCCAGGTCCTCACCGCCGTCCAGAACCGGCCCACCTACGGCCAGGAGAACTGGAAGATCCTGGTCACCACCGACCACGGGCACACCGACGCGGGCGGCCACGGCGGCTCCTCCCTCCAGGAGCGCGGCACCTTCGTCATAGCCAAGGGCGCGGGCATCCCGGCCGGTTCGGTCCGCAGCGACGTCAAGCTGGTGGACGTGGCCGCGACCGCGCTCCAGCAGGTCGGCGTCCCCACCACCGGGCTGGACGGCGTCCCGCTGGACTCCCCGGACGACGACCCCTTCGACACCCTGCGCCCCGACCTCCAGGCGCGCGTGGACGAGACGGGCATCCCGGCGGGCACCAAGGGCTTCACGCACACCCCGCCCGCGGGCTGGGCGGTCGACAACTCCAAGATGGGCACGGGCGGTGTCACCGAGTGGGCCGGCTGGGCCTTCGCGACCGACGAGTTCTGGAGCCAGGCGCAGCGCGACCAGTGGCGCGAGCTGAACGTCCGCTCCCGTGACGTCTTCGCCGTCGCCGACTCCGACGAGTGGGACGACAAGAGCCACACCGGCAGCTACGACTCCACCCTGATCACCCCCAAGTGGGCGGTCACCGGGGGCACCACGCGCAACCTGACCTTCCAGACGCACTACCGCCAGGAGGCCGGGCAGACCGCCCAGGTCCTCGTCTCGTACAACGGCGGCGCGCCGGCGGTCGTCAAGAGCTACACCGCCGACGCCGTCGCCAAGTCGGAGTCGATCGCCCTCCAGGTCCCGGCCGGCGCCACCGACGTCCAGGTCCGCTTCCGCTACGCGGGCAGCAACAACTGGTACTGGACCGTCGACGACGTCCGCCTCGGCTAGGCACTCTCCGCCCGCGTGTCCGGGCCGTGGACGCCGTCGTCGTCCGCGGCCCGCTCCCGCTAGGGTGGTGGTACAGACCACAGGTCAGAGCCACCAGAGCGGAGAACAGTCCAGTGGCAGAGCGCAAGCCGATCGAATCCTGGCTCACCGACATGGACGGGGTCCTGATCCACGAGGGCACCCCGATCCCCGGCGCCGATGCCTTCATCAAGCGGCTGCGCGAATCCGGCAAGCCCTTCCTGGTGCTGACCAACAACTCCATCTACACGCCGCGCGACCTCCAGGCCCGGCTGTCCCGGATGGGCCTGCACGTCCCCGTCGAGAACATCTGGACCTCGGCCCTGGCCACGGCGAAGTTCCTCGACGACCAGCGCCCGGGCGGCACGGCGTACGTCATCGGCGAGGCCGGTCTGACCACCGCCCTCCACGACATCGGCTACGTCCTCACGGACCACGAGCCCGACTACGTCGTCCTCGGCGAGACCCGGACGTACAGCTTCGAGGCGATGACGAAGGCGGTCCGCCTGATCAACGCGGGCGCCCGCTTCATCTGCACCAACCCCGACGAGACCGGCCCCTCCACCGAGGGTCCGCTCCCCGCCACCGGCGCCGTCGCCGCGCTGATCACCAAAGCGACCGGCAAGAAGCCGTACTTCGCCGGCAAGCCCAACCCGCTGATGATGCGGACCGGCCTGAACGCCATCGGCGCGCACTCGGAGACCAGCGCGATGATCGGCGACCGCATGGACACCGACGTCCTGGCCGGACTGGAGGCGGGCATGCAGACCTTCCTCGTGCTCACCGGCCTGACCTCGGTGGCGGACACCGAGCAGTTCCCGTACCGCCCTACGAAGACGGTCGACTCGATCGCGGACCTCGTCGACCTCGTCTGACCCGGCCGGCCCGGCGCGTTCGGCCATGGGGGCGAACCGTGTTTGAGGCGTACGGCTGACAGGGCTGACACGTACGGCGCCGCTCCGGATGCGGAGCGGCGCGCCGCGCGTGAATCTCCTTGACGAGGAGGTTCACCATGCGCAGTGTTCTGATCGCTCTCCGTGCCACCGGAGTGGCCGTCGCCCTGACGGCGCTCACCACGGTGGCCGCGCCCACCGCCCTGGCGGGCGAGGAGGACCACGGCGACCGCCGCGACCGGGGTGGCAGCATCTCGGTCGAGCCGAACCCGGCCCACCCCGGAGCGGAGGTCAAGCTGCGCGTCCACGGCTGCGAGGGCACCCGGGGCTCGGCGAAGTCCTCCGTCTTCGTGGACGACGTCGACCTGTACGGGCGCGACGGCGGCCGCAGCCCGCTCTACGGGTCCGGCCGGATCGCGTCGCACGCCTCGCCCGGCTGGCACGCCGTCCGGGTGACCTGCGACGGCCACGACAAGGTCACCGGCTCCATCGAGATCGGCCACCACCCGAGCCACCACGCCTCGCCGGTCTGGCCGGTCCACGCGGGCGGCGGCGGGATGGCGGCCGAGGTCGCCAAGCAGCAGCCGCAGAAGGCCGGCGGCGCCGAGCTGGCCGCGGCGGCCAAGAAGGACCACGGCGGTGGCGGGCCGGGCCTGCCGCACACCGTGATCGGCGCGGTCCTCGCCGCCGTGGCCACCCTGGCGGTGGCGGGCCGGGCGCTGACCCTGCGCCGCCGACGCAGCGGCGAATGAGCGGGGAGGCCAAGGGTTCCCCCGGCGGGCGGCTGCTGACCTTCGCGGCCTGGTCCGTGCTGGTCCTCGGGCTGTGGCTGTGGGGCCGCCAGATCACCGGGGTCCCGGCCCCGCTCGCCGGCCAGGCCGGAGGGGCGGTCGGCCCCGGGCTGCCGGCCGCGCGCGCCCCGCTCGCGGGGGCCCTGCCGCAGCGGGTCGACGTGCCCTCCATAGGCATCCAGGCCCCGGTGATCCCCCGGGACCTGGACAAGGACGGCGCGATCGAGCCGCCCCCGTACGACAGCCCGGGCACGGTGGGCTGGTGGGGCAAGGGCGTGCAGCCGGGCGCGGCGGGAACCGCGCTGATGGTGGGGCACGTCGACACCCGCGCGAAGCCCGCGGTGTTCTACGGCCTGAGCTCGGCGCAGCCGGGCGACAAGGTGCGGGTGGCGCGGGCGGACGGGTCCGTCGCCGAGTTCACCATCGAGGACGTACGGGTCTACGAGCGCGCGGGCTTCGACCCGCACAAGGCGTACGGGCAGCGGGTCGCGGGCCGGGCGGAGCTGCGGCTGGTGACCTGCGGAGGGTCGTACGACAAGGAGGCCAAGGAGTACACGGCCAACGTGGTGGTCTCCGCGTACCTGACGGGCGCGGGAGTCCGCCCGGGCACGGCGGCGTAGCGGCGCGCGCGACGGAAGACGAAGAAGCCCCTCGCAGTTCTCACTGCGAGGGGCTTCCTCCGTCTGTGCGCCGCCAGGGACTCGAACCCCGGACCCGCTGATTAAGAGTCAGCTGCTCTAACCAACTGAGCTAGCGGCGCTTGCTGACAGGGAAAACTCTACCCCACCTCTGCGGGTGCTCGTGACCAGCCACGCCCGCCTTGTCCGATTAACCCATGTTTGGGGGGTTTATCGTGCACGATATGTCTGGCCGTACCGCATCTGATGCCCCGCCAGACGCGGTCCGGTCGACCAGTGGACGAGCAGGGGAGTGGACGGAACCGCATGACGATGCAGCCTCCGATGCATGAGCCGGCGCCGACGCCGCCGTCGGCGCCGACGCCCGCACAGATGCCGATGCCCGCTTTCAGGGAGTACGAGCCCGCGGGCGACTGCCCCTGCCGGGGATGCGCGGACCATCGCCGGGCACTGGCCCGCGCGCGGGCCATACCGCTGCGGGACGGGGGACATCCCGCGGCGCGCGGGGCGCGGCGCGCGCTGGTCCTGGCGACCGCGGCGGGAGTGGTCCTCGGCGGTGGCGGCTCGGCCGCGGTCGCGGTGACCACCCCGGCTCCGGGACCGGTGGCGAAGGACGACCCGGGCACCCCCCAGGGCGGCCGGTCCCCGCTGCACGGCCCTAAGGGCGGCCCGGCCGGGAAGCCCGGAGCCCCGGGGGCGCCGGCCACCGCGCTGAAGCGGCTGGACCGGGCGACGATCGTCAACCGGGCGAAGCTGTGGCTGGACGCGAAGGTCCCGTACAGCATGTCCGACTACTGGACGGACGGCTACCGGCAGGACTGCTCGGGGTTCGTCTCCATGGTCTGGAACCTGGGCTCGAACGAATGGACCGGCAGCCTGGACAGGTTCGCCACCCGCATCACGAAGGAGGAGCTGCTGCCGGGGGACATGCTGCTCTTCCACAACCCGGCGGACCCCAACAAGGGCTCGCACGTCACCCTCTTCGGCGGGTGGGTGGACGAGACCCGCACGCACTACATCGCCTACGAGCAGACGCGCCCGACGACGCGGAAGCTGGCGACGCCGTACGGGTACTGGAACAACGCGGCGAAGTACATCCCGTACCGGTACAACGGGGTCGTCGGCGGGATCGACACCCCCGGCGCGCCGCCCGAGGCCTCCGCGGCGTTCCCGGGCGCCGGGAAGTTCGGCCCCGGGCAGAGCAACGAGCACATCGCCCGGCTCGGCCGGATGCTGATCGACCGGGGCGGCCTGCGCTTCTACCCGCAGGGCCCGGGCAAGGCGTGGACCGACGCCGACCGGCTGGCCACGCAGGCCTTCCAACTCGCCCAGGGCTGGACGGGAGCGGAGGCGGACGGGTTCCCGGGCGCGCACACCTGGCGGCTGCTGGTCGACCGCCAGGGCAAGGACATCCCGCCGACGACGGGCGGCGCGCCGGGCCCGGGCGGCGTACGGGCCTACCCCGGGGCGTCCGTGTTCCGCCCGGGCTCCTCCCACGAGGCCATCACCGCGCTGGGCCGCCGGCTGGTGCAGAAGGGCTTCGGCAAGTACTACCGGACCGGCCCGGGCCCGCGCTGGAGCGAGGCCGACCGCCGTGCCGTCGAGGCGTTCCAGCGCGCGCAGGGCTGGCGCGGAGCGGCGGCCGACGGCTATCCGGGCCCGGAAACCTGGCGCCGACTGTTCGCATGACGGAGGCAAGCATGTACCCCACCCGCACCACCACGACCACGGGCACCCTCCGACTCACCACCGCTCCGGCCAAGCCGGCCCCCCACCAGGCCGGGGCTGCTGCCACCCCGGCGCCGACAGCAGCCTCCGGTCCGGAGCCGTACCAGCCCTCGGCCGGGCCCGCCGTCCCGGCGGCGCACGCGCACCCGGGGTCCGGGGCGGAGCCCCGGTTGTGGGAAGGGGCGGGCAGGGGAGCAGCGCCGCAGGCCCCCGCCCCCCTCGTGGCCGCCCCCCGAGAGGCCGCGGACCCCGCCGCCCCGCTGGTCGCGGCAGCGGCGTTCACCATGGCCGCGCAGCCGGAGGCCCACCCGTCCCCGTCCTGGGCCGCGGAGCCGGGGGAGCGCCCCGCCCCGTCCTGGGCCGCGGAGCCGGAGGTGTGCCCGGTCCCGGTACGGGCCGCCGGGCTGCCGGCCGTACTGGTCGTGGCCCCGCCCCGCGAGGGGCCGGAGCAGGGCGCCGGCGACGGGTCCGGGTCCGGGGCGGAGCCCCGGTTGTGGGAAGAGGCGGGCAGGGGGGCAGCGCCGCAGGCCCCCACCCCGCACGTGGCCGCCCCCCGAGAGGCCGCGGACCCCGAGCCCCCTGTGGCAGAACACGCGCACGCACCCGAACCCACCCCCCAGCCCACCCTCCGCCTGCGGAGCCACCCCGGCCCCGAGCCCGAGATCCCGCACCCCCACGAACCCTCGGGCATCCCCGGCCCCGGCGTGGCCGAGATCGTCGCCCAGGCGGTGGCACGCGGACTGCGCGCCGAGCCGGGGGAGGCGGAACGGAAGAAGGGCGAGGGCGAGGACGACACCCAGGACATCCCCCGCCTCCGCCCCGCGGCCCGCGGCACGGCCGCCACCGAGGTCCCGGTACACCTCCCGTTCCTCGGCGAGCCCAAGCCCGCCCCGTCCCCCACGTCGCCCCCCGCCCCGCAGCAGGCCGCAGCCCCCACGCGCAAGAGCACCCCCCGGCCCGCCCCCAAGCCCACCCCCGGCCGCCGCGTCCCCCGCGGGGACGACCGGCTCCGGGAGCACCGCGGGCCGGTGCTGCCCGGCTGGGTCGGCGTGCTCGTCGGCGGGCTCGCCCTCTCCGGCTGCACCGCCGTGCTCTGGCGGGCCGGGATCCTACCCGCCTCCCTCGTGGCCGCCTTCGGCGGGACGCCCCGCGCCTACCAGGGCCTGCGCGCGCAGCACTGGCCCCCGCTCGCCTTCCTCGGCGTCGTCGCGCTCCTCGCCCTCGGCGGCCTCGGCCGCGCCCGTACCGGCCACGCCTGGGTGCTCACCCTCTTCGGCCGCTACCGCGGCACGGTCCGGCGTACCGGCCTGACCTGGATCAGCCCGCTCCTCCTGCGCCGCCGGGTCGACGTACGGCTGCGCCACTGGCGCAGCGACCCCATGCCCGCCGTGGACTCCGGCGGCCTCGCCCTCCAGGTGGTCGTCCAAGTCGTGTGGCAGGTCAAGGACACGGCCCGGGCCACCCTGGCCGTCGAGGACCACGTCGACTACCTGGCCGAGCAGGTCGAATCGGCCATGGCCCGCGTCCTGTCCCAACTGCCCGCCGACGCCTTCCACGAGGACGCGCCGACCCTGCGCGACGCCGAGGCCGTCGGTGACGCGCTGACCCGGATGCTGGCGGCCGAGACCGAGGCCGTCGGGATCGAGGTCTACTCGGCGCAGCCCACCAGGATCGAGTACGCCCCCGAGGTCGCGGAGGCGATGCGCCGCCGCCGGGTGGCCGCGATCGACGCGAAGCACCGGGACACCGTGCTGACCTCGGTGGTGGACGCCGTCGACGACACCGTCCACCGGCTGACCTCCCGCGGACTGGTCGAGCTGGACGACTACGAGCGCAAGGCGCTGGTGAAGGACCTCACGGTCGCCTTCTACACGGGCCGGGCGGAGTAGCACCGCGCACCACTCCCACACCACGGAGAGGAAGACGAGAACGGGTGGCCGGAACCGACCGGACCACCCGTTCTCCCATTGGTCTGGACATGGCCAACTCCCGTCAATAACCTGGAACTTGGTCTAGACCTGAAGAGCAATCCCCACGCGTGCGCACGCTCTCACCGAACCTCCCCCCACGTTCAAGGAGCATCAGCATCATGCGTCCCTTCCGCATGCCCGGGCGGGCGGCCGGCGCCGCCGCGCTCGGTCTCGGCCTCGTCGCCGGGATCACCCTCCTCAGCGCCCCCACCGCCAGCAGCCACGGCTACACCGACACCCCGATCAGCCGCCAGAAGCTCTGCGCCAACAAGACCGTCTCCAACTGCGGAGCCATCCAGTGGGAGCCGCAGAGCGTGGAGGGCTACAAGGGCTTCCCGGCGGCCGGCCCCGCCGACGGCAAGATATGTTCCGCGGGCCTCTCGCAGTTCGCGGAACTCGACGACCCGCGCGGCGGCGCCTGGCCCACCACGGCCGTGACCAACGGGCAGAGCTACGGCTTCCGGTGGCAGTTCACCGCCAACCACTCCACCACCGACTTCAAGTACTACATCACCAAGAATGGCTGGACCGGTACCAAGGCCCTCACCCGGGCCGACCTCGAACCCCAGCCCTTCCTCACCGTCGCCTACAACGGCGCCCGGCCCGCCATGACCACCGTCCACCAGGGCAACATGCCCACCGGCAAGACCGGCCGCCACCTGATCCTGGCCGTCTGGACCGTCAACGACACCCCGATGGCCTTCTACGCCTGCTCCGACGTTCAATTCTGACGCTACGTCAGCTACCCTCCGGCGGCATGCGGACGACGACTGCACCGGAAACCGTCGCGGAGCTCACGGCGCGCCAATGGGGTGATCACCGGCCCGGGCTGATGTACGAGGACGCCGACGCCGAGCGGCGCGTCCTGACCCACCACCGGACCGCCCAGGAAGCCGCCGCGCGCGCCGCGCTCCTCGTCGACCTCATGCCCCCGGGGGCCGAGCCCCACATCGGGGTGCTGCTCGACAACACCCCGGAGTTCCCGTTCTGGCTCGGCGCGGCGGCCCTCGCGGGGGCCGCCGTCGCCGGGATCAACCCCACCCGGCGCGGCCCCGAGCTGGCCCGCGACATCCTGCACACCGAGTGCCGGATCCTCGTCACCGAGCGGGCCCACCTGCCGCTCCTGCGCGGCCTCGACCTGCCCGGCGTACGGCTCCTGATCACCGACACCGAGGAGTACGCAGCCCTCCTCGCCCCCTACGCGGCCGCCAAGCCCGGCGACGCGGTGCTGTCCGCGCCGGGGCCGGCCACCCGCCTCCTCCTCTACTTCACCTCCGGATCCACCGGCGCCCCCAAGGCGGCCGTCTGCACCCAGGGCCGGCTGGCGGGTGCCGGGGCCTCACTGGCCCGGAGCTTCTCGGTCGGCGAGGACGACGTCCACTACGTCTGCATGCCGCTCTTCCACGGCAACGCGGTGATCGCGGACTGGCTCCCGGCGCTGGTGGGCGGCGCGGCGGTGGCCCTGCGCCGCCGCTTCTCCGCCTCCTCCTTCCTGGACGACGTACGGGCCTACGGCGCCACCTACTTCACGTACGTGGGCCGCGCGATCCAGTACCTCCTCGCCACCCCGCCCACCCCGCACGACCGTGCGCACAGCCTCCGGCTCGGCTTCGGCACCGAGGCCGGCGCGGTGGACGCGGCCCGCTTCGCCGAGCGGTTCGGGGTCCGGCTGGTCGAGGGCTACGGGGCCACCGAGGGCGGCGCCTCCGTCCAGCGGACACCCGACACCCCGCCGGGCGCGCTGGGCCGCGCGGGGGCGGGCGACGACCTCGCGGTGATCGACCCGGAGACGGGCCGCGAATGCCCGCCGGCCGAACTGGACGCGGAGGGCCGCCTCCTCAACGGTTCCGCGTCCATCGGGGAACTGGTCAACCGGGGCCGCAGCCTGTTCGAGGGCTACTGGCGCAACCCGGACGCGGAGGCCGCCCGTACGCGGGACGGCTGGTACTGGACGGGCGACCTCTTCTTCCGCGACGCGGAGGGCTTCCTCTACTTCGCGGGCCGCACGGACGACCGCCTGCGCGTCGACAGCGAGAACCTGGCCGCCGCGGTGATCGAGAACATCCTGGCCCGCTGGCCGGCCGCGGCGGCGGTCGCCGTGTACGCGGTCCCGGACGAGGTCGCGGGGGACCAGGTGATGGCCGCGGTCTCCCTCCGGGAGGGCGCCCGCTTCGACCCCGACGCCTTCACGGCGTTCCTGGCCGCGCAGCCGGACCTGGGGACGAAGATGTCCCCGCGCTACGTGCGCATCGTCCCCGACATGCCGGTCACCGCGACGAACAAGGTCCACCGGGTCTCCCTGCGCCGCGCGGGCTTCCGCTGCGCCCCGGACCCGGTCTGGCACCGCACCCCGACCGGGGGCTACGCCCCCCTCGACGCCCCGGCCCTGTCCACCCTCCTGGCCCAGTACGAGGCCCACGGCCGATCCCCCCTCCTGAACCACTGACCGCCTCTGCCGGGGGCCCGGGGGTAGGGCCAGGCGTACCTCCCGGACGCCCCCTGGGGCCATGGGACCACCCGCCGCCCCCGGCTAGCTTGGGCCGCATGGACGACGCCCGCAGCACCTGGCAGGCCCTTTCCCACGGCCGCCGGTACCTCCGCTCCGCCTGGCCCTGGCGCTCCGCGGGCTACCTCGCCGCCAGTGCGCTGACCGGCATCCCGCTGCTCCTCGCACTGGTCCTGCTGGCCGGCGCCGGCGCAGCCCTCGGCGTCGTGCTCGTCGGGCTGCCCCTCCTCGCCCTGCTCGGCCTCGCCGGCATACCCGCCGCCGCCGTCGAGCGCCGCAGGCTCCGCCTCGTCGACACCGAGCCCGCCCCCAGCCCCCACCGCACCCCCGCCGAGCCCGGGCTCGCCGCATGGGCGCGCCTGCGCTACCGCGAACAGGCCACCTGGCGCGAGCTCGGCTACGCCTTCCTGCACGGCTTCCTGCTCTGGTGGGTGGACCTCTGCGCCCTCGGCTTCTTCCTCGGTCTCCCGCTCGCCCTGCTCACCGCCCCCCTCCAGCTCGCCCTCGGCGACGGCGAGGCCCGGATCGCGAAACTCTGGCTGATCACCACCTACCCCCAGGCCTTCGCCACCGCCGCCGCCGGAGCCGTGCTCCTTCCCGCGCTGCTCTTCCCGCTCGGCTCCTTCGCCGGCGCCCGCGCCGCCCTCACGCGCGCCCTCCTCACACCCCGCGAGCACGAGCTGGAGGGACGCCTCGACGAGGTCACCCGCTCCCGCGCCCGGCTCGTCGACGCCTTCGAGGCCGAGCGCCGCCGCATCGAGCGCGATCTCCACGACGGCGCCCAGCAGCGCCTCGTCGCCCTCACGATGAGCCTCGGCATCGCCCGCCTCGACACGCCTCCCGGCCCGCTCGCCGACCAGCTCGCCGCGGCCCACGAGGAGGCCGGCAAGGTCCTCGCCGAGCTGCGCGAACTGATCCACGGCATCCACCCCCAGGTGCTCACCGACTACGGGCTCCCCGGCGCCCTCGAAGACGTCGCCGAGCGGTCGGCCGTCCCCGTCGACACCGACATCGACACGGCCCTGCCCCGGCTCCCCGAGTCCGTGGAGGCCGCCGCCTACTTCGGCGTGTGCGAGGCCCTCGCCAACGTCGGCAAGCACAGCGGCGCCGCCCGCGCCGCCGTCGCCGCCCGGCACACGGGCTCCGCGCTGCTGATCGACGTACGGGACGACGGGCGCGGCGGGGCGGATCCGGGCGCCGGGTCCGGGCTGACCGGACTCGCCGACCGGATCGCGGTCCTCGATGGCACACTGACGATCACCAGCCCGCCCGGCGGCCCGACCGTCCTGAGCCTGGAGATCCCTTGCACGCCTTGAAGGTCGTCCTCGCCGAGGACGGGGTCCTGCTGCGCGAAGGACTCGTCGGCCTGCTGACGCGTTTCGGCCACGAGGTGGCCGCCGCCGTCGGGAACGCGGACGAGCTGCGCGCCGCCGTCGCCGCCCACGACCCGGACGTCGTCGTCACCGATGTACGGATGCCGCCCGGCTTCACCGACGAGGGGCTGCGCGCCGCCGTCGAGCTCCGGGCGGCCCGCCCGGGCCTGCCGGTGCTGGTGCTCAGCCAGTACGTGCAGCGCTCGTACGCCGCCGACCTGCTGGACTCCGGCGACGGCAGCGGCGTCGGCTACCTCCTCAAGGACCGGATCGGGCAGGTGGAGCAGTTCCTCGACGCGGTGGCCACCGTGGCGGCCGGCGGCACGGTGGTGGACCCCGAGGTCGTACGCCGGCTGCTGCGCCGGCGGCGCGACCCGCTCGCGGCGCTGACGCCGAGGGAGCGGGAGGTGCTGGGGCTGGTGGCGGAGGGGAAGTCGAACGGGGCCGTGGCCCGGGAGCTGGTGGTCTCCGAGGCGGCCGTGGGCAAGCACATCGGGAACATCCTGGGGAAGCTGGACCTGCCGCCCGCGGAGGACACGCACCGCCGGGTGCTGGCCGTCCTCGCCTACCTGCGGGGGTGATGGTTTGGAGCACCCCCTGGGACCAGGTAGTATTTTCTTTGTCAGGCGCCGCTAGCTCAGTTGGTTAGAGCAGCTGACTCTTAATCAGCGGGTCCGGGGTTCGAGTCCCTGGCGGCGCACCTGTACTTCGGGCGGTTCCCGGTTCACCGGGAACCGCCCGAAGTGTTTTCCGCGCTCGTCGCCCCTCAACGCTGCAGCTGCCCCTCACCGCGCTCGCCGCGGTCCGACCGGCCTCACAGGGTGAGCGACAGCAGCAGCGGTGCGGCCTTCCGGTTCAGGGTGTCCGCCGCAGCGCGCAGCCGGTGGGCGTGTTCCACGGGCATCGACAGGGCCAGGCAGCCCACCGAGGCGCCCGCCGTGATCGGGACCGCCGCGCAGACGGTGCCCACGGCGTACTCCTGGAGGTCGAGCATCGGCACGGTGGCCGGCTGGGCGTCGAGCTTGGAGAAGAGGATCCGCTCGTTCACGATCGTCTTCGACGTGAGCCGGGCGATCTTGTGCCGGGACAGGTGGTCGCGGCGGCCGTTCAGGTCGAGCTGCGTCAGCAGGCACTTGCCCACCGCGCTGGCGTGCGCGGCGGAGCGGAAATCGACCCACTCGTGCACCTTGGGGGTGCGCGGGCTGTCCGCGAACTGGGTGATCCTGACCTCGCCGTCCACGTAACGGCTGATGTAGACGGCGGCGCCGACGGAATCCCGCAGCCGGTCGAGGGTGTCCTGGAGCTTGTCGGTGAGCGCCTGCTGCCGGTCGGCGCCGGAGCCGAGCAGGACGAGGGAATCCCCTATGGCGTAGGCGCCGTCGGACACCTGCAGCACGTATCCCTCCCGGCGCAGCATGAGCAGCATCGGGGCGAGGTGGACTGCGGGCAGGCCGGTCTCACGCGCGATCTGCACGTCGGTCACACCACCGGTGTGCCGTGCGATCGTTTCGAGTACGCGCAGTGCGTACTGCACCGAGTGGAACGGCGCGGTCGGCTCGGGCTTCAGCGCCACGGTTTCCCCCTACCAGGTTGTTACCGCTTGCTCTACCACGATAGCCATCAAGAGGCCCATGTGGAGCGCCTGTTGAGGAGATTGATGGCTCAATCGCGCCTCCTCGCCTGTGGCTACTCCGCTGGCATATGCC
>NZ_JBITTH010000022.1:0-168337 GCF_044541755.1 Streptomyces sp. NPDC085524
GGAAGCTAAGCCTTTCAGCGCCGATGGTACTGCAGGGGGGACCCTGTGGGAGAGTAGGACGCCGCCGAACAATCATTGTGGGAAAGCCCCGCACCTTCTGGTGCGGGGCTTTTCTGCGTTTGGGGCGCGTCCGATGCACATCGGGCAGCTCGACGTCATCCACACGATCGACCTCGACCACCCGGCCGCGCTTGGCGTGGCGCAGTTGTGCCGGGACGGCGTACCTGCCGGGATCGCCGCGGCGGTGCACGCCGTGCGGCACCTGCCCGACTGGGAAGAGGGTGCGCTGGTGGCGACGGTAGAGCCCGAGGCGTACCAGGGCCGGGGCGTGGCCGTGTTCGACCTGAACCGCTGAGCGTGGCCGGCTGCGGATTTTCCGATGTTCGTCCGTTCACCAGCATGCGGCTGCCGTGGACCCGAGCTGACGGCTCGTAGGCTGGGGGTATGGGCTACGACCTCGTCATCTTCGACAACGACGGCGTGCTGGTGGACAGCGAGCCGCTCGCCAACAGTGTTCTCGCCGAGTACCTGACCGAGCTGGGGCACCCGACCACGTACGAGGACTCGCTCCGCGACTACATGGGCGCGGCCGTGCACCGGATCCACGATCTCGTCCAGGAGCGGACCGGTGAGCCGCTGCCCGAGGACTTCGACCGGACGCTGGCCGCGCGGACCTCGGCCGCCTTCGAGCGGGAGCTGAAGCCGGTCGCCGGCATCGAGGACGTGCTCGGGGCGCTGACCGCGAGCGGGGTCGGGTACTGCCTGGCGTCGTCCGGCAGTCACGAGCGGATCCGGGTCGGGCACCTGGCGGCCGGGCTCGACGGGTGGTTCGAGGAGGAGTGGATCTTCAGCTCGGACGACGTGGGCGAGGGCAAGCCGTCTCCGGAGCTGTTCCTGCACGCCGCCCGGCAGATGGGGGTCGAGCCCTCGCGGTGCGTCGTCATCGAGGACAGCCCCCGCGGCATCGAGGCCGCCCGCGCGGCGGGCATGGACGTGTACGCCTACACCGCCATGCTGCCCGCCGACCAGCTGCCGGGCGCGACCGGGTACTTCGGGGACATGATGCAGCTCCCGGTGCTCCTCCAACTGCCTGTGTGATCTCTCTACCCACGAGTAGCCGCGGGGCCTACGCTGTGCCGCCATGACGGCAATGGCAGACGTGCGGCTGCGGCGCGGGCGCGGTGCGCTGGGGTTCAGCTTCTTCGCGCAAGGGGTCACCTTCGCGCTGCTCGTGACCCGTATCCCGGCCATCCAGGACCAGTACGGGATATCCGACGGGCTGCTGCCCGCGTTCCTGGCCGCCGTGCCGGTCCTGGCGGGCGCGTCGAGCGTCGCCACCGAGTACCTCGTGAAGCGGGTCGCGCCCAGCGTGGTGCTGCGGTGGGCGCAGCCGCTGGTGCTGCTGGCGCTGCTGGGGGTCGGGGCCGGCAGCCAGATGTGGCACGTGGCCGTGGCGCTGGGGGCGTTCGGGCTGTCGGTGGGTGCGCTGGACGCCTCCATGAACATGCTCGGGGTGAGCCTCCAGCGGGCGTACGGGCGCAGCATCATGCTCGGCTTCCACGCCGCCTACAGCCTGGGCGGGATCGTCGGGGCGTCGGCCGCCTGGGCGGGGGCGCACTGGCACCTGGGGCTGTTCGTGAGCTACTTGCCGGCCGTGGTCGTGCTCGTGCCGCTCGTGGCGGTGGGGAGCCGGTCCTACGTCGACCAGAGCGACCGCGGCGGTGACGCGGTGGCGGAGAAGGCGGCGGGATCCGGCGCGTTCAAGCTGCTGCTTCCGCTGTGCCTGGTGATGGCGTGCGCGTACATCGGGGACTCGACGGTCGCGAACTGGAGTGCCAAGTACCTCCAGGACGTGCTGGGGAGCTCGGAGCAGCTGGCCACCGTCCCCTACAACGTCTACATGGTGACCACGCTCCTCGGGCGGGCCGTCGGCGACCTGGGGGTGCGCAGGTTCGGGGCCGTGACGGTCGTGCGGTGCGGGACGGTGGTGGCCGCGGGCGGGTTCGCCGTCGTGGCGGTGGCGCCGGGGGCGTGGGTGGGGATGCTCGGTTTCACGCTGCTGGGGATCGGGCTGTGCGTGATCGTGCCGCAGACCTTCGCCGCGGCGGGCAGGCTGTTCCCGGGGGCGGCTTCCGACACGGCGATCGCCCGGCTGAACATTTTCAACTACGTGGGCTTCCTGATCGGGTCGCCGCTCGTCGGCGGGATCGGGGACGCCTGGAGCTACCGGGGCGCGATGCTCGTGCCGATGGTCCTGGTCCTGTTCACGCTGATCCACGCCCGCTCGTTCGGACCTGCGGAGGCCCGATACCGTGTCGGGCATGAGCGGGCGCGGGTTGTTGATGTGGGACGAGGCGGTAACGAAGTATGACTTCGGGCCCAGCCATCCGATGGATCCGGTGCGGCTGGCCCTGACCATGGGGCTGGTGCGCGCCTTCGGGCTGGACCGGGCGATGGAGGTACGGGCCGCCCGCGCGGCCGGGGACTCGACGCTGCGGCTCGTCCACCGGGAGGACTACGTCGCCGCGGTGCGCGAGGTGTCCGCGGACCCGGGGATCGCGGACGGGTCGTACGGGCTGGGGACCGTGGACGATCCGGCCTTCCACGGGATGCACGAGGCGTCCGCGCTGATCGCCGGGCAGTCCGTGGCGGGCGCGGAGGCGATCTGGCGGGGCGAGACCGAGCACGCCGTGAACTTCGCGGGCGGGCTGCACCACGCCATGCCGGGCGGGGCGGCCGGTTTCTGCGTCTACAACGACGCGTCGCTGGCCATCGCGCGGCTGCTGGAGCTCGGGGCCGAGCGGGTCGCGTACGTGGACGTCGACGTCCACCACGGGGACGGGGTGCAGGCGGCGTTCTGGGACGACCCGCGCGTGCTGACCGTCTCGATGCACGAGCACCCGCGGACCCTGTTCCCGCAGACCGGCTGGCCGGAGGAGACGGGCGGCGACGGGGCGGAGGGCAGCGCGGTGAACATCGCCCTGCCCGCGGGGACCGGCGACGAGGGGTGGCTGCGGGCCTTCCACGCGGTCGTACCGGAGCTGCTGGCGGACTTCCGGCCCCAGGTGCTGGTGACGCAGCACGGGGCCGACACGCACTTCGAGGACCCGCTCGCCCATCTCGCGGTGTCGCTGGACGCCCAGCGGGCCGTGCAGGAGGCCTGCCACGCCCTGGCGCACGAGTACGCCGACGGGCGGTGGCTGGCCCTGGGCGGCGGCGGGTACGCGGTGGTGGACGTCGTACCGCGGTCGTGGACGCACCTGGTGGGGATCGCCGCGCACCGTCCGGTGGATCCGGAGGCGGCGGTGCCGGCCTCCTGGCGGGACGAGGTGTACGCGCGGACGCGGCAGCTCGCGCCGGCCCGGATGACGGACGGCCGGGTCCCCGACTGGCGGGAATGGGAGGCCGGTTACGACCCGGCGGACCGTACGGATCAGGCCGTTCTGGCGACGCGGCGGGCGGTGTTCCCGCTGCGCGGGATGCTGACCTGATCCCGTCCGGCGCCGAGGGGCACAGGTGATGCATCGTTACGCCAACTGTGGGGCCATGACACGGAATTGATGCCCCGACAGCTGCGTTGGAGGCAGCATCGGAGGGTGTTGAGCACCGGCGCGCTGCGAGCGCATCTGCTGGCCGCCCGGTTGGCCGGGCCCGTCGCCACCTCCCGGGAGGAGAGCCTGCGCAGTTACCGGCTGTTCGCCGCGCGCGATCCGCGGGTGCTGCTGGGGCTGGATCCGGAGTGGGGCTGGGGCGAGGGCGATCTGCTGCGGCTGATGGCGGACAGGTGCGGGGTGTCGGCGGACCCCGCGCACGTCAGCGGCCCGGACGTGATCGATCCGGAGCTCACGGTGGCCGCGCTGGACGCCTTCGCGGAGCGGCTGCGGGCCGTCGCCGGGGCCGGGGCACCCGTGTTGTTCGGGACGGGTCACCCGCACCGTCTCCTGGGGTTCTACGCCTGTTTGGCGGAGGCGATGTCGGCGGCGGGATGTGTTGTCCTCACCCCGGCGCAGGGGGCGGGCGTCGACATCGCGTCCCGGTTCGGCGTACGCACGTACCACCTCGATTACGTACGGGGGGTCGCACTGGTGCGGGAACCCGGCGTGCGGCCGCCGGGGAGTGCGACCGGCGCGCACACGCATTCGCCGCTGCCGGTTCGGATGGCTCTGGGGGCCCTGGCGGAGGCCGGGGGGCCGCTGCCGGAGCTGGTGGTCGGCGATCACGGGTGGGTCTGCGGTGCAGGTCAGCTCGGTGTGGAGGCGATCGGGCTGGCTGACACGGATGATCCGGCGCTGTTCGTGGGGGAAGCGGAGGGGCAGGTGTCGGTGGCCGTTCCACTTGATGACGCGGTGCGTGCGGACTACTACCGGCCGCTTACTCGCTATGTGCTCAATCGGGCGGGTCTGCCGGTCCGGCAGGAGTGGCCGTAGCTCCTCTTCCCCACTCGTCACGCACGCCCCTACTCTGGGGAGTGAGCGTGCGACGACGAGGAGTAACCGGAGGGGAAGCCGGTGCCCGTCATGCGCGGAAGGTCAAAGGTGTGTCATGGCTGCTGGCGAGAGGCCTCTCAGTGAGGTTCAGTTCCTGACCGTGGCGGAGGTCGCCTCGGTGATGCGAGTGTCGAAGATGACCGTGTACCGCCTGGTGCACAACGGTCATCTGCCCGCGATCCGGGTGGGCCGGTCCTTCCGGGTCCCCGAGAACGCGGTCCACGAGTACCTCCGAGAGTCCTATGTGGGGGTGGAGTCGGCCTGATAGTGACGTCCCTTCGGATGCCCTCGTAACTCCTGGGAGCCACTCGGATTACAGGCTCAGAGCTCGGGCGGGTAGGCTAGGCCGACGTAGGTCGTGTGGGCCCAGACGCCCCGCACCAGTGAAGAAGAAGTGAGCGAGGGTAGTCGTGGGCTCTGTTATCAAGAAGCGGCGCAAGCGGATGGCGAAGAAGAAGCACCGCAAGCTGCTCAAGCGCACCCGCGTCCAGCGCCGTAACAAGAAGTAAACGGCAGCTGTACGTGTTCTCCGCAGCCCCTCCACCATTCTGGTGGGGGGGCTGCGGTGCAGCCGGAGACGGGTGTTCCGATCTAGGGAGGCGCTGAGCTCGTGGGGAAGGTCGTGCTCGTCACCGGGGCTGCCCGGCAGCTGGGGGGCCGCTTCGTGCGCCGCATCCAGCGTGACCCGGACGTCGAGCGGGTGATCGCCGTGGACGCCGTGGTGCCGCCGCACCGGCTCGGATCGGCCGAGTTCGTCCGTACGGACATCAGACAGTCCGCGATCGCCCGCGTGCTGGCCGAGCACGCCGTGGACACCGTCGTGCACCTCGCGGTCACCGGAGGCGGCGGGGGCAGTGGCGGCGGGCACAGCGCCGTCAAGGAAACGAACGTCATCGGGACGATGCAGCTCCTCGGGGCCTGCCAGAAGTCCCCGACGGTGCGGCGGCTCGTCGTGAAGTCCAGTACGAGCGTGTACGGGGGCACCTCCCGGGATCCCGCCGTCTTCACCGAGACCACGCAGCCCAAGTCGCTGCCGGCGGGCGGCTTCGCCAAGGACGCCACCGAGGTCGAGGGATACGTACGGGGCTTCGCGCGCAGGCGGCCGGACGTCGCGGTGTGCGTGCTGCGGTTCGCGAACATCCTGGGGCCGTTCGCCGATTCGGCGCTCGCCGAGTACTTCTCGATGCCGGTCATGCCGACCGTGCTGGGCTACGACCCGAGGCTGCAGTTCGTCCACGAGGACGACGTCCTCGACGTGCTGCGGCTGGCGGCCCAGGAGCCGCGGCGCGGCACGCTGAACAGCGGGACGTTCAACATCGCGGGCGACGGCGTGCTGCTGCTGTCGCAGTGCTCGCGGAGACTGGGGCGGCCGACGCTGCCGCTGCTGCTGCCCGCGGTGACCTGGGTCGGGCAGGCGCTGCGGGCGGTCGGGGTCACCGACTTCTCGCCGGAGCAGATCAGGCTCCTCACGCACGGCCGGGTCGTGGAGACCGCGCAGATGCGGGAGGTGCTCGGCTTCGAGCCGATGTACACGACCGCGGAGACCTTCGCGGACTTCGCGCGCAGCCGGGGCAGCGGGCTGCTGCCGCCGGAGCGGGTCGGCCGCGCCGTGGACCGGGTGGCGGCCATGCTGGATGCAGACGTCGAAGCGGTTGAAGGAGCGAAGCGATAGTGGCGGACGCCAAGGTCATCCCGTTCGACGAGGACAGGCCGCGCCGGCGGACCCCGGGCCGGCGGGTCCGGGCCGTGCCCGAGCCCGCGCACGAGCCCGAGGCGGTCCCCGTGGGCGAGCCTGCCGCTCCCGCGGCGGCCCCGGCGGGCGACGGCTGGGACAAGCGGATCGCCGGGGGGCTGGCGTTCCTGCGGCGCCGGATCACCGGGGACTACGAGGTCGACGAGTTCGGCTACGACAAGGAGCTCACGGACCAGGTCCTGATGTCCCTGATCCGGCCTCTGTACGACAAGTACTTCCGGGTCGAGGTCAAGGGCATCGAGAACATCCCCAAGGAGGGTGGTGCGCTGATCGTGGCGAACCACTCGGGGACCCTGCCGCTGGACGGGCTGATGATGCAGGTGGCCGTCCACGACCACCACCCGGCGCAGCGGCACCTGCGGCTGCTGGCGGCGGACCTGGTGTTCATGCTGCCGGTCGTGAACGAGCTGGCGCGGAAGGCCGGGCACACCCTGGCGTGCGCGGAGGACGCGCAGCGGCTGCTGGAGGCCGGGGAACTGGTCGGGGTCATGCCGGAGGGCTTCAAGGGGATAGGGAAGCCGTTCGGGGAGCGGTACAAGCTCCAGCGCTTCGGGCGCGGCGGGTTCGTGTCGACGGCGCTGCGGGCGGGCACGCCGATCGTGCCCTGCTCGATCGTGGGCGCGGAGGAGATCTACCCGATGGTCGGCAACGCGAAGACGCTCGCGCGGCTGCTGGGGATCCCGTACTTCCCGATCACTCCGACGTTCCCGTGGCTGGGGCCGCTGGGGGCGGTGCCGTTGCCGACGAAGTGGACGATCCAGTTCGGGGAGCCGATTCCCACTGCGGGTTATGCCGCCGAGGCCGCTGATGATCCGATGCTGATGTTCAATCTGACGGATCAGGTGCGGGAGCAGATCCAGCACACGTTGTACAAGCTGCTGGTGCAGCGGCGGTCTGTGTTCTTCTGACCGTCGAGTGCCGGGGCTCTGCCCCGGACCCCCGCGCCTCGAACGCCGGCGGGGCTGGATGCGCCCCGGCGGGGGCTGGGAGTGCCGAAGGCGGGGCCGCGGTTGCGGCCCCGCCTTTCTTGCTACTTCACGTCCTCCCCGGTGATCCCCAGGCCCGGGAGGATGCCCGGGAGGAGGGGCGGGAGGGTGATGTCCGGGTTCGTCTCGGACGGGGTGCCCGAGGAGGGGGGTGCGGACTGGCCCTGCGGCGGGTTGAGCAGGTTGCCCGTACCACCCAGCAGACCGCCGGCCGGGGGCGTGCTGCTGCCCGACGGGGACGGCGCGGGGCTGCCCGAAGGCGTGCCCGCCGCGGGGGCGGACTGCTGCTTCCCGCCGGGCGTGCCCTGTTTGGCGGGCGCACCGGACGGACCGGTGCCGCGCGTCTGCTCCGGGGGCTTGGGGAGCAGGCCCTGGAACGGCGCCACGTCTTCGTCTATGGCCTGGAAGACCGACTCGACGTCGCTGCCCACGTCGCCCAGCTGCGGCGGGAGCTTCTCCCGCAGCTTGCCCCACGCGTCGCGGTGGGCGCGGGAGAAGGACGACAGCGCCTGGATCGGGCCGAGCGAGCCGTCCCGGTCGTGGGCGGCCTGGAGGAGCCGGTGGCCCTCCTCCGCGTCGTGCTTCATGCCTGCGAGGGCCCGGCGGATCGCGCCCAGGGACTCGTGGTCCAGTACGCCCGTGCGGCCGCGCTCCATCAGCCTGCGGGCTTCCGACAGACGGCTCGAGGCCTGGTCGAGATAGAGCTCGCCCCGGTCCGAATCGTCGTCGGCCATCCCCAGCTTCAGGTCCTCCATGCCCCGCTTCACGGGGTACAGGTGGTCACCGGGCAGGGCGTCGGAACTCGCAGCGGCCACTCCGCTGAAGGCCCCTGCGGCCACACCCACGGTGAGGCCGCCCGCTGCGATGCCCTTGGACCAGCGGGAGCGGGGCCGCAATTTCCGGAGCGGGGTCGCCCGGTGGGCGCCGCGGCCGGTCCGCTGCTCGGGCAGTTGAGGGTCGGCGGCACCCCCTCCGGCCCTCTCCTCCAGCACCATTGCCTCCATGGCGGCAACGAGCTGGGCCCGCTGCACCACTTTGACCTCGGGGTCCAGCACCGGGCGCGGCATTCGTTCGCCGAGCACGCTCGCCAGGGCCAACAACCGGTCGTGGTCGGCAGGTTCGGCAGGCGCCTCGGACTGCTCGGCCGCCGGGTCCGGTTCCGAAAGGTCGGACGGGGTCCGCTCCTCAAGGGCCTGGGCGAAGGCGTTCGCCCGCCGGTGCGGAGTGACGTTCGCGATCACTGGCGGCACCTCCTCTCGTCATGACGATCGACTCCCCAAGGTGTCCGGAAGGTTGCCTTCCTTGAGCACATCCACACTTTCGAGTGAGCGGCTTCGGGCAGGGCGTGTCCACAGGGAGCCTGCATTCCGCACAACGAGCGTCGCGGCACTTGGGTTACGGACGAAGGATGATCGGACCACAGCGTCATCGAGGGGTCACCGAATGTGTTGTCAGTAAGAGTGTGAGAGTCAGCGGGCGTCGTCCGGGAGGAGGCGGGCCAGGGTGCGGACCGCCCGGTACTGGAGCGTCTTGATGGCGCCCTCGTTCTTCCCCATCACCCGGGCCGTTTCGGCTACCGAGAGGCCCTGCAGGAAGCGCAGTGTCACGCATTCCTGCTGCTGCGGATTGAGTTTCCGTACGGCCTCCAGCAGGGCCGCGTTGGAGAGGGACTCCAGGACGGAGTCCTCGGGACTGCGCTCGACCTCGTTCGCGTCGAGCATTTCGCCGGTGGTGACCTCAAGCCGGAACCGGCTGGACTTGAAGTGGTCGGCCACCAGGTTGCGCGCGATCGTCACGAGCCACGCACCGAAGTCGCGGCCCTGCCAGGTGAAGGTGGAGATGCGGCGCAGCGCGCGCAGGAAGGTCTCGCTGGTGAGATCCTCCGCGGTCGCCTTGCCGCCGACGCGGTAGTAGATGTAGCGGTACACCGTGTCGCTGTACTGGTCGTACAGGCGGCCGAAGGCCTCGGCCTCGCCCGCCTGGGCGCGCTCGACCAGGTCCATCATGCGGGCCTGGTCGCTGTCCGCGGTGGGGCGGCGGGGTGTGGGGGTGGTCTGGGTGCTCGTGGCGGCGGAGCCGCTCGCCCCTCCGGTCGCGCGGCCTCGTCTGCCCACCGTCGCTCCGCCGTCGGTCAGGGCGTAGCAAGGGCCGGCCGGGCCGAAGCCGGCAGGGACCGCGGCGGCGAAGGCGGGGACGGCGTACGCGGTGGGGACGAAGCCACGCAGGTGGTCGAGGACCGTTGCGCGCAGCGTAGCCAGGCCCGAGGCGTCAACCCCGACAGGTGGGTACACGGGACTCCCAGAGGCAGAGCTTCCATCACGTGCAGTGCGGGACCGTTCACCCGTCGTGGCGACAGATGGCCGGTGGCATGCGTTTGAGGAGAATAACGCTTCGTACAGGCAGCACTACACCCAGTTGCTCAAATCATCGATTCCGACACTTCCGTTGCGTGTCGAGGGCATATTCAGGCGCAGTTGGTGATCGATTCTTGATCACTTGCATGCGCGGAATGGGCGCTTCCAGGGGGTCCGCGACCGAGTCGGGCAGGCCGGAGTTCCCCGCCGGGGCCGGGGGTAGGGCTGGGGGAATGCCCGGGCCCGGCGGGCCCGAAACACGACGGAAGCCGCCCCGCGGGCGGCGGGACGGCTCCGTTGCTGGTGGCGGCCGGTTTCGGGCTGCCGGAGCGGTGGCGCGAGGGGCGCCGGGGCTACTTGCGGCGGCGGTGCAGGGCGATCGCGGCGGCCGCGCCACCGGCGATCGCGCCGACTCCCGCGGCTGCCGGGACGCCGACCTTCACGGCCTTGCGACCGGTCCGATAGTCGCGCAGCCGCCAGTCGTTGGTCCGGGCATGCTTGCGCAGTTTTGTGTCGGGATTGATCGCGTACGGATGTCCGACCAGCGACAGCATCGGGATGTCGTTGTGCGAATCGCTGTACGCGGCGCAGCGCGAGAGGTCCAGCCCCTCGGCGGCGGCCAGCGCGCGGACCGCCTCGGCCTTGGCGGGGCCGTGCAGCGGTTCGCCGACCAGGCGGCCGGTGTAGACGCCGTCGACGGACTCGGCGACGGTGCCCAGTGCCCCGGTCAGGCCGAGGCGGCGGGCGATGATCGTGGCCGTCTCCACGGGGGCGGCGGTGACCAGCCAGACCTTCTGGCCGGCGTCGAGGTGGGCCTGGGCGAGGGCGCGGGTGCCCGGCCAGATCCGCTCGGCCATGTACTCGTCGTAGATCTCCTCGCCGATGGACATCAGCTCGGAGACCTGGTGGCCCTTGACGATGGACAGGGCGCTGTCGCGGGCGTCCTGCATGTGCTCGGGGTCCTCGACGCCGGCGAGCCTGAACCAGGCCTGCTGCCAGGCGAAGCGGGCGAGCTCGCGGCGGCGGAAGAACTCGCGCTTGTAGAGGCCGCGGCCGAAGTGGAAGATCGCGGCGCCCTGCATGACGGTGTTGTCGAGGTCGAAGAAGGCGGCGGCGAGGTCGTCGCCGGCGACGGGGAACTCCGCCTCTTCCTCTTCTTCTCCGAGGGCTTCGAGATCGGTGTCGAGATCGAGGTCGGATTCCGTGAGGTGCGGGGATTCGCCGAGTGCGGACTTGCGGGCGGCCTCGGCCGAGGCCTCGCCTGCCAGCACGCTCCGCGCGGTTGCGGAGCGTCTACGGGGTGTGAGCCATCCGAGAGCGGCCATGTGGCGAGCATAGCCACTGTGTTCGGGGGTTCCCGAACCGATGGGAAACGGAGGCGTTAACAGTTCGCTTCGCGGCGGCCGAGAATGGGGGCATGAGCCCTTTGTTGCGCCGTAAAGAGAAGAAGCGTCCCGAGGAGCGGATGGTGACGCTCATCGGGAAGCCGGGGTGCCACCTGTGCGACGACGCCGAGGTGGTCGTGGCGAAGGTGTGTGCCGAGACGGGCGCGCAGTGGGAGAAGAAGGACATCTCGCAGGACGAGGAGCTCTACCGGCTGCACTGGGAGCAGATTCCGGTGGTTCTGGTGGACGGTGAGCAGCACACCTTCTGGCGGGTGAACCCGGACCGGCTGCGGCGGGCGTTGGGGGGCTGACGCCGTTCCCGGTTACCATCATGGGCGATTTGCGGGGTCTGGGGGCGTCTGTGTGAGGAGTGTGTACGGCTTTGCCCCCCTTTGTTTTTGAACGGGTTCGGCGCGCCTTTGACGCCACTCCTGTGCGCCGCGGTTGCGTGACCCCGGTCACTTTGGTCGGACAAATTGGACACAATCTTTGTGCACGCGTTCACAAAGGCATAGCCTGCTGTCGACGGGGCGGTCCTGGGACAAGTGACCGCCTGCAGCCCCGCTCATCCCGCAGGAGCATCGTGGCAACTGGCCGAACTCACCGACCGGCGACCCGCAGCCGAGGTATTCCCGAGGCCACTGTCGCCCGGCTTCCGCTGTACTTGCGTGCCCTCACCGCGCTCTCCGAGCGATCGGTGCCCACGGTGTCCTCCGAAGAGCTCGCGGCCGCCGCCGGAGTCAACTCCGCCAAGCTCCGCAAGGACTTCTCCTACCTGGGTTCCTACGGCACCCGCGGCGTCGGCTACGACGTCGAGTACCTCGTCTACCAGATCTCCCGCGAACTGGGCCTGACCCAGGACTGGCCGGTAGTGATCGTCGGCATCGGCAACCTCGGCGCCGCACTCGCCAACTACGGCGGCTTCTCCGCGCGCGGGTTCCGCGTGGCCGCCCTGATCGACGCCGACCCGGCGATGGCCGGCAAGCCGGTCGCCGGCATGTCCGTCCAGCACACCGACGACCTCGAGAAGATCATCGAGGAGAACGGCGTCTCGATCGGCGTCATCGCGACGCCGGCCGGTGCCGCCCAGCAGGTCAGCGAGCGGCTGATCGCCGCCGGCGTGACCTCCATCCTGAACTTCGCGCCCACCGTCCTGCAGGTGCCGGACGGCGTGGACGTGCGCAAGGTCGACCTCTCCATCGAGCTCCAGATCCTGGCGTTCCACGAGCAGCGCAAGGCCGGAGAGGAAGCGGCGGCCGCCGCGTCCACCGGCGGCTCCTCCGTGGGCGGCGCCGCACCCGCCGCGGCCGTGGTGCCGCCGGCCGGCCGGGCCGCCGCCGAGGCGCGCAAGGGCAACCCCGAGGGTGACGTCCCGGCGGTGATGCCGGCATGAGTCTGCTCGTCGTAGGGCTGAGCCACCGCAGCGCGCCCGTGAGCGTGCTGGAGCGCGCCTCCCTGTCTGCCGACGCCAAGGTGAAGCTGCTGCACGACACGCTGGCCGCGGAGCCGGCGGCGGAGGCGACGGTGCTCGCCACGTGCAACCGGATCGAGCTGTACGCCGACGTGGACAAGTTCCACGCCGGTGTCGCCGAGCTGTCCACGCTGCTGGCACAGCACAGCGGGGTCGCGCTGGAGGAGCTCACTCCGTACCTCTACGTGCACTACGAGGACCGGGCCGTCCACCACCTCTTCTCGGTGGCGTGCGGGCTGGACTCGATGGTCGTGGGCGAGGGGCAGATCCTCGGCCAGATCAAGGACGCACTGGCGCTCGGCCAGGAGCAGCACACCGCCGGGCGGCTGATCAACGACCTGTTCCAGCAGGCGCTGAGGGTCGGCAAGCGGGCGCACTCGGAGACCGGGATCGACCGGGCCGGGCAGTCGCTGGTCACCTTCGGGCTGGAGCAGCTCGCGGTGCACCTCCCGGTGGGGGAGTGGGCCGCGGGCAAGCGTGCGCTGGTGATCGGCGCCGGGTCGATGTCCTCGCTGGCGGCGGCGACGCTGGCGCGGGTGGGCGTCGCCGAGGTCGTGGTGGCGAACCGGACCGCCGAGCGGGCGGAGCGGCTGGCGGAGATTCTGGTTGCCTCGGGCACCGGGGTCGCGGCGCGGGCCATTCCGATGGCGGGTGTCACCGATGAGCTGACACGAGTCGACGTCGTGGTGTCCTGCACCGGGGCGACGGGGCTGGTGCTGACCGCCGATGACGTGCTGGCCGCCGTGTCCCGTGCGGGGCTGGATGTGGCCGATGCCGCCGGTTCGGTGCGGGTCACCGAACGGGGCTCCGCCCCGGACCCCGCTCCTCGAATGCCGGAGGGGCTGGGTTCGGCCCCCGCCGTCGGTTCCGTGGACCCCGAGGTCGTGGCGCGGCTCGTGGCTGCCGCCGAGGCCGGGGGGCGGATCGCCGATGCCGGGGCCGCGCGGACCATCGCCGCTGCGCCGGAGGCCGACGGGTGCCCCGTGGGACCCGACGGGCGGGCTGCTCTGACCGGGGTCGACGCCAGCTCCCTCGAGCTGCACGGGACCTGGGCCGACCAGGGTGAGGCCGCCGCGCAGCGCCAGCCGCGCAAGAGCGCGCGGAGCCAGACCGACGGGGCGGCGCCCGTACGGCTCGCGCTGCTCGACCTCGCCATGCCCAGGGACATCGACGCCGCCGTGCACCGGATCCCCGGCGTGCGGCTCGTCGACATCGAGAGCCTCGCCGAGGCGTCCGCCGACGCGCCCATGGCCGCCGACGTCGACGCCGTACGCGGCATCGTCGCCGAGGAAGTCGCCGCCTTCGGGGCGGCGCAGCGGGCCGCACACATCACGCCCACCGTCGTCGCCCTGCGCGCCATGGCGGCCGAAGTCGTCGCCATGGAAGTGGCACGGCTCGACGGGCGGCTCCCCGATCTCGACGAGCGGCAGCGGGCCGAGGTCACCCAGACCGTGCGCCGCGTGGTCGACAAGCTCCTCCACGCGCCGACCGTGCGCGTCAAGCAGCTCGCGAGCGAACCGGGCGGCGCCGGCTACGCCGACGCACTGCGCGAACTCTTCGACCTCGACCCTCAGACGGTGGCATCCGTCAGCCGGGCGGACGCGGCCGATCCGAAGAACGACGACGACCCAGGACGGGCATCATGAACACAAGTCCCGACCGGCCGCTGCGGCTCGGTACGCGGCGGAGCAAGCTGGCCATGTCGCAGTCGGGCCACGTCGCCGACGCGGTACGGGCGATCACCGGCCGTCCCGTGGAGCTCGTGGAGATCACGACGTACGGTGACGTGTCGCGCGAGCACCTCGCCCAGATCGGCGGGACCGGCGTGTTCGTCACCGCCCTGCGCGACGCGCTCCTGCGCGGCGAGGTCGACTTCGCCGTGCACTCGCTGAAGGACCTGCCGACCGCCCAGCCCGACGACCTCGTCATCGCGGCCATGCCGCTGCGCGAGGACCCCCGGGACGCGCTCGTCGCCCGCGACGGCCTGACCTTCGAGCAGCTGCCCGACGGAGCCCGGATCGGTACCGGTTCGCCGCGCCGCACGGCGCAGCTCAACGCCCTGGCGCTGTCGATGGGCAAGCGGATCGAGACGGTGCCGATCCGCGGCAACGTCGACACCCGCATCGGGTTCGTGCAGGCCGGCGAGCTCGACGCCGTCGTCCTCGCCGCCGCCGGGCTGAACCGGATCGGGCGCGGCGCCGAAGCGACCGACCTGCTGTCCGTCGACAGCATCCTGCCCGCCCCCGGCCAGGGAGCCCTGGCCGTGGAGTGCCCTGCGTCCGACACGGACCTCATCGCGGCGCTCGGCAAGCTCGACGACCCCCACACCCGGGCCGCCGTGACCGCCGAGCGTTCCCTGCTCGCCGCCCTGGAGGCCGGCTGCAGCGCGCCCGTGGGCGCGTACGCCGATCTGCTGGCCGACGGCCGGAATGTCAATGAAATGCGCCTGCGCGGCGTCGTCGGCACCCTCGACGGCTCGACGCTGGTGCAGCTGTCCACCACCGGTCCCGTGCCCCAGTCGTACGACGAGGCCATGGCGCTCGGCCGCGAACTCGCGGACGAGATGCTGGCCAAGGGCGCGGCCGGTCTGATGGGGGAGCGAGCGTGAGCCCCACAAGTCCGAACACCTCCGCCTTTCCGGCCTTCGCCGCACACGGGCACGTCACCTTCCTCGGTGCCGGCCCCGGCGACCCGGGTCTGCTGACGCTGCGCGCCGTGGAGGCGCTCGCGGCAGCGGACGTACTGATCGCGGAACCAGAGGTGCTCGACGTCGTACGGACGCATGCGCGCGCGGGAGTCGACACGCCGCAGCTGACGGTCGCTGACGAGGCGTCAGCAGCCGCCGGGCTCCCGGTGATCCGCGATGCCGCCAATCTTGTCATGGAGGCCGCGCGCTCCGGCAGGCGGGTCGTCCGTGCCGTCACGGGCGACCCCGGGCTCGACGGGAGCGCGGCCGAGGAGATGCTCGCCTGCGCCACCGAGGGCATCCCCTTCGAGGTGGTCCCGGGCGTCGCGACCGCGGTCGGCGTGCCCGCCTACGCGGGTGTGCCGCTGAGCGACAAGCAGGGCGCGGACGTCCGCTTCGTCGACGCCCGCAGCGCCTCGGCGCGCTGCTGGAGCGAGGTCGGCGCGAGCGACGGCATCCTCGTCGTCTCCGCGACCCTGGAGACGGTCTCCGCGGCCGCCGCGGAACTGGTGAGCGCCGGGCGCAAGCCCGACACCCCGCTGACCGTGACCGTCGCCGGTACGACCACGCGCCAGCGCACCTGGCGCGCGACCCTCGGCACGATCGCCCAGGTGTTCAAGCAGGGGAAGATCCTCCCCTCGCCCGAGGGCGCCCGGCCCGTCATAGCCGTGGTCGGTGAGCACGGCGCCGCCGCGCGGCGCGAGGAACTGGCCTGGTTCGAGTCGAAGCCGCTGTTCGGCTGGCGGGTCCTCGTACCGCGCACCAAGGAGCAGGCCGCCTCGCTCTCCGACCAGTTGCGTTCGTACGGCGCGGTGCCGCACGAGGTGCCGACCATCGCCGTGGAGCCGCCGCGCACCCCGCAGCAGATGGAGCGCGCGGTCAAGGGCCTGGTGACGGGCCGCTACGAGTGGATCGCCTTCACCTCGGTCAACGCCGTCAAGGCCGTCCGGGAGAAGTTCGAGGAGTACGGGCTCGACGCCCGCGCCTTCGCGGGCATCAAGGTCGCCGCGGTGGGCGAGCAGACCGCGGCCGCGCTCGTGGAGTTCGGCGTGAAGCCGGACCTGGTCCCGAGCGGCGAGCAGTCCGCGGCCGGACTGCTGGACGACTGGCCGCCGTACGACCCGGTCTTCGACCCGATCGACCGCGTGTTCCTGCCGCGCGCCGACATCGCGACGGAGACGCTGGTCGCGGGCCTCATCGAGCTGGGCTGGGAGGTCGACGACGTCACCGCCTACCGGACCGTGCGCGCGTCGCCGCCGCCGGCGGACACGCGCGAGGCGATCAAGGGCGGCGGCTTCGACGCCGTTCTCTTCACGTCCTCCTCGACCGTGCGCAACCTCGTCGGCATCGCCGGCAAGCCGCACAACGTCACCGTGATCGCGTGCATCGGCCCGGCGACGGCGAAGACGGCGGAGGAGCACGGCCTGCGGGTGGACGTCCTCTCCCCGGAGCCGAGCGTGAGCAAGCTCGCGGAGGCCCTCGCCGAGTACGGCGCGGCACGCCGCGAGGCGGCCAAGGAGGCCGGCGAAACGGTCTTCCGGCCGAGCGAGCGCAGGCCGGGCGCGCGGAGGCGTCGTACGACCTAGCGAGTGGTGCATGCCGAACGCCCGGCCGGGGCTCTCCCCGGCCGGGCGTTCGGCATGGGCGACTGGTGCTTCACCCGCTCACGACGTCGTTGCAGGGCGGGGCCGCGGGCGCGGCCGCGTGCTGCGCTTCCTGCCAGTGCGCGGCCTCACCGTCCACACCGCGCTTGGCCGGGACGACGTACCCGACCCATGGGCCCTGGCCGTCGCTGTCCATCGTCTCGACACCCACGACGTACCGGTGCCCGGGTTCGAGGACGGCGTACAGCTCGTCGTTCTCCGTCGAATACCGGCCCGGAGCGAACCCGTTCCCGATGCCCTGGGTGACCGTGAGCGTTTCGGGCAGGGTGCCCTTCAGGTCCTTGAGGACACGGACCCGACTGGACAGGAACGAGCTTCCGCCCGCCGTCCACGCCCGTGTGTTCTTCACCGTCTCGACCACGGCCATCGCCATGAACTCGTCGGCGACGACGGGATCCTTCGTCAGGTCCGGCCCGCAGACGGCGTGACTCGTGCTGTCGGCCGTTCCGGCGATCGTGTACCAGCTGCCCCCGGCAAGCAGGAGCCCTCCGGCCAGACCCGCCGCAGTCCACATCCGTGTGCCCATGATCAGCCCCACAGCTTCTTGTAGTTGGCCTTGTCCACGGCCTGCGGCACGTCGTGGTCCTCCTGGACCTGGGGCCACATCAGAGAGTCGGTCGTCGCGAAGTCCTTGTGGCACAGGCCGAGCGCGTGTCCCAGCTCGTGTGCGGCAACACTCCGGCGCCTCTTCGGCGAGTACGTCTTCATCTTCGCCTGGTTGAAGCGGATGTAGTCCGTCCATCCCGGCTCCGCGTTGTACTTCCACATGCCGGCCGCCGAGCTGTTGGCGTCGTTGAAGTCCTCGAAGTCGAGATCGTTGACCGTGGTCGCGGTGTCCCCGAGGATCTTGATCTTCGCGCCGGAGTACCGCCAGGCGGCGATGGCGTGCTTGATCTCGGCGTCGTACTGAGATGAGTCCGTGTACCGGATCTCGCCCTCGTCCACAGAGCTCCGGGACTTCGATTCGGACTCGCCCTTGACGCAGGGCGCCGGATCCACGGCGTGCGCGGGGGCGGGGGCGAGGAGCAGGAGGGCGGCGGCAGCCGATAAGGCCGCAAGGAGCCTGTTCATCCCCTTTACGGTAGGGCCCCGCCGCTCGGGGACGATCGTTTCCGCGCTCTCAGGGGATGAGTATCTGCGCGGATTCCCCGGTCGGGGCGGGCGCGGTTGAGTGTCCCCATGACTGATCACGACCGCGACCGCGACCGCGACCTTGACCGGGACCGGCAGGCATTCATCGCCCCGCTGGTCTCCACCCTGCTGACGCTGCCGCTGGCGTTGGCGTCGCTGTTCTTCGCGGGCATCTCGCCGATGGCGTGCGATTCCTGCGGGGAGCAGGCCGCCGACGCCTTTGACGCCAGCTTCGGCATCGCGTGGCCGGTGTTCATGGCGGGGCTGGTGATCGTGGCGGCCCTGCTGGTGTGGTGCTGGGCCCTCCCGTGGCGCAAGGCCAACGCCGCCCGCCGCGCCGGCATCGCGATCGCCGCGCCGGCGGTGGTGGTGCTGAACACGGTGGTGTTCTGGGCACTGCTGGACCTGCCGTAGGGGTCCTGGACGGGCGCAGGTGACGGGGATGCGGCGGATACTGGATCCATGTGCATCGCGCGGCGCTCCCCGGCCCGGTGGAGAACAGCCCTGGCGGTCGTCACGGCTGTCGCGGCCGTCGCCTGCGCCGCTCCGGCGGCGACGGCGGACGATACCGGCGACGAGGGGCGTACGGTCCCCCTCCCGGGAGGCCGCGTCGTCCATCTGGAATGCCGCGGGACCGGCTCCCCGACCGTGGTGCTGGTGTCCGGCACGGGAGGCGCGGCGGACGAGTGGACGCACGTGGCCGTACCGGGTGCCCCGGCGGGGACCCTGAAGCCGAGCGCGTCGGCGGTGCTGCCGAGGGTCGCCGGGTACACGCGGGTGTGCGCCTACGACCGGCCCGGCACGACCAGGGCCGACGACACGCCCACCACCTCGACTCCGGTGCCGCAGCCGACGTCGGCGCGGGACGGCGCGGACGACCTGGGGGCGGTGCTCGCCGCCGCCGGTGAGAAGGGGCCGTACGTGCTGGTCGGCGCCTCGTGGGGGGCGATGATCACCGGCCTGTACGCGCGCACCCACCCCGCGCAGGTCGCCGGGCTGGTCACGGTCGACGGCGCATCGCCTCACCTGCGCGACACCCTGACCACCGAGCAGTGGTCGGACTGGACGCGCGCGGTCGGGGCGATGACGAAGGAGAAGGGGCGGGAGGTCCCGGACTACACGGCGAGCATCGCCGAATTCCGCGCCGCGTCCCCGCTGGGGGCGCCCGTACC
The DNA here is from genome assembly GCF_044541755.1 of Streptomyces sp. NPDC085524. NCBI lineage: Bacteria > Bacillati > Actinomycetota > Actinomycetes > Kitasatosporales > Streptomycetaceae > Streptomyces > Streptomyces sp. NPDC085524. Next base: position 19,090 of record NZ_JBITTH010000022.1, read on the forward strand.
GGCGGTGGTCCTCACGTCCGACCACCCGTGGGACCTGAAGGTCGGCACGACCGGATCGACCTGGCCGGCCTGGCTCGCGGCGCAGCGGCGGCTGGCGGACGAACTCCACGCGCGGCACGTCACCCGTACCGACAGCGGTCACGGGATCGCGGTCGAGCAGCCGAGGCTGGTCTCGGACGCGATCCGCGAGGTCGTGGACCAGGCCCCGGCCGGGGTCCGGGCCCGGTAGCCTCCGACGGCCTCAGGCGGCGACCCAGGCGGTGAGACCGGTCCAGGCGGTGGGGGTGAGGGTGAGCTGGGGGCTGTCGGTGACCTTGGAGTCCCGGACGTGGACCTGGTCGGCGGGGCAGGTGGCGACCTCGACGCAGGCGTCGCCTTCGTCGGTGCTGTAAGAGGATTTCCGCCAAGTGATGGTTGCCTCCAGGCACTGGTCGCCCTGGTCGCTGCGGTAGCCGGACTTGAACCACTTCAGTGTGGTGCTCATGAGTCTCCTAGCAGTCGGTCCAACAGGGCTTTTGTATCAGTGATATTGAGGGCTTGAGATCGCAGCATCGAGTATTTCTGAGCGAGGATGCTGACCTCCTCGGGCGCATGAACGAGGATGCTGACGCGCTGGTTCTCCGAGTACGCGAGACGCTGGTGATCGGTCATTTCCAGCAGCACGAATGAACCTGTGAGACCTGCGTGAGCGGTGAGGCCAAGCGGGAGGACCTGGAGTGAGATCGCGGGACGGTCAGCGCAAGCGCGCAGGTGGCGCAGCTGCTCCTGCCGGACGTCGTCGCCGCCGAGACGGTCGCGTAGTGCTGCTTCCGAAATGACGAATCCCATGGTGGGCGGAATGCGGCGGTGCAGGATGCGCTGGCGTTTGAGGCGGCGTGCTGTCTGGTGCTCGATCTTCTCCTCGCCCGTATATGGGACGCGGCAGCTGAACACAGCTCGGGCGTACTCCTCGGTCTGGAGCAGGCCGGGCACGAGCGCGGCCTCGAAGCAGGACATGGCAACAGCCTCGGCCTCACTGGCGAAGTACTCCTCTGCCCACGGTGGGATCACGTCGACCACAGGCATGTTGTTCGCCGCGACGGTCAGCAGGCCCGGCAGGCCGAGGATCTGGTCCATCCCTTCGGCGACATCGGGCATGAGCGTCCGTCGACCCTGTTCGATCGAGGCGATGGACTGGACGTCCATGTGCAGTGCCTCTGCGAATTCGCGTTGGGTCAGTCCGATGGCGATGCGGGCGGCGGCGACCTGAGCGCCGACCATCCTCATCACGGTTTGGTTGGGTCGGGCCTTCTTACGTGGTGGCATACCTGTGAACTCCCCGAACGCCCCTGAGAGGTACCACTGTCGACCAGTACTCATGGAGGAGTACGAGTCACCGGTATGGCCCACGTTAGTAACACAGGGCAACGATCAACCCGTGAACGTGGAAATCCAACCCGCCCTGCTGCGCGAGCGGTTCTACCCCCGCAGCCGCCAAAGCGTCGCCTCTGCCAGGAAGTTCGCGCGCATGACACTGCACGCGTGGGATGTCACATCCCGCCACGACGACGTGTCGCTCTGCGTGAGCGAGCTGGCGACCAACGCCCTCCTGCACGGCGTGCCGCCCGGCCGCGGCTACCGGCTGCGGATGCTGCGCTTCGAGGGGGTCGTACGGGTCGAGGTGCACGACAGCGGCGGCGGGCGGCCCCGGATCGAGGACCGGGACACGGGAGCGGAGGGCGGCCGTGGGCTGCTGTTGGTCGCCGCGGTCGCGGACCGGTGGGGCGTCGGGGTGCGGGTGCCGGGGAAGGTGGTGTGGTGCGAGTTCGCCACGGACACGGGGCCTACGCTTGACCCGACTGCTGTCGAAGCTCGAAGAGGCGACTGAAGATGAGCGCGTACGGATCCTTCCCCGGCTCGCGGCCCCGCCGGCTGCGCACCACCCCTGCCATGCGGCGGATGGTCGCGGAGTACCGGCTGCACCCCTCCGACCTGATCCTCCCGGCCTTCGTACGGGAAGGCATCAGCGAGCCCCTGCCGATCTCGGCCATGCCGGGCGTCGTCCAGCACACGCGGGACACGCTGCGGAAGGCGGCCGTGGAGGCGGTCGAGGCGGGCGTCGCGGGGATCATGCTCTTCGGCGTCCCGGCGGACGAGAACAAGGACGCGCTGGGCACGGCGGGCACGGAGCCGGACGGCATCCTCCAGGTCGCCATCCGTGACGTGAAGGCCGAGGTCGGGGACGACCTGGTGATCATGTCCGACCTGTGTCTGGACGAGTACACCGACCACGGCCACTGTGGTGTCCTCGACGAGAACGGCCGCGTCGACAACGACGCGACGCTGGAGCGGTACGCCGAGATGGCGCAGGTCCAGGCCGACGCGGGTGTCCACGTGGTGGGCCCGAGCGGAATGATGGACGGCCAGGTCGGTGTCATCCGTGACGCGCTCGACGAGACCGGGCACGAGGACGTCTCGATCCTCGCGTACACGGCGAAGTACTCCTCCGCCTTCTACGGTCCCTTCCGCGAGGCCGTCGCCTCCTCCCTCCAGGGTGACCGCAAGACCTACCAGCAGGACCCGGCGAACGCGCGGGAGTCCCTGCGGGAGCTGGCCCTCGACCTGGAGGAGGGCGCCGACATGGTGATGGTCAAGCCGGCCGGGCCGTACCTCGACATCCTCTACCGGGTCGCGGAGTCCGTGGACGTGCCGGTGGCGGCGTACCAGATCAGCGGCGAGTTCGCGATGATCGAGGCGGCTGCGGAGAAGGGCTGGATCGAGCGCGACCGGGCGATCATGGAGACCCTCCTCGGCATCAAGCGGGCCGGCGCGGACACGATCCTCACGTACTGGGCGACCGAGGTCGCCCAGTGGCTGCGCGCGGAGCGGTGACGCCTCGCGGCTAGCCCGTGGCGGTGACGCGGTGACGCGGACTGGAGCGGGGTTCCGGGGGCGGGACCCGTACCGGGCGGAATCAGAGAGGTCTTGGGGGGTTCCCGGCTGTCCCATCGTCCTTCCGGTTCGGGCCGCCCTGTCAAGGGCGCTCCTTTGTCGCGTCGCTTCGCGATCGCCTTCGGCGACCCTTGACAGGCCGTCCCGCCCCGGAAAGACAAAGGACAGCCGGGAACCCCCCAAAAGGACGGGCCGGGCGGAAGACGGACAACCAGCCGTGTCAGCGCTGCACGGCCCGGCTTCGGCAGGGGCGCGTCAGATCGCTACGCGCTTCTCGATGACGGCGTCTGCGACCCGTCCGGGGCTGGTCCCGCCCCAGATCGCTACGCGCTTCTCGATGACGGCGTCCGCGGCCCGCCTGGGGCTGATCGGGCCGGTGGAGAGGTGACGGGGACGGAAACGGTCTGCCGGAGAGGCTGGAAGGCACGGAACCTCGGCCTATCCGAGCTGTATCCGGGTCAGAGCGAAAGCCTCACCACAAACCCACCCCCATATCCCCCTCATTAGGGCAATTCGACTCTCCTTTTCGGCTCCTCTGCTGCCTGACGTGAGTACAGCTCGATATAGCCGCTGTATGAAGCCCTTTTCCCCTCGCGACGACCGTCAGACGCGGTCATGGAGGAGAACTTGGGAGCCTGGGCGGCTTTTGACCAGCCCCGGACGGCCGTCGGACGCCGAGAGGGAGAAGCGCGTAGCGATCTGGGGCGGGACCAGCCCCGGACGGGCTGCAGACGCCGAGATCTGAGGAGCGCGTAGCGATTTGGTGCGCCCGACCTGCCCCGAGGGTCTTGTGGTCGAGGTGTGGGGGTGGCTGGCCGCCTGCCCGGTGCGGATGGCGGCCTGAAGGGCCCGGGGGCTGGCCCGGCCCCTGCCGGAGCGGGGCCGTGCATCGCTGATACGGCTGGTTGTTTGTCTTCCGCCCGGCCCGTTCTTTTGGGGGTTTCCCGGCAGTCCTTGTCTTTCCGTGGCGGGACGGTCTGTCAAGGGCGGCCGAAGGCCGTCGCGAAGCGACGCGACGACGAAGGAGGAGCGCCCTTGACAGGCCGGCCCGACACGGAAGGACCATGGGACTGACGGGAAATCCCCAAGACTTCTCTGATTCCGGGCGGCGCAACTCCCGCCAACCGCCCCACCCCGCCCGTCCGGGAAAGGGGTTCGCGGTCACGCCCCGGAGCGGGGCCCGAAAGGGCGAAGGCCCCTCCCGTCAAGGCGCCCGCCACACTCCACCCGCACCCAGGGGGTCGGTGGGCAAACACCGCCCCGGAGCAGGGCCCGAGGGGGTGAAGGCCCCGCCCCCCGCCCCCTCAGGCCCGACCCCGCCGCACAGGACCGTCCCGGCCCCGCGGACGCAACCGCTCACCCGTAGCGGGCCGTCATGGCCGCGAGGGTGGCCTTGATGCGGGCCCGCAGGCGCTGCGGGGACAGGACTTCGGCCTCCGCCGCCAGGGCCAGGAACTGGGCCTCCGCCTGGGACTCCGACTCGATCGGGAGCACCGCCCGCGTCCACCCCTCCAGCTCGGGGTCCGGCTCGCCCGTGGCTGCCAGGGCGCGGGCCTGGGGGCCCGTCAGCAGGCTTGCCGCGCGCGCGGAGAGGCGTACGACCGCCTCCTCCGGGTGGAGCCGCTCGTGGAAGTCGGCCTGGGCGCGGCGCCAGTGTTCGGCCAGGTCGAAGCCCTCCGGCAGCTCCGCCACCTCCTCGGTCTCCGCGACCCGGAGGATCTGGTCGACGCGGTAAGTGCGGGGACGCGAGTGCTCGACCGCCCCTGCCTGCTTCGCCCCCTCGGCCCTCTCCGCCCCCTCGGCCCCCTCCGCCCCCTCGGCCCCCTCCGCCCCCTCGACCGCCCCCGCCACCAGGTACCAGCGCCCCGCCTTGAGGACCAGCCCGTACGGGGCCAGGCGGCGGTCGACCTCGCGGGGTTCCTTCCAGCGCCGGTAGCGGACCTCGACGACCCGGCCCCGCCACACCGCGTCGGCCACCTGCGCCAGGTACGGGGTCTCCTCGTGCTCCGCGTACCAGCCCGGCGCGTCCAGGTGGAAGCGCAGCCGCATCCGGTCGGCCTGGGCGCGCAGTTCGGGCGGCAGGGCCGCGCGGAGTTTGAGCTGGGCCGCCGACAGGGCGCGGCCGAGGCCGAGTTCGGCCGCCGGGCCCGGCATGCCGGTCAGGAACAGGGCCTCCGCCTCGCCCGAGCTGAGGCCGGTGAGCCGGGTGCGGTAGCCGGCGAGCAGCTGGTAGCCCCCGCTGTGCCCGGCGTCGCCGTAGAGCGGTACGCCCGCGGCGGCCAGCGACTCGGCGTCGCGGTAGACGGTGCGGACGGACACCTCCAGCTCCTGGGCGAGCTCGGCGGCGGTCATCCGGCCGCGGGTCTGGAGGAGGAGCAGGATCGACAGCAGGCGGCTGGACTTCACTGACACATGATGTCAGTGAAGTCCTCCTACGGTCCTCGCATGAACGAATTCGACTTCCTGGTCGGCAGCTGGGACGTGACCAACCGCTGGCGCACCGACTTCCTCGATCCGGAGAGCGGGTGGGAGGAGTTCCCGGGCGTCTCCCGCGTCTCGCGGCACTTCGACGGCGGCTCCAGCTTCGACGAGATCGACTTCCCGACGAAGGGCTTCGGCGGTCTCACGCTGCGGCTGTTCGACCGGGAGCGCGAGGAGTGGTCGCTGTACTGGTCGAGCCGGCGGACGGGGACGCTGTTCCCGCCCGTGGTGGGGCGGTTCACCGACGGTCACGGCATCTTCGAGGGCGAGGACGCGTACGGCGGGAAGCCGGTGCGGGTGCGGTTCGTGTGGAGCGGCACGCGGTCCGGGTCCCCGCGCTGGGAGCAGTTCTTCTCGGTCGACGGCGGCGAGAGCTGGCTCCTCAACTGGACGATGGATTTCACGGGTCGGCCGTGAAACCGGAGAGGGCCCGCAGGCGTCCCTGAATCAGTACGCCCGCCCGGCCGGTTACGGGGGTCCGGCCGGACGGGCGTACGCAGTTGCCGCCGAGGACCCTCGCCCCGGGTCCTCGCCGACCGCTCTAGCCGAGCGGCAGGTCCAGGTACGACGGGGTCGCCTCGGGCGAGGTGAAGGCGAGGGTCGCGCGCGGCAGGTTGGCGTCGCCGTAGAAGGGGTCGCGGGCGTCGATCACCAGCAGCAGCCGGTGGTCGCGCGGCACGTCGTACGCCGTGGCCTGGAGGTCGATGTCCGCGCTGACCAGGCTGTCGGGCGCCGAGCCGAGGTCGGTGTACGGGGCGTGGGTGACGATGTGGGCCGTGCCGTCGGGGGCCGTGTCGAGCAGGTACGCGACGAAGGTGGACCCCGGGTTCGGGGCCCGGTACGTCACGCGCAGGCGCGGGGTGCCGCGCAGCCGGGTGGTCTCGCGGACGGGTTCGGAGGCCCAGACGGCCGCGACGGAACGGTCGATGGCCCCGGTCGGGTAGACCTTCGGGCGCCCGGCGATCTCCGCGTACCCGGACTCGACGACCTTGTCGGCGACGGTGGCGGGGGTGTCGACCCCGCACAGCACGGTCGCCGTCCAGCCGGCCTCGGGCTCCTCCGCGAGTTCCCCGCTGCCCGCCAGGTGCAGCCGGTGGACCCGCTCGGTGAGGGAGTGCCAGGTGGGGCGCGGTTCGAGGGTCTTGTTCCACATGACCTCGCTGATCACCTGGCCCTCGTCGGCGACGCCGTTGTCGATGTCCCTGAGGTGGTGGTCGAACCAGCGGTGGGCGTCCGTCCAGATCCGGTTGGGCAGGCCGAGCATGCCCGTCATCTCGGGCCCCGAGTGGTCTCCGATGGACAGGACGAGACGCTTGGGGCCGCTGAGTTCGTTGAACATCTTCAGCGTCTGGTTGGCCGGGAACAGCGTCTCGTGCCAGGCGTGCGCGAAGAAGACGGGCACCTGGCGGCGGTTGAGCTCCTTGATGTGGGTGAACGGCGAGCGCTGCTCCGCCCAGCGCAGGGTGCCCTCGATGTCCCGGTGGGCGAGGACGTTGTCGAAGACGCTCTGCGTCTGCGGGCTCAGCCGCGCCTTCGAGGCCGCGCCGAGCAGGGCCCGTACGGCCGCGACGTGGCGGGTGGAGTTCTCGTAGAACGCCTCCCCGAGATCGCCCCAGGTGCTGAGCGCGACCACGGCGCTCACGCGGGTGTCGTGGGCGGCGACGAGCTGGCTGATGCCGGAGCCGTACGAGTCCCCGAGGAAGCCGATCTTCGCGACGGGGCCGGTGGTGCGCTCGATCAGGTGGTCCAGGGCGCGGCTGCCGTCGGCGACGTCGAGGGGGCCCGCCACCTCGACCCGGCCCTCGGAGGCGGCGAAGCCGCGGGTGGTGTAGGCGAGGACGTTGTAGCCGCGGGCCGCGAAGAGGGTGGCCTGGACGGCGTAGAGGATCCAGCCGTGGCTCGTCCACGGCGACGGCATCACGATCAGCGGGCGCGGCAGGCTGCCGGTGTGCCGCCAGAGCCCGGCGTCGAGGAGGTCGCCGTCGGCGCCGGTCACCTTGGTGCGGGTGAAGACGGCGACGGAGCGCGCTTCGGCGACCTCGGCGGCGCGGGCGGGGGGAAGGCCGGTGACGTCGCCGCTCTCCAGGGCGGCGACGAAGGAGGCGAGGGCGGCGGCGTCGAGTTCGGGATAGAGGGAGCCGGGGGTGTCGGGGGTGCTGGAGGTGCCGGGTGCGTCGGGTGATCCGTGTGCGTCGGGCAGGCCGGGGGAATGGGCGGGTGGGGTCACGGCAGTACGTCCTTCTTCGTCGGGGTGTTCGGCGAGTGAGATGAACGTGGTGCGTGGATCGCCCGGGCCCGGGGCGGAACGTCCAGTATCGACGGGACATCCGTGACGTTTCGCGAGTTTCCGGATTGCGGCCGGAAGCCTCCCCCCGGTTGTGTGCTGCTAGCCGCTTCGTGGCCGGTGGGCAACGCGCCTTCGTTCGGCGGGGTTTGGGGCAGCTGGCGGGAAGGTGTCGGCACGTCCGAAAAACATGCAAGCATGCTTGATTGTTTTGATGAAGGCTGCCAGTCTTCCCCTCACGCCGAGAGGGGAGCACATCGTGCCCGAGCCGTCCGCCGACGCGGTTGCCGCCGTTTACGCCGATCTGCGCGAGGAGGGTCGTGAACTCGACGCTCTGGTAGGGGAGTTGAGTCCGGCCGAGTGGGCCCGGCCCACCCCCGCGCCCGGCTGGAGCATCGGCCACCAGATCGCCCACCTGCACTGGACCGACCGGGCCGCACTGCTCTCCCTCACCGACGCCGCGGCCTTCGGGCTCATGGTCGAGGAGGCGGTGAAGGCCCCCGACTCCTTCGTCGACGAGGGCGCGGAAGAGGGCGCGAAGCTGCCGCCCGGCGAGTTGCTGGCCCGCTGGCGCAGCACCCGTACCGCTCTCGACGAGGCGCTCGCCGCCGCATCGCCCGACACCCGCTTCCCCTGGTACGGGCCGCCGATGAAGGCCGCCTCGATGGCGAGCGCGCGGCTGATGGAGACCTGGGCGCACGGTCAGGACGTGGCGGACGCGCTCGGGGCGCGCCGCACCCCGACCGCGCGGCTGCGGCACGTGGCGCGGATCGGGGTACGGGCCCGCGACTACGCCCATGCCGTACGCGGACTGCCTGCGCCCGCCGAGGAGTTCCGGGTCGAACTGGAGGCCCCCGACGGCTCCGGGGTGTGGTCGTACGGGCCTGCGGACGCCGCGCAGCGGATCACGGGGCCGGCGCTCGACTTCTGCCTGCTCGTGACCCAGCGGGCCCACCGCGCCGACCTCGCGCTGACCGCCACCGGCTCCGACGCGGACCGCTGGCTGGACATCGCCCAGGCCTTCGCGGGGCCGGCGGGCGCCGGGCGCGAGCCGGGGGCCTCGCGATGACGGGCGGGGCAGAGCTCGGGCGGTCCGACCGAGGGCGGCCGGAGCGGTGGCGGCCGGAGCGGTGGCGGGCGGACCGGGGCCGGAGGCCGCTGCGGATCGGCAATGCCTCCGGCTTCTACGGGGACCGCTTCGAGGCCCTGCGCGAGATGCTGACCGGCGGCCCGCTCGACGTGCTGACCGGGGACTACCTGGCCGAGCTGACCATGCTGATCCTCGGCCGCGACCGGCTGAAGAACCCGGACCACGGCTACGCCAAGACCTTCCTGCGCCAGCTGGAGGAGGGGCTCGGCCTCGCGCACGAGCGGGGCGTACGGATCGTCGCGAACGCGGGCGGGCTCAACCCGGCCGGACTGGCCGAGGCGGTAAGGGCCCTGGCGGCCAAGGTGGGGGTGCCGGTGTCCGTGGCCCACGTCGAGGGCGACGACCTGATGCCTTACGCGGGGAGTGCGGAGGGGGCGCTCACCGCCAACGCGTACCTCGGCGGCGCCGGGATCACGGCCTGCCTGCGGGCCGGCGCGGACGTGGTCGTCACCGGCCGGGTCACGGACGCGGCGCTGGTCAGCGGCCCGGCGGCCTGGTGGTTCGGCTGGGCCCCGGACGACTACGACCGGCTGGCGGGGGCGGTGGTCGCGGGCCACGTCCTGGAGTGCGGAACCCAGGCCACCGGCGGCAACTACTCCTTCTTCACCGCGCACGACGTCCGCCGGCCCGGGTTCCCGCTGGCGGAGATCGCCGAGGACGGCTCCTCGGTCATCACCAAGCATCCGGGCACGGGCGGGGTTGTTTCGGCCGGCACCGTCACCGCGCAACTCCTGTACGAGACCCAGGGCGTGCGGTACCTGGGCCCGGACGTCACGGCCCGCCTGGACACGGTCCGGCTGAGCGGGGACGGCGACGACCGCGTGCGGATCTCGGGGGTGCGGGGGGAGGCGCCGCCGGCCTCGCTCAAGGTGGGCGTGACCCGGATCGGCGGCTGGCGCAACGAGGTGGTCTTCGTGCTGACCGGCCTCGACATCGAGGCCAAGGCGGCGCTGGTGCGGGCGCAGCTGTCCGAGGCGCTGGAGGGGGTGGCCGAAGCGGCCTGGACCCTGTCCCGCACGGACCACGAGGACGCGGCGACGGAGGAGACGGCGAGCGCGCTGCTGCGGCTGGTGGTGCGGGATCCTTCGGCGGAGCGGGTGGGGCGGGGGCTGACGTCGGCCGCCGTCGAGCTGGCGCTGGGCAGCTACCCGGGGTTCCACGTCACGGCTCCGCCGGGGGCTGCGCAGCCGTACGGGGTGTTCGCCTCTTCGCTGGTGCCGGTGGATTCGGTGCCGCACGTGGCGGTGCTGGCGGACGGCACCCGCCTGCCGGTGTCCGCTGCGCGGGGCCATTCCCCCACCCCGCCCCTTCCCGGAACCGGGGCTTGCGACCCCGGGCGCCGCTCCGGGGGCTCCGCCCCGGACCCGGGGGGGGCTCCGCCCCCGGACCCCCGCGCCTCGAACGCCGGCGAGGCTGAAGGTGGCCCCGGCAGGGCTGAATCTGCCGTGCGGGCAGACCGGCCGCGCCTGGCGACCGCCCGCGCACCCCTGGGGGCGGTGGCCGGGGCCCGGAGCGGGGACAAGGGGGGTGACGCCAACGTCGGGGTGTGGGTGGAGAGCGACGCCGCCTGGGAGTGGCTCGAGCGGACCCTGACCGTTGAGACGCTCCGCGGGCTGCTCCCCGAGGCCGCCGGCCTCCCCGTCACCCGGCACGTTCTGCCGAACCTCCGCGCACTGAACTTCACCATCGAGCGGATCCTCGGCGACGGCGTCGCCTCCGGGTACCGCTTCGACCCCCAGGCCAAGGCCCTCGGCGAATGGCTACGGGCCCGGCACCTCGACATCCCGACCCATCTCCTGCAGACACCCGCCCCGGAGGGGACCGGCTCATGACCCGCCTCGGTACCACCGTCGACCCGCACGCCCCCGAGCACGCACAGGCCCGTAACGCCGCCCTCGAACGGCTGGCCGCGCTCGACGCCGAGCACGCCAAGGCGCTCGCCGGCGGCGGGGAGAAGTACACCGCCCGCCACAAGGACCGCGGCAAGCTCCTGGCCCGCGAGCGCATCGAGCTGCTCCTCGACCCGGACACGCCGTTCCTGGAGCTGTCCCCGCTCGCCGCGTGGGGCAGCGACTACCCGGTGGGCGCGTCCATGGTGACCGGCATCGGCACCGTCGAGGGCGTCGAATGCCTCGTCACCGCCAACGACCCGACCGTCCGCGGCGGGGCCAGCAACCCCTGGACGCTGAAGAAGGCCCTGCGGGCCAACGAGATCGCCCTGCAGAACCGGCTGCCCGTCATCAGCCTCGTCGAGTCCGGCGGCGCCGATCTCCCCTCCCAGAAGGAGATCTTCATTCCCGGGGGTGCGATCTTCCGCGATCTGACCCGGCTCTCGGCCGCCGGTATCCCCACCGTCGCCGTGGTGTTCGGCAATTCCACCGCCGGAGGCGCGTACATCCCCGGGATGTCCGACCACACCGTCATGATCAAGGACCGCTCGAAGGTGTTCCTCGGGGGGCCGCCGCTGGTGAAGATGGCCACCGGCGAGGAGAGCGACGACGAGTCCCTCGGCGGCGCCGACATGCACGCCCGCACCTCCGGCCTCGCCGACTACTACGCCCTCGACGAGCAGGACGCGATCCGCCAGGCCCGCCGGGTCGTGGCCCGCCTCAACCACCGCAAGCCGCAGGCCGATCCGCCGCGGGCCGAGGAGCCGAAGTACGACCCGGAGGAGCTCCTCGGGATCGTCCCGGCCGACCTGAAGACCCCCTTCGACCCGCGCGAGGTCATCGCCCGGATCGTGGACGCCTCGGACTTCGACGAGTTCAAGCCGCTGTACGGGCCGAGCCTGGTCACCGGCTGGGCCACCCTCCACGGCTATCCGGTGGGCATCCTCGCCAACGCGCAGGGGGTGCTGTTCAGCGCCGAATCCCAGAAGGCCGCCCAGTTCATCCAGCTGGCCAACCAGCGCGACATCCCCCTCCTCTTCCTCCACAACACCACCGGCTACATGGTCGGCAAGGAGTACGAGCAGGGCGGCATCATCAAGCACGGCTCGATGATGATCAACGCGGTCTCCAACTCCCGCGTGCCGCACCTGTCCGTCCTCATCGGGGCCTCCTACGGCGCCGGGCACTACGGCATGTGCGGGCGGGCCTACGAGCCCCGGTTCCTCTTCGCCTGGCCGAGCGCCAAGTCCGCCGTCATGGGCCCGCAGCAGCTCGCCGGGGTGCTCTCCATCGTGTCCCGGCAGTCCGCCGCCGCGAAGGGACTGCCCTACGACGAGGAGGCCGACGCCGGGATGCGCGCCTTCGTGGAGGCGCAGATCGAGTCCGAGTCCCTCCCGATGTTCCTGTCCGGGCGGTTGTACGACGACGGGGTCATCGACCCGCGCGACACCCGCACCGTCCTCGGCCTGTGCCTGTCCGCCGTACACAACGCCCCCGTCGAGGGCGCCCGCGGCGGCTTCGGCGTCTTCCGGATGTGAGCCCGCAGATGACCACCACCACCGCCATCACCTCCCTCCTGGTCGCCAACCGGGGCGAGATCGCCGTACGGATCTTCCGCACGGCCCGCGCCCTCGGCCTGGACACCGTCGCCGTGCACTCCGACCCGGACGCCGACGCCCTGCACGTGCGCAGCGCGGACTCCGCCGTACGCCTGCCGGGCGCCGCTCCGGCCGAGACGTACCTGCGCGGCGACCTGATCATCAAGGCCGCCCTCGCCGCCGGCGCCGACGCCGTCCACCCCGGCTACGGCTTCCTCTCCGAGAACGCCGGCTTCGCCCGCGAGGTCCAGGCCGCCGGCCTGGTCTGGATCGGCCCGCCCCCCGAGGCCATCGAGGCCATGGCCTCCAAGACGCGGGCCAAGGAACTGATGCGCGCCGCCGGGGTCCCGCTCCTCGACCCCGTCGACCCGGCCGCCGCCACCCACACCGACCTGCCGCTCCTGCTCAAGGCCGCCGCGGGCGGCGGCGGACGCGGGATGCGCGTGGTCCGCGACCTCGACCAGCTCAAGGCCGAGCTGGACGCGGCATCCGCCGAGGCCCGCTCCGCCTTCGGGGACGGCGAGGTCTTCGCCGAGCCGTACGTCGAGCGCGGCCGCCACGTCGAGGTGCAGATCCTCGCCGACGCCCACGGCACCGTCTGGCCGCTCGGCACCCGCGACTGCTCCCTCCAGCGGCGCCACCAGAAGGTCATCGAGGAAGCCCCGGCGCCCGGGCTGCCCGAAGCCCTGCGCGAGAGCCTCCACCAGGCCGCCGTCGCCGCCGCCCGCGCCGTCTCCTACCGGGGCGCCGGCACGGTCGAGTTCCTGGTCACCGCCGACGGCCGCCCGTACTTCCTGGAGATGAACACCCGCCTCCAGGTGGAACACCCCGTCACCGAAGCCGTGTACGGGCTCGACCTCGTGGCCCTGCAATTGCGCGTCGCCGAAGGGGCGGCGCTGCCGCTGACACCGCCGGCGCCCGGCGGCCACGCCGTCGAGGCCCGCCTCTACGCCGAGGACCCCGCCCGGGACTGGCGCCCGCAGACCGGTGTCCTGCACACCCTCGCCGTGCCCGGCGAGGTCCGCGTGGACACCGGATTCGCCGACGGGGACACGGTCGGCATCCACTACGACCCCATGCTCGCCAAGGTCGTCGCCCACGCCCCCACCCGCGCCGAGGCCGTCCGCATCCTCGCCCACGCCCTGTCCCGGGCCCGGATCCACGGGCTCACCACCAACCGGGAGCTCCTCGTACGCTCCCTGCGCCACCCGGAGTTCGCCGCCGGACGGCTCGACACCGGGTTCTACGACCGCCACCTCACCGCCCTCACCGAGGAAGCCCCCGACGCCACCCTGGCCGCCCTCGCCGCCGCCCTCGCCGAGGCGGCCCCCGCCCCGGGAGCCTCGCTCGCCGCGCGCCTGGGCGGCTGGCGCAACGTCCGCTCGCAGCCGGGGACCCGCCGCTACACCTCGGCCGGCACCGAGTACGAGGTCGGCTACCGGCCGGTGAACCACCCCGGAGTACGGGTCCTGTCCGCCACCCCGGAGCTCGTCACGCTCGAAGTCGACGGAATCCGCCGCCTGTTCCACGTGAAACAAAATTCGAACAAGACGGAGGTCTACGTCGACTCCGCCCTCACCGGCGCCCACACCCTCACCCCCGTCCCCCGGTTCGCCGATCCCCAGGACCGCACCGAACCGGGCTCCCTGCTCGCCCCCATGCCCGGCACCGTCGTCCGCGTCGCCGAGGGCCTCGCCCCCGGCCAGGCCGTCACCACCGGGCAGCCCCTGCTCTGGCTGGAGGCCATGAAGATGGAGCACCGCATCCTCGCCCCCGCCTCCGGCACGCTCACCGCGCTCCACGCCGCCACCGGCCAACAGGTCGAGTTCGGCGCCCTGCTCGCCGTAGTCCAGGAGGAACCGCAAGCATGAGCCACACCATCGAATCCGAGGAGCACAAGGCCCTGCGCACGGCGGTCGCCGCGCTCGGGCAGAAGTACGGCCGCGAGTACCTCGCCCGCGTCGCCCGGGAAGGCGGCCACCCCGACGAGCTGTGGGCCGACGCCGCAAAGCTCGGCTACCTGGGCGTGAACCTCCCCGAGGAGTACGGCGGCGGAGGCGGCGGCATCGCCGAGCTCTCCATCGTCCTCGAGGAACTCGGGGCCGCCGGCAGTCCGCTGCTCATGATGGTCGTCTCGCCGGCCATCTGCGGCACGGTCATCTCCCGCTTCGGCACCGAGGAGCAGAAGCAGGCCTGGCTCCCCGGCCTCGCCGACGGCACCCGCACCATGGCCTTCGGCATCACCGAACCGGACGCCGGCTCCAACTCCCACCGCATCACCACCACGGCCCGGCGCGACGGCGACGACTGGATCCTGAGCGGGCGCAAGGTCTTCATCTCCGGCGTGGACATCGCCGACGCCACCCTCATCGTCGGCCGCACCGAGGACGCCCGCACCGGACGGCTCAAGCCCTGCCTGTTCATCGTGCCGCGCGAGGCCCCGGGCTTCACCCGGTCCGTGATCGACATGGAACTCCAGGCGGCGGAGAAGCAGTTCGAGCTGGTGCTGGACGAGGTGCGGCTGCCGTCCTCCGCGCTGGTCGGCGACGAGGACGCGGGCCTGCTGCAGCTCTTCGCCGGGCTCAACCCCGAGCGCATCATGACCGCCGCCTTCGCGATCGGCATGGGGCGGTACGCGCTGGCCAAGGGCGTGGACTACGCGAAGACCCGCCAGGTGTGGAAGGAACCCATCGGCGCCCACCAGGCCGTGTCCCACCCCCTCGCGGCGGCCCACATCGAGCTGGAACTGGCCCGCCTGATGATGCAGAAGGCGGCCGCGCTGTACGACGCGGGGGACGACATGGGCGCGGGCGAGGCCGCGAACATGGCGAAGTACGCGGCGGGGGAGGCGTGCGTGCGGGCGGTGGACCAGGCCGTGCACACCCTCGGCGGGAACGGGCTCACCCGTGAGTACGGGCTGGCCTCGCTGATCACGGCGGCGCGGGTGGCGCGGATCGCGCCGGTCAGCCGGGAGATGATCCTGAACTTCGTGTCCCACCAGACGCTGGGGCTGCCGAAGTCTTACTAGCGGGTGGGCGGGGGCGGGCGCGGTTGCCGCTCCGCGGAGCCCCTCCCCCGGACCCGCGCCTCAAAGATCGGGGCTCCGCCCCGGACCCAGGTCCTCAAACGCCGGACCGGCTGGATTTGCCCTGGCCGGCCCGGATGCCTGGGACGGGGTGGGGTGTCGTCCGGGACGCAGAACGTGATGTGTGGCGCACTCGCTGCTCGTACAGTCTGATCCGGCCGGGGCGCCATGAATCATGGGTCCCGGACGACACCCCACCCCGGCACCGGCCCCGCCGGACCACGCCAAGCCCCTGCCCGACCCGCCCGACCCGACGAGCCCCGCCAGACCCGACGAACCCCGCCGAACCCCCGGCAGGGAACCGACGAGCCCCCGGCAGGGAACCGCCGACCCCTCCGGAGGAGACATGACACCCGTCCACGCCGCGCGAGCGACCGGCGTCGCCACCATCACCCTCGACTCCCCGGCCAACCGCAACGCGCTCTCCGCCGACCTCGTCGCCGCCCTCCGCGCCGCGCTCGCCGACGCCGGGGCGGACCCGGCGGTGCGGGCCGTCGTGCTGACGCACACCGGCACCACCTTCTGCGCCGGCGCCGACCTCAAGTCGCCCTGCGACCCCGCCGACTTCCTCGCCCTGCTCCGCGAGATCGCCGAACTCCCCAAGCCGGTCGTGGCCCGCGTCACCGGCCACGTCCGCGCCGGCGGGCTCGGGCTGCTCGGCGTCTGCGACATCGCCGCCGCCGGACCGCAGTCCTCGTACGCCTTCACCGAGACCCACCTCGGCCTCGCCCCCGCCGTGATCTCCATCCCGCTGCTGCCGCGCCTCGACCCCCGCGCCGCCTCCCGCTACTTCCTCACCGCAGAGGCCTTCGACGCCGCCGAGGCGACCAGGATCGGGCTGCTCACCCTGCACGCGGACCCCGAGGGGGACGTCGATGCCGTGCTCGCACCCGTCCTCGACGGCCTGCGCAAGGCCTCCCCGCAGGGCCTCGCCGCCACCAAGTCGCTGACCGCCGCCGCCGTGCGCGAGGCCGTCGCCCGCGACGGCGCCCGGCTGACCGAGCTGTCCGCAGGACTCTTCGCCTCCGACGAGGCCCGCGAAGGCATCACCGCCCGCTTCGAACGCCGGAACCCGACGTGGGCCCTGTGAGCGTGATCCAGGGCCCCAAGCAGGCGCGCAGCCGCGTCACCCGCCGCCACCTCCTGGAGGCGGCCGTCTCCTGCCTCGCGGAACACGGCTGGGCCGGCTCCACCGTCTCCGTCGTCGCCGAGCGCGCCGGGGTCTCGCGGGGCGCCGCCCAGCACCACTTCCCGACCCGCGAGGACCTGTTCACCGCCGCGGTCGAGTACGTCGCCGAGGAACGCTCCACCGCCCTGCGCGAGCTCTTCCGGGCGGGCCCGGTCGCCCGCCCGGCGGCCGTCGAAGCCATCGTGGACCTGTACACCGGCACCCTCTTCCGGGCCGCCCTCCAGCTGTGGGTCGCCGCCTCCAACGAGGAGCAGCTGCGCCCCCGGGTCACCGAGCTGGAGGCCCGCGTCGGCCGCGAGACCCACCGCATCGCGGTCGGGCTCCTCGGCGCCGACGAGTCCGTCCCCGGCGTACGGGAGACCGTGCAGGGCCTCCTCGACATGGCCCGCGGCCTCGGCCTGGCCAACGTCCTCACCGACGACACGGCCCGCCGGGCCCGGGTCGTGACCCAGTGGTCCCGCATCATCGACGCCGCCCTGACGGAAACGGGATGAGAAACGCGAGGGCGCCGCACCCCGTTGCGGGGGGTGCGGCGCCCTGACGGCGAAGGGGCGGGTCAGGCCGTCTCGGCCATGTCCGCGTACCCCGAGATCTCCCGCGGGTCGCGGCGGCTCGGGCCGGTGTAGCGGGCCGACGGGCGGACCAGGCGGCCCGTGCGCTTCTGCTCGAGGATGTGCGCCGACCAGCCGGCGGTACGGGCGCACGTGAACATCGACGTGAACATGTGCGCCGGGACCTCCGCGAAGTCCAGCATGATCGCGGCCCAGAACTCCACGTTCGTGGCGAGCACCCGGTCGGGGCGGCGCGCGTGCAGCTCCTCCAGCGCGGCCTTCTCCAGCGCCGCGGCGATCTCGTAGCGCGGGGCGTCCAGCTCCTTGGCCGTACGGCGCAGCACGCGGGCGCGCGGGTCCTCGGCGCGGTAGACGCGGTGCCCGAAGCCCATCAGGCGCTCGCCCTTGTCCAGGGCCTTCTTCACGTACGCCACGGCGTCGCCGGTGCGCTCGATCTCCTCGATCATGCCGAGGACGCGGGACGGCGCACCGCCGTGCAGCGGACCGGACATCGCGCCGACCGCACCCGACAGCGCGGCCGCGACGTCGGCGCCGGTCGAGGCGATCACCCGCGCGGTGAACGTGGAGGCGTTCATGCCGTGCTCGGCGGCGGAGGTCCAGTACGCGTCGACGGCCTTGACGTGCTTCGGGTCGGGCTCGCCCCGCCAGCGGATCATGAACCGCTCGACCACGGACTCGGCCTTGTCGATCTCCTTCTGCGGCACCATCGGCAGGCCCTGGCCGCGCGCGGACTGGGCGACGTACGACAGGGCCATGACGGCGGCGCGCGCGAGGTCGTCGCGGGCGGTCTGCTCGTCGATGTCCAGCAGCGGTTTCAGACCCCACACG
This sequence comes from Streptomyces sp. NPDC085524, assembly GCF_044541755.1. Lineage (NCBI taxonomy): Bacteria > Bacillati > Actinomycetota > Actinomycetes > Kitasatosporales > Streptomycetaceae > Streptomyces > Streptomyces sp. NPDC085524. The sequence goes on from NZ_JBITTH010000022.1 coordinate 37,097, forward strand.
GGGGCGAGCATGGCGAGCGCGGACTGCACGTCGACACGGATGTCACCGGAGTGGACCGGGATGGGGAAGGGCTCGGCGGCGGGCAGGCCCGGGTTGAACGCACCGTCGACCAGCAGGCCCCAGACGTTCCCGAAGGAGACGTGGCCCACGAGGTCTTCGATGTCGACACCGCGGTAGCGGAGCGCACCGCCTTCCTTATCCGGTTCGGCGATCTCCGTTTCGAACGCGATGACTCCCTCGAGACCGGGTACGAAGTCGGACATCAGGCGGCTCCTCAGATAGTGCGAACACGCGCGGCTCCCGGCGTGATTCGCGGTCCGGCGCGGTCATCCCCGTTGATGCCCGGCACGGCCGATGGTCACCCGTGTGGGACCGTCGGACCGGCCCCAAGATTTTGTCCGCTCGCGATGCAGTGCGGAAGCGTGACATACGGCACACCGGTGACGGTCCCACTGCGGCAGGATGGCCGGGTGACCGACCAGGACCTTGATCCCGCCACCATGCGCAAGCAGTACCGCTCGGAGATCGTCGAGGAGGAGAGCCTCGCCGAGGACCCGATGCGGCAGTTCGCCCGGTGGTTCCAGCAGGCCGCCGACGCCCACGTCTTCGAACCGAACGCGATGGTCGTCTCGACGGCGACGGCCGACGGCCGCCCCAGCTCCCGCACGGTGCTGCTGAAGCAGTTCGACGACCGGGGCTTCGTCTTCTTCACCAACTACGCGTCGCGCAAGGGCCGGGAGATCGCCGAGAACCCGCACGTGGCGCTGCTCTTCCCCTGGCACCCCATCGCCCGCCAGGTCGTCGTCACCGGCACCGCGGCCCGTATCGGGCGGGACGAGACGGCGGCGTACTTCCGCTCCCGCCCGCACGGCTCGCAGCTGGGCGCCTGGGCGAGCGAGCAGTCCAGCGTGATCGGCTCCCGCGCGGAACTGGACCGCCGCTACGAGGAGCTCGCCGCCCGCTACCCGGAGGGCGAGCAGGTCCCGGTGCCGACGGAATGGGGCGGTTTCCGGGTGGTCCCGGAAGAGGTGGAGTTCTGGCAGGGCCACGAGAACCGGCTGCACGACCGGCTGCGGTACGTGCTGGAAGCGGACAAGTGGCGCATCGAACGGCTCTGCCCGTAGCCGTGCGGCGCTGACCGGGGCCGTGCCGCGCGGCCGTACGGCCCGGCGGCCGCCTGGATGCCGTCCACTCCGACGGGGCTCCGGCAGGCGCTCCGGCCACCGGCCGGGCCTGGACCGGGCCCCTCCGGCAGGCCCGTGCAGGCCACCGGCCCGGCCTCGGCGACCACGGCCTGCCCGGGCTCTTCGGCGGGCCGCGCCGGCCACCGGCCGGGGCCCTGGCCGACGGGCCCGGTCTCGTCGCCCCCGAGCGGGAGCGGAAAACGCAGACGACCCGCGGGCTCGGGTCTCTCCCCTGCAGTGGGAGAAGCCGGCCGGACGTACCGGCGAGCCCGCGGGTCGGGTGACTGCTGTGGATTGGCGCTCGGCGATCCCGCCGGGCACCGCACTGGGTGCGTGCGACGACGGGCGCTTAGCCCGCAGCCACCTCACGCGTCCGGTTTCCGTACATTTCGGGAACCACCTCCCTTCTCGTGTACGTCAGAGCCTAGGCAGGCGTCCCCGCGGCCACAACCGTTTATTTCCCGCAGCGTGGGGAGGGCGGCGCCGTCACGGAGCGCTGGTCGGAGGGGGAGAGATGCAAGAAGGTGCATTGCCGCGCGAGTACCGACACGGGCGGAGCGGTTCGGCCCTGGTCTGGGTCGCCCTGGGCGGGGGCGCCGTGACGCTGCTCGTCCCGCTCTGGACCTCGTCCTTCCCGGGCCAGGTGAAGGTGCTGGGCACCGGCCTGGTGCTGGTCCTCGGCGGCTGGGCCCTGGCGGCCAGGCGGCGGCAGTTCACGCGCGTCGACCTCAAAGGCATATCCCGGGCCAACGGGCTGCGCTCGCGCCGGCTCGCCTGGAACGACCTCCATGACATCCGCACCATGGCCGTCCCGCAAGGCGGTCCCGGACCCACGACTGTCACGTACGCCTACCGCACCGACGGCAGTCGGCTGCTGCTGCCGTGTGTGGACGATGTCGAGCTGCCGGCCGTCGAGCAGGAGGTACTCGTCCTCCGGTCGCTCCTCGTAGAGCTGCGCGGGACCGACTGGACGCCGGATCCGCGGGCGGGTCGGCGGATCGCCGGACAGGAGGCACGGTGGGAAGCGATCAGCCGGTGGTCGTCGGGGTGGCGGTTGTTCTTGGTGAGCGGCGGCATCACCGTCGTCATCCTGGCGGGGATCGTCGGCGGTGCGCTCCTCTTCGGCAGTCCCTGACCGGGTTTCCCGCACCCAATCCGCGGAAAGCCGTGTGTGCTGCGTCACGTTCGCGTTCAATGATCTGACGTGCCGCACACGCGAACACCTGCAGGGGGTGCCAGGTGAGTGCTTCCGGACGTAACGAGACCGCCGACGATCTGCTCGCAGCGCTGCTGGACGGGATGGACGCCGCCCTGTGCGCGTTCGACTCCGACGGCGTGATCACCCACTGGAACCGCGAAGCCGAGCGGATCCTGGGCTGGTCGGCGGCCGAGGCCGTGGGGCGCAAGGGGTTCGAGGGGTGGGCGGTACGGCCCGCCGACGCCCAGGACGTGCACGACAGACTCATGTCCGCCCAGGACGCGCCCGGCCGGCAGGTGCACGAGTTCGCCCTGCTGACCAAGGACGGCGGACGGGTCCTCGTACGGACCCAGTCCGCCGGGGTGCCGGGCGCGGACGGGAAACCCGCCGGGGTGTACTGCGCCTTCAGCGAGGTGCACGCGCAGATCGACCTGGAACGGTCCATCGCGCTCAGCGAGGCCCTGATGGAGGACGCGTCCTGGGGCGTCGTCCTCGTGGACGTCGACCTGCGGCCCGCCGTGGTCAACGCGCACGCCGCCCGCGCCTTCGGTACCGGCCGGACCGTGCTGCTCGGCAGGCCCCTCGGGGAGCTGCTGGCGCAGGGCGTGGAGGAGCTGGAGGGCGCCCTCCAGCACGTGCTCGCCGAGGGGGCGCCGCCCGCGCCCGTGGAGCTGTGGGTCGCGGTGCGCACGCCCGAGGGGGTGCGGCGCCGGTGCTGGCGGTGCGGGTTCCTGCGGCTCGCCTCGCCGCTCGCCGAGGAGCCGGTGCCGCTGGGGGTCGGCTGGCTGTTCCAGGACGTCACCGAGGCCCGGCAGGCGCAGCTCGACACCGCGCAGCTGCGTTTCCGATCCCACCAGCTGCACCGTGCGGGGCGGGCCGCCGCCGAGTGCGAGGACCCGGCGGAGGCGGCCGCCGTACGCCTGGACTTCGCCCTCGCGGGCTTCGCCGAGCACGCGCTGCTGGACGTGCTGGACGCCTCGGCCGGTCTGGAGCGGCGCAGGCTCGTACGGTCGGCGGCGGCGCCGCCCGAGCTGCCGGGGCCCGGATCGATCCCCGTGCGGTACGTGGCCGGTCACCCGGCGTTGCAGGCGCTGGACCGGATCGGGTCGGTGCGGGCCGGCTCCCCCCGCGGGGAGGCGGACCCGGAGTGGGCGAGGGCCCGCCAGTGGCCGGAGGGTGCGGCGCACGGGCTGTGCACGGTGCTGCGCAGCCGGGGGCGGACCCTGGGGGTGCTGACCTTCCTGCGGGGGCCTTCGCGGCCGGCGTTCGAGCGCGCGGACGCGTCGTACGCGGAGGAGGTGGCGGCCCGGGTCGCGGCGGACCTGGACCTGGCGGGGCGTGACCGGGGTTAGGGGGTGTCCGGCGGATCATGGCCGGGCCCTGATCCGCCGGACACCCCCTAGTGGGGCCCTCGCGGCGGCCTCGGCGCGACCTGGTTGCGGGCTCGCGGCGGCCTCAGACTTGTTTCGTGATGACGCACAGTCGATCTTGAGGTGGTGCAGGACGGCGACGGCGCGGGCGGGCAACCCCAGATGAGCCGCGCCCTGCGCGCGACCACGCTGGAGCGCCCGGCACCCGAACGGCGTGCAGTCCGCAGCTCACCCCCTGGTGAATTACGGGTCTCAGTGGCGGAAGAAGATCCGGTCGCCGTACTCCTGCATGACGCGGCCGTTCCACTCGTGGCCGCCGTCCACGTTGCCCGAGCGCAGCAGCGGCGGCTCCATGCCGCGGGCGACGAGTTCGCCGGCCGCCGCGGCCATGACCGCCTGCATGATCGCGCTGGTGACGACCGTGGAGGCGGGGGCGAAGGGGGCGTCGATGCCGTCGAGGCTCAGCTCGGCGTCGCCGACGGCGATCTTGCTGTCCAGGACGACGTCGCAGTGGTCCTTCAGGAAGGTGCCGGAGACGTGCCGCGACTTGGTCCCCGTCGCGTACGCCACCGAGGTCACGCCGATGACCTTGAGGCCGAGGGCGCGCGCGTTCATGGCCATCTCGACCGGCAGGGCGTTGCGCCCGGAGAGGGAGATGATCACGAGGACGTCGCCCTCGGAGGCGGGGCTGCTGTCCAGGACGGCGCCGGCCAGGCCGTCGACCCGTTCCAGGGCGCTGCCGAGGGTGGCGGGCATGACGTCGACGCCCGCGGTGCCCGGGACGGCGAGGAAGTTCATCAGGGCCAGGCCGCCGGCCCGGTAGACCACGTCCTGGGCGGGCAGCGAGGAGTGCCCGGCGCCGAAGGCGAAGAGCCGGTTCCCGGCGGCGACGGCGTCGGCGACGAGCGTGCCGGCCTCGGCGATGCGCGGTCCCTCCTCGTCCCGCACCCGCTCCAGCAGGCCGATGGCGGCGTCGAAGAACTGACCGGCCAGCTTGCTCTCGCTCATACGCCGATGGCCCTTCCGAGAGGTGGGTGGAGGTGGGTGCATCCGTGTTCGCCGCTCACCGTGCGGTCTGGACCAAGGGCGTGTCAATACGAACGTCAATCCGGGGCCCGGTATGTCGGGGACATGTCCGGGACGGGTCTTGACGCTCGATACGGGACGGTTGTCGGCCCGATGCGTCAGAATTGGGGGCAGGGCCAGCGCACGCAATCCGAGGGGCACGAATGTCCGGACTGATCGACACCACGGAGATGTATCTCCGCACCATCCTTGAGCTGGAAGAGGAAGGTGTGGTCCCCATGCGCGCCCGGATCGCCGAGCGGCTCGACCAGAGCGGACCGACGGTGAGCCAGACGGTGGCGCGGATGGAGCGCGACGGCCTGGTGGCCGTGGCCAGCGACCGGCACCTGGAGCTGACCGACGAGGGCCGGCGGCTGGCGACGCGCGTGATGCGCAAGCACCGGCTCGCCGAGTGCCTGCTGGTCGACGTGATCGGGCTGGAGTGGGAGCAGGTGCACGCCGAGGCCTGCCGCTGGGAGCACGTGATGAGCGAGGCGGTGGAGCGGCGGGTGCTGGAGCTGCTGCGCCACCCGACCGAGTCGCCGTACGGGAACCCGATCCCCGGGCTGGAGGAGCTGGGGGAGAAGGCCGAGGCGGACCCCTTCCTGGAGGACGGCATGGTGAGCCTGTCGGAGCTCGACCCGGGTACCGAGGGCAAGACCGTGGTCGTGCGCCGGATCGGCGAGCCGATCCAGACGGACGCCCAGCTGATGTACACGCTGCGGCGCGCGGGCGTGCAGCCCGGCTCGGTGGTCAGCGTGACGGCGTCCCCGGGCGGGGTGCTGGTCGGCAGTGGTGGCGAGGCCGCCGAGCTGGAGGCGGAGGTCGCCTCGCACGTGTTCGTGGCGAAGCGCTGACGCCCGTGCCGGGCGCTGCGTGCCGGGCGATGTGCACCGGCACTGCGCGCCGGGCCGGCGTCCACCGTGGCTGACGCCGATGTGGTGATGCCGAAGCGCTGACGCCGGCGGCTGGTGCATGGTGTGGTGTGCTGTGTGTGGACGGTCCCGGCGCCTCGCGGCGCCGGGACCGATCCTCCCCTGGTGACCTGGAGCCCCGAGCTCTCAAGGTCTTCCCCTTCGGACCGTCTTCCCCGAGCGGCCCGCCTCCCTGTTGAAAGGATCTCCATCGGCAGCGGCGGCCAATCCTTGAGCAAGGTCACTCGAAAGAGCGGTGTTGTCGGCGAGAAGTCCGTTTTCGAATGCGGGTTCGATAGTCTGGCCGGGAGCGAAGGGGGTGCATCTGCGGTGGTACAGCGCATCGATGTGACAGGGGCCGATGGCGTGCGCCTGGCCGCCTGGGAGTTCCGCGAACCGGCCGCCGAGGCTGACCCCCGGCCGGGCGTGCTGTTACTGCACGGCCTGATGGGCCGCGCCTTCCACTGGGCCTCCACCGCCCGCTGGCTCGGCGAACGCCGCCGCGTCGTGGCGCTGGACCAGCGGGGGCACGGCCAGAGCGAGCGCCCGCGCAGCGGCCCCGCGCCGCACACCTCCCTGGGGCGCGAGGCCTTCGTGGCCGACGCCGAGGCCGCCGTCGAGCAGCTCGGACTCGCGCCCGTCACCCTGATCGGCCACTCCATGGGCGCCCTCACCGCCTGGCAGCTCGCCGCCCGCCGCCCGGACCTGGTCGAAGCCCTGGTCATCTGCGACATGCGCGCCTCGGCCCTCGGCGAAGCCTCGCAGCGGGAGTGGGAGGACTGGTTCACCCGCTGGCCCCTGCCCTTCCCCACGCAGGATGCGGCCCGCCGCTGGTTCGGCGAGGACGACCCCCGAGTGGAACGCCCCGACCCCGGCCGCGGCGCCTTCTTCGCCGAGGTGATGCACGAGGCCCCGGACGGCTGGCGCCCCCTGTTCTCCCGCAGCCAGATGCTGACGGCCCGTGAGACGTGGGTCCACGACGCGCACTGGGAGGAGCTGGCCCAGGTCCGCTGCCCGACCCTGGTGGTCCGCGGCCTCGACGGCGAGCTCGGCCGCGCGGAGGCCCAGGAAATGGTCCGTGTCCTCCCGGCCGGCCAGTACGCCGAGATCCCCGACGCGGGCCACTACCTCCACTACGACCAGCCGGCCGCCTGGCGCGCTGCCCTGGAGCCCTTCCTGGAGGGAATCAGGGCCGACGCCTCCTGACGGAGCGCGAAGGGCCGGTCTCCGTTCCCCGGGGGGAGCGGAGACCGGCCCTGAGCGTCGTCGGGCGGCGGGTCAGCCCTTGCTGACCGCCTGGAGGATCTCCGGAAGCTTCCGGGCCACCGTCGGGGCCGAGATGCGCAGGCCCGCCCAGGTGGCCAGGGTGCCCCAGGCGACGCCCACCGGGAGCAGGAGCCAGCCGAGGGACTGCTGGTCCGTGACGGCGGCCCAGACCGTCAGGGCGATCACCGGGGAGCTGATCAGCGCCGAGGCGAGCAGTCCGCCGAAGATGCCGCTCCAGGCGAGTCCCGCCTGGCCCGGGGCGACGTTCTTGAAGGCGCCGTCCGACGGGATCGAGTACGGGAAGCGCGCCGAGGCCAGGGCGCCCGTGCAGAGCATCGAGCCCAGCAGGCCCAGGGACAGGCCGAGCGCGGCCGGGAAGCCGGCCCAGTTGCCGACCAGGGCGGCCGTGACCGCCGCGACCACGATCGTGTAGGGGACGGTGACCAGGGCCATCGCGCCGGCGCGGGCGCGCAGCTCCACGTACGCGTCGCGCGGGGTGGAGATGGTCTGGGCGACCATCCAGAACGCGGAGGTGTCCTGCCCGAACTGGTTGTACATCTGCACGCCCAGCATGCCCGCGCCGAAGCAGGAGAGGTAGACGGAGCCGGTGCCCTGGAGGGCGTTGAAGACCGGGACGATCACGCCGATCGCCAGTGCCGTCACCCAGGCCGACTTCGTCTTGGGGTCGCGTACGACGTAGCGCAGCGTGCGCTGCATCGCCGCACCCGTGCGCCCGCCCGGGAGGAGGGACCAGAACCCGCGGCCGGTGCCGCGGTCCTTCTCGGGCTTGGCGGCCGCGATGGTCGAGCCGTCCGGGGTGACCATCAGCTTGGTCAGGCTGCGCTCCCAGAACCACAGCAGCCCGGCGAGCGCCGCCAGGGTCAGGGCGAGCTGGGCCGCGGCGATGCCGTACGAGCCCTCGCTCGCGGAGTCCACCATGCCGACGGCCGTCGCGGGAGGCAGCCACCGCACGACCGCCTCCGCCGGCTCCAGCTGGACGAGCCCGCCCGACTGGAACAGGCGCTGGCTGGCGAAGTTGACCAGCTGCCCGCCCAGCGCGATGAGCAGACCGCTGAGCAGGGCCAGGTCGCGCCCCTTGCGGCTGGTCAGCAGCCGCACGTTCGCCGTGGCCACCGCGCGGGCCAGGGCCACGCAGCCGAGGATCAGGAGGGGGACGGCGAGGACGGCGGCGGCGAATCCCGCGCCGCCCCGTGCGACCGCCGCGACCGAGCCGATGGCCAGGCACAGCGTGAACAGGGGGCCGATACCGATCAGGGAGGAGGCGAGGAGGGCCCGTACGAGCGGCCGCGGGCGCAGCGGCAGCATGACCAACCGGCTCGGGTCGAGGGTCTCGTCGCCGGTCGGGAAGAACAGCGGCATGAAGGCCCAGCCGAGCGCGATGATCGCGGAGAGCAGGACCACGACCGTGCCCGCGTGGGCGTTGCCGCGCAGCAGGGCCAGGCCGAGGGTGACGAAGAAGCCGACCACGAGGGTGAAGGCCAGGGTGCCGAACCAGGCGGCCTTGCGCTTCGAGTTGCCCTTCAGGCCGTTGCGCAGCAGGGACAGCTTGATCCGGATGAAGATCGGCGTCAGCGGTACCGGTGCGCTGGGAGAGCCGGGAGTCCCGGGAGAGGCGGATGTGGCGGATGCGGTGGCGGCGGTCATCGCGAGGCCGTCCCCGAGCCGGAGGCCGATCCGGAGCCCGCCCCCGAGCCGGAGCCGGGAGCCAGGCCGGAGCCGACGGCCGGGCCCGCGCCGCCGCCGAGCCAGTCCAGCGCATCCCCGGCCGCGTCGCGCCCGTGCGCGCCGACCAGTTCGAGGAACGCGGCCTGCAGGGAGGGCGCGGAGCCCCGTACGTCGGCCAGCGTGCCCGAGGCGCGGATCCGGCCGGCGGCCATCACGGCCACCCAGTCGCACAGCGACTCGACGAGCTCCATCACGTGGGAGGAGAAGACGACGGTGGCGCCGGACGAGGTGTAACGTTCCAGCACCCCGCGGATGGTCTGCGCGGACACCGGGTCCACGCCCTCGAACGGCTCGTCCAGGAACAGCACTTCGGGGTTGTGCAGCAGCGCGGCCGCCAGGCCGATCTTCTTGCGCATGCCCGTCGAGTAGTCCACGACCAGCTTGTGCTGCGAGCCCGCGAGGTCGAGGACCTCCAGCAGCTGCGTCGCCCGCTTGTCGGTCTCCTCGCCCGGCAGCCCCCGCAGCCGGCCCATGTAGCCGAGCAGTTCCCACCCCGACAGCCGCTCGAAGAGGCGCAGCCCCTCCGGCAGGACGCCGATCCGCGACTTCACCTCGGCCGGGTCCGCCCACACGTCGTGGCCGGCGACGAAGACCCGCCCCATGTCCGGGCGCAGCAGGCCCGTCACCATCGACAGCGTCGTCGTCTTGCCCGCGCCGTTGGGGCCGACGAGGCCGATGAACTTGCCTGCGGGCAGCTCCAGGTCGATGCCGGAGACGGCCACCTGGTCCCCGAAGCGCTTCCACAGACCTTCCACCCGCACGGCGGACGGCGCGGATCGCGCACCGTCCGTCCCGTACGTCCCGCCCGTCGCATCTGCCTGGTCCGGCATGTGCGCCTGCCTCTCTCCGCGTCCCCGTTTGGTCGTACTGGTCGTACTGGTCGTTCGTTCCTCACCATAGGAGGAGGGGGAGGGGGCTGAGCAGTTACTTATGTCATGAGTTCCCCGGGCGGAATCGCAGGTGCTGCGCCGCCGGGAGACGTCACCCCTGGCGGCGCCTGCGCTCCGCGGCCGCCTCGCTGCCGCAGGCGTACGCCAGCGCGTCGATCAGCTCCTCGGTGTCCGGCAGCCACCGGTTCGCCGGCGTGGGCCGCCGCGCCCACTGCACCGAGCCCCGGCCGCCGAAGCGGGTGGGCGGCGCGGCCACGTACTCGCCCTCGCCCCGTGCGACCAGGTCCAGCCCGGACGGCGACCAGCCCGACTTGCGCACCAGGTCGGCGACCTTCGCCCCGGCCCCCGGCAGCACGAAGAACAGCATCCGGTGGTCGGGCGTCAGGGTGACCGGCCCGATCGTGCGCTGCATCCGCTCCAGCCGTGCCAGCGCCAGGAACCCGGCCGAGTCCGGCACGTCCAGCGCGTCGAAGGTGCGGCCGGTCGGCATCAGGATCGAGGCCTCCGGCTGCCGCGCCCAGATCCGCCGGACCTGCACCGCGCTTCCGGTGGCGTGCGACGCCCAGTCCTTCACCGCGGGGTGCGCGCCGGGCGCCTCGCAGTCCGCCGCCCCGCAGGAGCACAGCTCCCGGCCGTCCGCGGGCTCCAGCCAGGTGCCGGCGAAGACGTCCCAGTGCCGTTCTTCCGCGTACCGCACGGCATGGTCCAGCAGCAGTTCGCCCCGCTGCTTGGGGATGGGCGCGGTCTCCGTGACTCCGATGGTCTCTTCCACGCCCATCACAACTCCCCGGGTCACCCGGGGTTACGGGCGTAAACCGGCCTGCGGGCGGAGCATCGATCCTGCATGCGGGGCGCATCGGTGCACGCGTGGGGGCGCGTAGGAGCCCGGGGCGCCGGAGTTGGGTAGCGACACGACGCAGAGCGGAAGATTCTCCGCACATCAGGCGGGAAGTGATCATTCCAACGATCACCCGCGGCCTCAGGGGGTTTTCATGGCAGCCAGGCCTCTCGTCGCCCGCCAGCCGAACGAACGGCTGCAGGCGCTCATCCAGGAAGCCGGGTGCTCGAACGCCGGGCTCGCCCGGCGCGTCAACATGTGCGGGGCCGAACACGGTCTCGACCTCCGCTACGACAAGACCTCCGTGGCCCGCTGGCTGCGCGGCCAGCAGCCGCGCGGCCGGGCCCCCGGGATCATCGCCGAGGCCCTCGGGCGCAAACTCGGCCGCACCGTCACCATCGACGAGATCGGCATGGCCAACGGCAAGAACCTCGCCTCGGGCGTCGGCCTGCAGTTCTCCCCGACCGTCATCGGAGCGATCGAGCAGGTCTGCGAGCTGTGGCGCAGCGACGTCGGCCGCCGCGACTTCCTCGCCGGCTCCAGCGTGGCCGCCTCCGCACTGGTCGAGCCCAGCCGCGACTGGCTGATCACCGGCGCCGATTCGCAGGTGGCCCGCAGCGGCGGCTCGCGCGTCGGGATGTCCGACGTCGAGGCCGTACGGGCGACCACCGAGGCCCTCAAGGACCTCGACCACCGCTTCGGCAGCGGGCACGTGCGGCCGGTGGTGGTGCACTACCTGAACTCGGTGGTGTCCGGGCTGATCGGCGGCTCCTACCGGGAGCCGGTGGGCCGGGCGCTGTTCGCGGCGGTGGCCCGGCTGACGGAGCTGGCCGGCTACATGGCGGTCGACACCGGCCAGCCGGGGCTCGCGCAGCGCTACTACATCCAGGCGCTGCGCCTCGCCCAGGCCGCCGGGGACCGCGCGTACGGGGGCTACGTACTGGCGGCGTCGATGAGCCACCTCGCCGCCGAACTGGGCAACCCGCGGGAGATCGCACAGCTCGCGCGGGCCGCGCAGGAGGGGACGCGCGGGCAGGTCACCCCGCGGGTGGAGGCCATGTTCTACGCCGCCGAGGCGCGCGGGCACGCGCTGCTGGGGGACTCCCGGGCGACCGCCGTGCTGTCCTCGCGGGCGGTGACCGCGCTGGAGCGGGCCGAGCCGGAGTCGGGCGACGACCCGCTGTGGATCGGCCACTTCGACCAGGCGTACCTCGCGGACGAGCTCGCGCACTGCCACCGGGACCTGGGGCACGGGGACGCGGCGGCCAAGCGCGCCGAGGAGGCGCTGCGGGGGCTCCCCGCGGGCAAGGCGCGGCGCCGGGCCATCGGGATGCTGCTGCTGGCGGCGGCGCGGGTGCAGCAGCGCGAGGTGGAGCAGGCCTGCCAGACGGCCGCGCAGGCGGCGGAGCTGCTGGCGGGGCTCCGCTCGAACCGCGGCGCGGAGTACCTGGAGGACTTCCGGATGCGGGTGGACCCCTACCGGGACGAGGCGGCGGTACGGGAGTTCACGGCGCGGCTGGACTCCGCGGCGCGGGTTGCCTAGGGGTGCCAGGCGGGCCGGGCCCGGCCATGATCCGCCGGGCACCCCCTAGGGGCAGACGGGAGTTTGACGACAGGCCCGAGGCGCCGCCCGGGCGCCACGGCACGCGCGGCAGGTGCCCACAGGATGTATGGACCACGCATATCCGGGCGGCCATGACTCCTGTGGGCCGGCCCGTTGGAAATTATGATCAAGCAATGTCTGACATGACTGAAACCGCGTCCGGCTGGCTGTCCGCGGACGAGCTGGAAACAGCCAGGGCCCGGATGCCGATCCTGTACGTCGAGGCCGTACCCGTGCGCGTGGACGCCAGCGGCGAAGTCACCGATATCGGGCTGTTGCTGCGCATCGGCCCGGACGGAACGGTCAGCCGGACCCTGGTGTCCGGCCGCGTCCTGCACCACGAGCGGATCCGTGACGCGCTGCTGCGCAACCTGGAGAAGGACCTCGGACCGGTGGCGCTGCCGCGCGTCCCGGCCTCCCTCCAGCCCTTCACGGTCGCCGAGTACTTCCCCACGGCGGGCATCACCCAGTACCACGACCCGCGCCAGCACGCCGTGTCCCTGGCCTACATCGTGCCGGTGACCGGGGACTGCCGCCCCCGGCAGGACGCGCTGGACCTGGTCTGGTTCAGCCCGCAGGAGGCCGGCTCCGCGGCCCTGCAGGGCGAGATGCCGGGCGGGCAGGGGGTGCTGCTCAAGCAGGCGCTCGCACACGTGGGCCACGTGTACTGATCCCCGCCCGCCGCGGCCTCCCCTCACGGACCCGAGGCCCCGCCGGTGACCCGGCCGCCGACGGCCCGGTCACCGGCGGGCTCGTCCAGGGGCGGGTCCAGGGCGTCGACCGTGCTCTGCAGACCGGTCGGCGAGCTGCCACCCGTGGCGTACACGCACGTGGCGCCCTGCCCGGGCGGACACTGCATGGCCGCGGCCGCCAGGTGCGAACGCGCCGTCGGAAGCGCGGGCAGCGTCGTCCAGGCGTTGGTGACGGGGTTGTACGACTCCACCGCGCCCGTGGTGTTGAAGCCGGGGCCGCTCCGGCCGCCGACCGTGTACACACACGTGCCGGTCTGGCCCGGCGGGCAGGGCGCGGCCGCCGCCGCGAGCAGGTACCGGCCGGTGGGCAGGGGCTCCACCGGACTCCACGCGTTGGTGGCCGGGTTGTAGGAGCGGACGGTCGCCTGGATGGTGCCGGTGCCGTCGACCCCGCCCATGGCGTACACGCAGAAGCCGGTCTGGCCCGGCGGGCACGTCGAGGCCGCCGCGGCGAGGCCGAGCCGGGGGGTGGGCAGCGGAGCGGGCTGGCTCCAGGCGTTGGTGACGGGGTTGTACGAGTGGACCTGCCCCAGCGGGGTGCCGGTGCCGTCGGCGCCGCCCACGGCGTACACGCAGGTGCCGGTCTGGCCCGGCGGGCAGGGTGCGGCCGCCGCCGCGAGCGATCCCCGCGGTGCGGGCAGCGCGGCGACCGTGCTCCAGGCGTTGGTGACGGGGTTGTACGACTCCACTGTGGCGACGGGGACGTCCGGCCCCGTGAGGGCGAAGGCCGTGTATCCGCCGACGGTGTACACGCAGGTGCCCGTCTGGCCCGGCGGACAGGGAGCGCTCGCCGTCCCGAAGCCCCAGCGGGGCGTGGGCATCGGGCGGACGGTCGACCATGCATTGGTGAGCCGGTTGAACGACTCCGCCCTGCCCGAGACCGAGCTGGGGGTCGTGGCGTTGCCGAGGGCATCACGGCCGCCCATGGCGTAGACGCAGGTGCCGGTCTGGCCCGGCGGGCAGGGTGCGGCCGCCGCCCCCAGGAAGTCCCGGGCCGCGGGCAGCGGAGCCAGGGTCGTCCACACCGTCCCGTTGGTGGCCGCCGCCGGAAGTACGCAGGTCAGGACGGCTGTGACGGCCGGCAGGAGTGCCTGTCGCAGGCGGTTCCACGGGTTCCGTCGCCTCCTGCGGCTGCTCGTGCTCAGCGGTCCTTCACTGACTCGTGGTCGTGACAACGCGGCCTCCTTGCCGGACGGGTACGGGCGATGTCTGCCCGGCCCGCCGCGGGCCGCACGGGGAATGGGCCGGACGGCCTTCCGCTTCGACCGTGCCGGATGACGTGCCGTCCCCCGACCGGGCCCGTCGGGCACGTGTGGCCGGATGGGGCTGCCGGGGGTGAGGGGGGACCGGGTAGCGTGGGCGGCCGGTTGATCGGGTTCGGGCGAGTCGGAGAAGGAGTCCCCGTGACGCAGAACGGACAGGGGGGTGCCCCCCAGTCGGGTGCCCCGTGGGGTCCGGACCAGGCGTCCGGTCATCCGGCCTACCCGCCGCAGGAGCCGGGCGGGCCGGCGTACGGCTATCCGCAGGCCTACCCCGAGCCGCAGGCAGCGGCGCCCGGCCACGTCGTGGGGCCCGGGTACGAGGGGCCGGGCGACCCGCACGGCTACGGCTATCCGCCGCTGCCGGAGGCCCAGACCCAGTACATCCCGCCCGTACCGGGGGCCCCGGCGGCTGCCGCTGCCCCCGGGCATCACGAGGCGGCGACGCAGTACATGGCTCCGGTGCCGGGAGGCGGCCCGGGGCCCGGTGGGGCGGCGGCGCCGTACGTCCCGCCGGTGCCGGGGGCCCCGGCGGCTCCCGCGGCCCCGGCGGCTCCCGGGCATCACGAGGCGGCGACGCAGTACATGGCTCCGGTGCCGGGAGGCGGCCCGGGGCCCGGTGGGGCGGCCGCGCCGGCGCCCGCGCATCACGAGGCCGCCACGCAGTACGTGGCTCCGGTGCCGACAGGGCCCGGCCCCGTCCCGCCCGCGCACGACGAAGCCGCGACGCAGTACATCCCGCCCGTGCCGGCCGGCCCCGTGGGGCCCGGCCCCGTCGCGCCCGCGCACGACGAGGCCGCCACCCAGTACATCCCGCCCGTGCCCGCCGGCCCCGCCGACGGGTTCGACGGGCTGTTCCGCGGCGAGGAGGCCGGGAACACCCAGCAGCTCCCGCCCATCCAGGAGCCGGTGCTGCGCCGGCCGCCGCCGCGGCCCCACCCGCCGCGTGCGCAGGGCCCCGTGCCGCCGCACGCGCATCAGCAGCAGTACCAGTACCAGCCGCAGCAGCAGTACGCCCCGCCCCCGCAGGAGGAGCCGGCCCGCAGGATCTCGCCCGGGATCATCGCCGCGGTGGTCATCGGCCTGGTCGTCGTCGGGCTCGGCGTCGGCTCGCTGCTCGGCGACGGCAAGCCGCAGAACAACGACCCCGGCGCGGTGGCGCCGGCGCCCACCGCCTCCGGCGGCAAGGCGGGGGCCGCCGAGGCCCCCGTCGACCCGGGCAAGCCGCAGGCGATCCAGCTGGACAAGCTCCTCGCGGACAGCAACGACAGCAGGGCCTCGGTGATCAAGGCCGTGGACGACATCAAGGGCTGCAAGAACCTCGACCAGGCCGCCTCCGACCTGCGCGACGCGGCCCGCCAGCGCGAGGAGCTGATCACCCGCCTCCAGGAGCTGAAGGTGGACCAGCTCCCGGACAACGCCCGCCTGACCGCCGCCCTCACCAAGGCCTGGCAGGCCTCCGCCGACGCCGACAACAGCTACGCCGCCTGGGCGGACGACGTCGACGACGACAAGTGCAAGGACGGCAAGGCCAAGAACTCGTCCCACGCCTCCGACGGCAACAAGTCGAGCGGCGAGGCGACGAAGGCCAAGGAACAGGCCGCGACCCTGTGGAACAACATCGCGGCCAAGTACGGACTCACCAAGCGGGACAAGTCGCAGCTGTGAGCCGGATATCGCTGTGGCACCGGCTGTTCGGCGGCAAACCGCAGCAGCCGGCCACGGAGGACGGCCCGGCGCCGCTCACCGTCGCGGAGATCACCGGGACCCTGAGCCGGAACATGGAGGCCGTCGAGGGCGACTTCAGCATGGAGGGCATCCAGAAGCTGGAGAACCCCGTCCCGATGCCGGTCCTGAACAGCGGGACGGAGCTCCTGGAACTCTGGCTGGAGCCGTTCGGCCAGGACTACTGGCTGCAGCCCGGCGAGAGCTTCGTCGTGACCTCGTACGGCTCCTGGAGCGGCCACCCCTTCGAGGTGGCCCACGAACCCGGCCGCATCGAGATCTGGGCCACCTCGTGGTTCGCCACGGTCACCTTCCCCGACGGCACCGAGGTGCCCGGCGGGCACCAGCGGCCGGACGGGACGTACTAGAGGCGGCCCGAGGGGACGTACTACGCGACCCGGGGTGCCTGTTCCAGGGTCGGGGTCATGTCCAGGGACTGCTCGCCCGGCTGCGCCACGAGGCGGCCGGACTGGACGAGCTGGAAGGTGACCCGGCCGTTGACGATGCGGGGGAAGCCGGCGACGGCGCGCATGTCCTGGTAGCGCCAGCTCAGGTCGGGGGTGAGGCCGCCGGTCTTGACCGCCTGTGCCTGGTTCAGCGCGCGGGCGACCTTGCGGGCGTTGACGTCCTCGTCCTTCTTGAAGCCCTTGATGATCTCCTCCAGGACCGTGTACGCGATCCAGGTGGTCTGCGCACCGCTGTCGTCGGCGTCGACGGTGTCGTCGCCGAAGGCGAAGTCGGCGATGACCTTCTTCATCGGCGCCCAGAGCGGATCGGCGGCCACCGGGTACCAGCTGGTGATGTACGCGCCCTCGAAGGGGCTCTCCTTGCCGCCGGTGCGGTCGACCAGGGACTGGCTGACGCTGCCCAGGACCGAGGCGATCTGCGGCTTCTTGCGCTGCGGTTCGGTGCGGCGGAAGGCGTCGAAGAAGGTCTCGGTGCGCTCGCCGAGGACCGCCGTGACGCAGCCGTTGTTCTTGTCCTTGTCCTTGGCACCGCCGCCCCCGGCGGTGTTGGCGAGGGCCTCGCGGGCCTGCGGGGTGAAGTCGGCGGAGTCCTCGGCGGCCCGGATGTCGGAGGCGTCGGCCATCTGGTTGGCCCGCAGGCCGGCGTTGAGCAGCACCGGCAGGGTGTCGCCGACGAGGGTGTCGGGCCGGACCAGCGCGACCTTCTCGCAGGCGCGGCCCAGCTGGTGCCCGGCCCCGGCGATGAGGACGGGCTGGCCGCCGTTGACGGGGTAGGAGAGGGTGGACTGGAACTCCTCGGAGGAGACCCCGTATCCGCCGATGAAGGGGATGCCCTCCACCTCCAGCGGCGCCATGAAGGCGCGCCCGTGCTGGCTGTAGGAGCCGACTACGGCCACGACCTTTTCCGCGATGGCCTTGCGGGCGCACTCGGCGGCGCCGTTGGCGGTGTTCTTCTCGTTGCAGGTCAGGACGCGGAGCTTGCGCCCGTTGATGCCGCCCTTGGAGTTCACCCAGCGTTCGTACGCCTTGGCCATGCCGGTCATTCCGGGCATGTTGGTCGCGTTCGTGCCTTCCGGCGCGAAGGTCATGACGGTGAGGGTGTCCCCGGAGCCCCCCGAGCCCCCGGGGAGCGTCCCGCATCCCGCGACGAGCCAGGCAACCGTCGCCATGGCCACCAAGGTGCGGGAGAAGGATCCAGCGCGTCGAGAGTTGGTCATGTCCATGCACCATTCCGCCCCGGAGGTAACTCACGAGTGAGATGGACACAACACCGGGTGACACCAAGGTGAATTACAGGGGTGTGGTCCCGTATGGGCGCTTCAAGATCGCGCTTTACAGGAACGTACGATCGAAAGCGTGACATTCGCCCAAGGTCCGAAGACCCCTTCCCGCCGGGGCAGCCGCTCCTCCACCATGGGCGGCATGCCCCTCAACGACATGCCGTGGTGGCGCTGGCGCAGCAACGTGCGCTCGGCGCTGCACATGCTCTCCGATCCGGCCTTCCACGAGGACACCTGGCTGGTCGGCGCCGAAGGGTACGGGGACGTCACCGACGCCGTGTACCGGCTCGTCGAGGACACCTGGCTCGACAGCTGGTCCGCCGAGAAGTACGTCGGCACGATCTTCCGCGACTCGCAGGAGGCGACCCTGGTCGACCTCGCCGTGCTGCGCGTGCTCCGGATCATGCACCAGGTCGGCCCCGACGCACCCGTCTCCGCCTACCTCGAGCACCACGCGTGGCCCGAGGCCGTGCGCGCCGCGCGCGAGGCCCACGTACGCATGGCCACGGCGGACGGGGACGAGCCGGACGTGCGCCCGACCTCGCTCGAAGTACTGAGGATCCTCACGCGCGCGGTGTGACAGCGCGGTGTGAAAGGCTGTGCGGTCATGAGCGACCCGCACACCGAGCACCAGGCCCAGGCCGCAGCCGAGCCCCTGCCCCAGTACGTTCTGACCGTGTCCTGCCCCGACAAGCAGGGCATCGTGCACGCCGTGTCCAGCTACCTGTTCATGACCGGCTGCAACATCGTGGACAGCCAGCAGTTCGGAGACCGGGAGACCGGCCTCTTCTTCATGCGGGTGCACTTCGAGGCCGAGCCCGAGGTGACGGTCGAGAAGCTGCGCGCGAGCTTCGCCGCGATCGGCGACTCGTTCCGGATGGACTGGCAGATCCACCGCGCCGACGAGCGCATGCGGATCATCCTCATGGTCTCGAAGTTCGGCCACTGCCTGAACGACCTGCTCTTCCGTGCGCGGATCGGGGCGCTCCCGGTCGAGATCGCGGCCGTGGTCTCCAACCACACCGACTTCGCCGAGCTGGTGGGCTCGTACGACGTGCCGTTCGTGCACATCCCGGTGACCAAGGACACGAAGGCGGCGGCGGAGGCGGAGCTGCTGGAACTCGTCCGCGCCGAGAACGTGCAGCTGGTGGTGCTCGCGCGGTACATGCAGGTGCTGTCGGACACCCTGTGCAAGGAACTGAGCGGGCGGATCATCAACATCCACCACTCGTTCCTGCCGAGCTTCAAGGGCGCGAAGCCGTACCACCAGGCACACGCGCGGGGCGTGAAGCTGATCGGCGCGACCGCGCACTACGTGACGGCCGACCTCGACGAGGGGCCGATCATCGAGCAGGAGGTCGAGCGGGTGGGCCACGAGGTGACCCCGGACCAGCTGGTGGCGGTCGGGCGCGACGTGGAGTGCCAGGCGCTCGCGCGCGCGGTGAAGTGGCACAGCGAGCACCGCGTCCTGCTGAACGGCGCCCGCACGGTGGTCTTCGCGTAGCGGTTGCCGGGGGTGGGCGCGGTGGCCCCTACGGGGCCGGCTGCCGGGGCACTGCCCCGGCAGCCGCGCCTCGGCGATCCAGCCCCTCCGGCGTTTGAGGAGCGGGTCTGGGCGGAGCCCAGGGTGCCGCGCAGCGGCAGCTTCGGCTTCCGCCCCCCGTCGGCGCGCAAGCCGCGGCGGAGCCCCCGCCCAGCCCCGACCCGCCGTCAGGCGTCCGGCGCTTCCACGCCGCAGTACGCCGCGAACGCCGTCAGGACGTCGTCCTCCGCGAGGCGGCCGTCGCCGTCCGGGTCCAGGGCCGCGGCCACCTGGGCCGCCAGGTCCGGCGCGGTGCCGAGCACGCGCAGCACCCGCGCGGCCGCAGCCGGCGTCGCGCCCGCACCGTCTTCGTCCGCCACCGCGATCACCGCCCGCAGGAACGGCCGCGCGATCTCCGCGAACCGCTGCGGGTTGTCCCGCAGCCGCTTCGCCGCGCCGGTGATGAACTCCTCGCGGGACACCCGCTGGTCCCCGTCGACGTCGGCGATCCCGGCCATTCCCTGCCAGAACGCCTCGGCGCCCGCGAAGACGGCCTGGCCCTTGTCCGACCGGGCGGTGGTACCGAATTCGGCCAGGACGGCCTTCGCGGCAGTGCTGAAGTCCTCCCGGTCGATATAGCCGGACCCATCCTGGTCGAAGGTGGCGAATCGGGCGGCGATCTTGCGCTCGTATTCTGCGCTGTCCATATTCGGCGTTCCGCCTTCACATGTGCGGTGGGGTACAGATCAAGACAGGACAGGAGCGTAAGGCCTATGTGGCCTGCGCGTTAAGCGAAGCGGTCAAGCAGGTGGCCGCATCGAACCCGCGCACGGGGAGCGCGGTGGGGCGCGTACATCTGTGCCATGTGCCGCCGCCCGCAACACCGTTCGCACCACCGCTCACACAGGTGCACACGGGTTCGCTCCGCGCTCACAACGAGCCACGGCTCTATCACGGAGGGCGTCCTTCCAGGGTGAGCTTCTCCCAAAACGGGCACGGGACGCTCCGTGCCCACTACATTCGATGAGTCGACACACGGCCCACGGCTGGGGGCACTTATGGCGAAGGACGTACCACCGCGCTGGGACCGCCGCATGCAGCAGCGCCTCGCGCGCGGCGAGGCGGCCGCACTCGGTGAGCTCTACGACCGTTTCGCCTCGCTCGTGCACAGCCTGGCGCACCGCGTCCTGGGCGACGAGAAGGCGGCGGACCGGATCACCCGCGAGGTGTTCGGCTACATCTGGGAGAACCCGGACGCCTACGACCCCAAGCAGGGCTCGATGCGTTCCTGGGTCGCCAGGATCACCCAGGGACAGGCCGTGGCCCGGCTGCGCCAGGCCGAACTGGGCCGGGGATCGCGCGAGGAGCTGGAGCAGAAGGTGCGCAGTGCCAACGCCGCCGCCCGCGCGGACTACATCGTGACCTCCATGCCCGCACCGCTGCGCGCCGCGCTCGAACTCGCCTACTTCAAGCGGCGCGACTACCGGCAGGCCGCCGCCGACCTCCAGATCAGCGAGGACGAGGCGCGCCGCCGGCTGCGGCTCGGCCTCCAGCTGCTGTCGACCGCCAACGCCCTCCCGCAGGAGGACACGGCCCGGCCGCCCGGATACGGCCCGAGCGAATATGGAACGTCCCGATGAACGGCCCCGCCGAATCGCCCGACGACGGATACGACGGCTACGTCGGCCCTGGCGGCCACGGAGGCCGTGACGGTCACGGGGGCCGCGGTGGCCATGACCGCCCGGGCGGCCCCGGCGGCCCGGGCGGGGATTCCGGATCGCCGCGCCCCGCCGGGGGTTCGCGCATACCGGGTCCCCGCGGAGCCGCCGACGACCTCGACCCACGGCACGCGCCCGAGCCCCTGCCCCAGCCGCCGCCCTCGCACGCCGTACTGAAGTCCCTGCTCGGCGCGTGGGCGCTGGCCGCGTGTTCCTCCGAGGAGACGCAGGCCGTCGAGGACCACCTCACCGAATGCGCGGCCTGCGCGGACGAGGCGCTGCGGCTGCGCGACGCGGTCGGGCTG
Source organism: Streptomyces sp. NPDC085524 (assembly GCF_044541755.1). Lineage (NCBI taxonomy): Bacteria > Bacillati > Actinomycetota > Actinomycetes > Kitasatosporales > Streptomycetaceae > Streptomyces > Streptomyces sp. NPDC085524. The sequence continues at coordinate 58,199 of NZ_JBITTH010000022.1, forward strand.
CTGCACCCGGAGGAGAGCCTCGACCTCAAGCCGCTGCTGCGCTCGCGGGTGCTGGAGGACTGCCTGGGCAAACGGCCGGCCCGCATCCCGGTGCCGGTGTGGGCGAGCCCGTACGACACCGAGACCGCCCGGCTCGACGCCCTGCTCCAGGACTTCGGCGAGTCGGAATGGCACACCCCGGTACGGCTCAAGTGGTTCGAGGAGGAGCGCCGCCGGACCCGCCGCACCACCGTGGCCGGGGTCATCGGGCACCTGATGACGGACGACGGGCTGGTCGCGGGCGCGCTGGGTCTCGACGACCCGCTCGGGCCGGACGCGCCGAAGGGCGACCCGGCCGCCCGCACGGAGCACTTCTGGAGCGCGTCGTCGTACCCGACGACGCGGCAGGTCCGCGAGCCGTGGCGGGACCAGGGGCACACCCTGGTGCGCACCGTGTCGTTCGCGGGGAGGGGCGTGGCCGAACTGTCCGTGGACTACGGGCCCTTCGCGCTGCCCCTCGGGGACGCGTTCCTGGAGCGGGCCTTCGAGTGCTGGGTGCACGCGTGGGACATCGCGGAGGCCGTGGACTACCCGTACGAGCCGCCGTCCGGCCCCCACCTGCACCGCATGATCGACCTGGCGGCGCGCCTGCTCCCCGCGGCCCTGGCCCAGCGCCGCCGCGCGGGCCTGGCGGCCCCGGCGCGGGGCCTGGTCGCGGCGGGCGCACCGGGCCGCACGCTGCACCTGGAGATCGAGGGCGCGGGCGGAGGCGGCTGGGATATCGCCCTGGACTCGCCGGGCGCGAAGCCGTCGGCGGAGCGGACGGTGGCGGAGATCGCGCTGGACGGCATGGAGTTCTGCCAGCTGGCCGCGGGCCACATCTCCCCGGAGGAGGCGGCGGTAGGCCAGCACGGCGACCGCGAGGCCATCAGGGACGTCCTGTTCGCGGCGGCGTCGCTGAGCCGGTTGTAGGGGTGGGGTGCGGGGGACTTCTCCCCCTGCAACCCCCGCCCGCATGCCGCGTTCGCCCACCCACCGCGAGCGGGGGTGACGGCGGGCCGGAGCGGTCCTGTAGGGCGGGGTGGGGGTGATGGCGGGGTCCGAGCCGGCCGGCATCAGAGAGGGGTTGGGGCTTTCCCGTCAGTCCCATAGTCCTTCCGTGTCGAAACGGCCTGTCAAGGGCGCTCCTACGTCGCGTCGCTTCGCGATGGCCTTCGGCCACCCTTGACAGGCCGTCCCGCCACGGAAAGACAAGGACTGCCGGGAAACCCCCAAAAGAACGGGCCGGGGGAGACATTCAAGGATGGGCCCATCAGCGATGTCCGACCCCGCTCCGGCAGGAGCCGCGCCCGCCCTCGGGCCCTCCCGGGCAGCGGCCCGTCTGGGGCTGGTCTCGCCCCAGATCGCTACGCGCTTCTCCGTCTCGGCGTCTGCGGCCCGTCTGGGGCTGGTCATAAGCCGCCATCGATCGCTACGCGCTCCTCGATCATGGCGGCTGACCCCCGTCCGGGGCTGAGAGACCGCGAAATGGCGCCGATCAGGGGCCCAAAGGGGCACATGCTCGCCCTGGCCGAGGTGTAGTCGTGTCAGGACGAGACCGTCCCCACCAACCCACACCCATAACAGCCCAATTAGGGCATAGCGCCAGCTGTTTTGGTCGCCGACCGGCTCTGACGTGAGTACACCTCGGCATAGCCGCTGTCTGGTCGCTTTTCTCCTCTCGACGGCCGTCGGACGCGGTCATGGAGAAGGAAACCGGGCCCTTGGGCGGCCTATGACCAGCCCCGGACGGCCGTCGGACGCCGTCATCGAGGAGCGCGTAGCGATCTGGGGCGATACCAGCCCCGGACGGGCCGCAGACGCCGAGAAATGAGGAGCGCGTAGCGATTTGACGCGCCCGATCTCCCCCGACGGTCTTGTGGTCGAGGTTTGGGGGTGGGTGGCCGACTGCCCGGTGCGGATGGCGGCCTGTGAGGGCCCGAGGGGAGGGTGGGGGCCGAAGCGGGGCCGGACATCGCTGATCGACCCGGTTTTCCTTCTTCCGCCCGGCCCGTTCTTTTGGGGGTTTCCCGGCAGTCCTTGTCTTTCCGGGGCGGGACGGCCTGTCAAGGGTCGCCGTAGGCGATCGCGAAGCGACGCGACGAAGGAGCGCCCTTGACAGGCCGGCCCGACACGGAAGGACTATGGGACTGACGGGAAATCCCCAAGACCTCTCTGATTCCGGCCAGCCGACGTCCCGCCACCACCCCCACCCCGCCCATCAGGGAAAGGGGTTCATGGCAACCGCCCCAGAGCAGCGCCCGAAAAGGCGAAGCCCCCTCCCTCCAGGCCGCCGGCCCCCACCCCCACCCCCACCCCCACCCACCCGCACCCAGCGGGCGGGTGGGCAAACGCCGCCCCGGAGCGGGGGCCGCGGGGGGAGAAGTCCCGCGCGCGTGAGCCCGTACCCCCGCCCCTCAGGCGAACCGCTCGCGCAGTTGGTACTTCAGGACCTTGCGCAAGGCGTCGTTGCGGGGGAGGGAGTCCAGGAGTTCCAGTTGCTCGGGGAGTTTGTGGGGGGACAGGCCCTGGGCGCGGAGGTAGGACGTGAGCCGGGGGAGGGTCAGGGGGGTGGCGCCCGGGGGTTGTTCGACGACGGCGCAGACGCGTTCGCCGCGGGTGGGGTCGGGGAGGCCGATGACGGCCACGTCCGCCACCTCCGGGAGCTGGTGGAGGAGGTCCTCGATCTCCTTCGCCGAGATGTTCTCGCCCTTGCGGATGATGACGTCCTTGCTGCGGCCGGTGAGGACCAGGTAGCCGTCCTGGGTGAGGTGGCCCAGGTCGCCCGTGATCAGGTAGCCGTCCTGGTCGAAGACCTCCGCGGACCGGTCGGTGTTCAGGTAGCCCCGGCAGACCGCTTCGCCGCGCAGCCGCACCTCCCCGTCCGTGTTCGGGGGGAGCGGCGTGCCGTCCGGGGTGGTGATGCGGATGGACATGCCCTCCGGGGGGCGGCCCTCGGTGGTGGCGAGGTTTTCGGGGGTGTCGTCCGGGGCGCCCATGGTGATCATCGGGACCTCGGTCATGCCGTAGCCGTGGGTGAGCTGGCAGCCCAGTTCGCGTACGACGGCGTGGTAGATCTCCGGCGGTTTGGGGGCGCCGCCGCCCGCAAGGAGGCGGAGGGTGGGGATGAGGGGGGCGGAGGGGGCTTTGCGCTGTTCCGCGAGGAACATCGAGTAGAAGGCCGTGGAGCCGCCCGCGACGGTGACGCCATGGCGGCGGTAGCCGTCCAGGGCGTCCGGCATGGCGAACTTCTCGAAGAGGACGGCCGGGAAGCCGTACAGCAGGAGCATCACGGTGTAGTCCGGCCCGGCTATGTGCGCGAAGGGGAAGGCCATCGAGCCGACGTCCGACGGGGTCAGGTGCAGGGCGTGGGCCAGGCAGGAGCCGCCGGCGATCAGGGAGCGGTCGGTGTGCAGTACGCCCTTGGGGTCGGAGGTGGTGCCGGAGGTCCAGTAGATCCACCGGACGTCGGTGCCGGAGGTGGGCGGCGGGGGGAGTAGGTCCGGGTCGCCGTCCGGGAGGCTCTCGTACGCCTCGAAGACGCCGCGGGCGCCGAGCCGGGCGGCCATCGCGGTGTGGTCGTACCCCCGCCAGGTGCCGGGTACGGCGAAGAACTCGGCCTTGGACTCGCGCAGCGCGAAGCCGACCTCCCGGTCCCGGTAGAAGGGGATGACGGGGGACTGGACGGCGCCGATGCGGGCGAGGGCGATCGAGAGGAGCACCGTTTCGATGCGGGTGGGCAGCTGCCAGGCGACGACGGTGCCGCGGCGTACGCCCATGTCGTAGAGGCCGGCGGCGACGCGTTCGGCGCGGTCGCGGAGCTCGCCGAAGGTGAGCGTGCGGTCGGCGGCGGGGTCCTCGGCGGCCTCGATGAGGACGGTGGTGTCGGGGCTCAGCGCGGCCCGGCGGGCGACGAGCTCCCAGAGGGTGGCGCTGCGGCTCAGTTCCGTCGCGGTGGCCGTGTCGCCGGTGACTGCCGCAGTGACTCCTCCGGCGACCGCCTCGGTGATCGCGGTGCCGGTGGTCGTACCCCCCGCGCCCGTCCGCCCCGTCGTCTCCGTCATCCCAGACCTCCCCATAGCTGACGGATAGTCAGATCAAGCGCAGAGCGTAGAGCGCTGGCGCTTGTCGGTCCAGGGGTGGCGGGGCTAGCTTGTTTCTGACGATCCATCAGATTGATGGGATGCGTGTACGGGAATGGGGAGACGGCCAATGGGACTGGAACTGCCTCGGATCATCAGCGTCGACGACCACGTGATCGAACCCGCCCACCTCTTCGACGTCTGGCTGCCGGCCAAGTACCGCGACCGAGGCCCCAAGGCGCTCACCGCCGGCATCGGCGAGCTGGAGTACACCGGCGGCAAGTACGTGATCACCATGGACCCCGACGGCCCGCCGACCGACTGGTGGATCTACGAGGACCTGAAGTTCCCGTACAAGCGCAACATCGCCGCCGTCGGCTTCGACCGCGACGACATGACGCTGGAGGGGATCACCCGCGAGGAGATGCGGCGCGGCTGCTGGGACCCCAAGGCCCGGCTCGCCGACATGGACCTCAACCACGTGGAGGCCTCCCTGTGCTTCCCGACCTTCCCGCGCTTCTGCGGGCAGACCTTCGCCGAGGCCCACGACAAGGAGGTCGCGCTCGCCTGCGTGCGCGCGTACAACGACTGGATGGTCGAGGAGTGGTGCGGTGACAGCGGCGGCCGGCTGATCCCGCTCTGCATCATCCCGCTGTGGGACATCGACCTCGCGGTCGCGGAGATCCGGCGCAACGCCGCCCGCGGCGTGCGCGCGGTGACCTTCTCCGAGATCCCGACGTACCTCGGACTGCCGTCCATCCACTCCGGCTACTGGGACCCCTTCTTCGCCGTCTGCCAGGAGACCGGCACGGTGGTCAACATGCACATCGGGTCCAGCTCCCAGATGCCCGCCGCCTCCCCCGACGCGCCGCCCGCCGTGCAGGCCTCGCTCAGCTTCAACAACGCCATGGCCTCGATGATGGACTTCCTGTTCAGCGGGGTGCTGGTGAAGTTCCCGACGCTGAAGCTGGCGTACAGCGAGGGCCAGATGGGCTGGATCCCGTACGCCCTGGAGCGCGCGGACGACGTCTGGCAGGAGCACCGGGCGTGGGGCGGGGTGCGGGACCTGATCCCCGAGCCGCCGTCCACGTACTACTACCGGCAGATGTTCTGCTGCTTCTTCCGCGACAAGCACGGCATCGCCTCGCTGGACGTGGTGGGCCGCGACAACGCCACCTTCGAGACCGACTACCCGCACGTGGACTCGACCTTCCCGCACACCAAGGACGTCGCCCTCGACCACGTGAAGGGCCTCGACGACGAGACGGTCTACAAGCTGATGCGCGGCAACGCCATCCGCATGCTCGGCCTCGACCTCGACAAGGACCGGCGGCGGGACGCCTAGTGGACCTGACCTACACGGAGGAGGAGCAGGAGTTCCGGGCGCGGCTGCGCGAATGGCTCGCCAAGGTGCTGCCCGAGCTGCCCCCCAAGCCGTCCCCCGACGACTGGCCGGGCCGGCGCGAGTACGACATGGGCTGGCAGCGCAGGCTGTACGAGGCCGGGTACGCGGGACTGCACTGGCCCGTGGACGCGGGCGGCCGCGGGGCCACCCCCACCCAGCACCTGATCTACCTGGAGGAGACCGAGCGCGCGGGAGCCCCGTACGTCGGCGCGAACTTCGTCGGGCTGCTGCACGCCGGCCCGACCATCGCCGCCGAGGGCACGGCGGAGCAGCGGGCGCGCTGGCTGCCGCCCGTGCTGCGCGGCGACGAGGTGTGGTGCCAGGGCTTCAGCGAGCCGGACGCGGGCTCGGACCTGGCCTCGCTGCGCACCCGCGCGGTCCGCGACGGCGACGAGTACGTGATCACGGGGTCGAAGATCTGGACCTCGCACGCGGAGGTCGCCGACTGGTGCGAGCTGCTCGTGCGGACCGATCCGGCGGCCCCGAAGCACCGGGGGATCTCCTGGCTGGCCATGCCGATGGACGCGCCGGGGGTGACGGTGCGGCCGCTGCGCACGCTCGCCGGGTCGACGGAGTTCGCGGAGGTGTTCCTGGACGAGGTACGGGTCCCGGTCGCGAACCGCGTCGGCGCGGAGAACGACGGCTGGCGGGTCACCATGGTGACGCTGTCCTTCGAGCGGGGCACCGCCTTCGTCGGCGAGGTCGTCGCCTGCCGCCGCACGCTCGGCGAACTGGCCCGCACGGCCAGGGCGAACGGCCGCTGGGACGATCCGGTGCTGCGGCGCAGGCTGGGGCGGCTGTACGGGGAGTTCGGCGCGCTGTGGCGGCTCACGCAGTGGAACGTGAGCGAGGCGCAGCGGGCCGGTGGGGTCCCCGGGATCGGCGGGTCGGTCTTCAAGCTGGCGTACTCGCACGCGCGGCAGGAGCTGTACGAGGTGGCGGCGGAGGTGCTGGGGGCGTCGTCCCTGGTGCTGGAGGAGGAGTGGACCCTGGACCGGCTCTCCTCCCTCTCCTACACGATCGCGGCAGGCACGTCGCAGATCCAGCAGAACATCGTCGCCGAGCGGATCCTCGGCCTCCCGAAGGGCCGGTGAGGGGCGTGGACTTCCAGCCGACGGAGGAGCAGAGGGATCTGCGGGCGGGCGTACGGGACCTGCTGGAGGGCCGGTACGGGCGGGAGGCGCTGCGGGGGTCGGTGGACGGCGCGGGCGGCGGCGCCCCTGTCGTCGACCGTGCCCTGTGGCGGGAGCTGGGCGAGGCGGGCTTCTTCGCGCTGCGGCTCCCGGAGTCCGCGGGAGGTGTCGGCCTCGGGCTCGCGGAGGCGGTGCTGGTCTTCGAGGAGGCCGGGCGGGTCCTGCTGCCGGGGCCGCTGGTGGCCACGCACCTGGCCGCCGGGGTGGTCCCGGGGGCGGCCGAGGGGACCGCGGTGGTGACGGCCTGCGACCTGGGCGGGGGCCTGGTGGCGTACCTGGGGGAGGCGGACGCGGTGCTGGCGGCTCCGGGGCCGCCAGCCGGCTCTCCCGTGCGCTCGGCGGACCCGCTGACACCGCTGCACCGCATCTCTTCGTCCGCGGACGTGTCGTCGTACCGCTCCGAAGGAGCCCTGCTCACGGCGGCGCTCCAGGTCGGCAGCGCGCTGCGGACGGTGGAGCTGGCGGTGCGGTACGCGGGGGAACGCGAGCAGTTCGGGCAGCCGATCGGGGCGTTCCAGGCGGTGAAGCACCTGTGCGCGCAGATGCTGGTGCGGGCGGAGGTGGCCCGTACGGCGGTCTACGCGGCGGCGGTGACGGCCGACGGCGGTGAGATCGCGGCGGCGAAGCTGCTGGCGGACGAGGCGGCGGTACTGGGCGCCCGGGACTGCCTGCAGGTGCACGGCGGCATGGGCTTCACGTGGGAGGCGGACGTGCACCTGCACCTGAAGCGGGCGTGGGTGCGGGCGGAGCAGTGGCGGACGGCGGGGGAGGCGGAGGAGCTCCTGGCCGCCGAACTCCTGCTGTCCGCCTCCTCTTCGTCACCGTCGTAGCTGGCTGTCACGGAAGGCACGGGTGGGACGGCGGGGGACGCATGTCCGATTACGGAGAGTTGATATCGGTTTGTGTCCTTCGCCCGCCCGCCAACGGCCCGGAGATGCCGGTCTGCCACGGTACGCTCCCACGATGCGGGCGGTTGAGCGGCGCGGGAGCCGCACAGTATGCACCACATCCACTCCATCGCGCGGGAATATGCCCGAAGCGCTTGTTGTGGTGACTGTATGTCAACCATGCTGCTCGACAAGGGGATCACGCTGGGTGATTCCATCTCGTCGCGAGGCGAAGTGTCCGCCGGTTCGGATGGTGTGAGCGGTGCAGGTGCTTCAGGTTCAGCTGGAGGTAGGACCGGACCCCGCCGAGGTCGGCCGGGCCCGCCGGTGGGCGCGCTCGCGGCTGGCGGGGTCGGACATAGGGGACGACGAGCCGCTCGCCGAGACGCTGATCCTGCTGATCTCCGAGCTGGTCACGAACGCGGTGGTGCACACGGGCTGTCCGGCCGTGCTGCGGATGCTGTTCCGGGGGCCGGGCGTACGGGTGGAGGTCGCGGACGCCAGCGACCGCGCGCCGAGCCGCCGACAGGCCGCGGGGGACGACACCAACGGCCGCGGCCTGGAGCTGGTCGACGGCCTGGCGGACCGCTGGGGCTGGCAGCGCGAGGGCGCGGGCAAGCGGATCTGGTGCGAGGTCGACCGCGCGGAGAAGGCGGCGTCGGACGGGGCCACCAGCAGCCCGTCGGGTTCGTCGAAAATTCACCCTTCCGGTCGGGAACCACACGTGTACCTCTAACGAGATATTGACGATCCGTCACATCTTGATCACCCTGGTGTGGAGCGATTCGACGCGAGGGGACGCCAAGGGCCTGCCTTGACGAGTGCGGGTCGCGGGGTGGCGGCCGCCGTGCCGCGCTCGGGGCGTGCATGCGCGCCGCCGCCACCCGCAGTAGCTCTGTTGGGGCCTGGGTCGCGGGCGCGAGGGGCTCGGCTCGGCCGCTGTGGTGAATCGCGGCGGACTTGGGTGGCTCACCAGTGGGGCTGTTCTTCCCATCCTTCGAACTGTCCCGCGAGGGTGGAGGCGAAGTTCCTGTCGCAGGACAGGACGACGGAGAGTTTCGTGAGCGTCACGCCTTCAGGGTGCTTGGTGTAGGACCACCGTCTGCCGGCGCGCCACAGCGATTCGAACAGGAGCCTGCGGGCGTCGCTGTCCTCGGCAAGGGCGCTTTCGGCGGATTCGATGATCAGGATGCGGTTCTCCGCCGAGAGCCACTCGAGATCGCGCACGCAGTCATAGAAGGCGTGCCAGTTCCATCCGAAGTAATCGGGGAACTTGAGCACTTCCGAGAAGTGCTGGAACGCCGAGACCTCGTCCGGCATTTCCCGGCCGTTGAGGCGCGCCACGTACACGCTGCCCGACGCGGGCAGGAGTTCGTCCAGTGGCAGGCCGCCGCCCGGTGTGATGACGTGCATCCACGGAGCGACGCGGATCGTCGGCCTCTCATCCTCCATTGACCCGCCCAACTGCCCTTCTTCAGGTTTCCTTTTGCCGCTCTCCAGTGTTTCACCCAGGGTGGATGCCGGGCAGGCTGCCGGCCCCATGGGGGGGCGAGCCACTCGGCCGGTTCCGGTGCGGCGGGGGATTGGGCAACACGTCGCAAGTAGGACAGGTCCTGGCCTAGTCGGTGGCTACAGTCGGGATCGGCCGCGGTGAGGGTGTGCGGTCGGGAACCGGGTTTCGTGGCGGCGGAGGAGTGGGCGGACGTGTTGCGAGGGCTTACGACGGTCAGCTTCTGGGCCGATGATCTGGACGCGGCCAAGCGCTGGTATTCCGAACTGCTCGGGGTCGAGCCGTACTTCGAGCGACCCGGGTACGCCGAATTCCGGCTGGGGGACTACCAGCACGAGCTGGGGCTGATCGACCGGCGGTACGCGCCCGGCGGGGCGGCGGGCGGGGTCGGCGGGGCCGTCGTGTACTGGCACGTCGATGACGTGCAGGTTGCCTTCGAGAGGCTGCTGGCCATGGGGGCGACGGAGTACGAGGGCCCGGTGGAGCGCGGGCCGGGGTTCGTCACGGCTTCGGTGACCGACCCCTTCGGGAACGTCCTGGGGATCATGTACAACGCGCACTATCTGGAAATGCTCGGCGAGACGGGCGCGGCGGACGCGTAGGCGTCCGGTGGTCGGTGGTAGGTGGTCGGTGTGGATGTGGAGGGCGGCGTGGACGGTTCGCGGGACGGCTTTCGCCTCGAGAAGGGGGCGACGGGATTCTGGCACGTGAGCGAGGCGCCGCTGCGCGAGGTCGAGGTCGGGAGGTGCCGAGCCGCCTGGTACGCCGTCGCTCTCGCCGCCGACGGGCGGCCGGGGGATTTCGCGGAGCGGGTGTACCCGTACAACTTCCACAGTGCGACGGTCGTCGACGGGGACGGCGGGCAGCACGTGGTGCTGTTCCATGCCCATCAGCCGCTGGTGGCCTTCGTCGCCGAGCGGCGGTACGGGTACGCCGACGAGTTCCTGGAGCCCCCGGCCTGGGCCGTTGCCGCACTTGGTGACGCGGGGTTCGTGGTGCTGAGCGCGGCGCAGCTCCTGTCGTCGGCCGGGGAGTGGGACGCCTCGGTGCTGTCGCCTTCCGAGCACAAGCAGATCTCGTACTGGGAGCCGGAGACTCTAGGAGCCATGCTGTTCAATGCCTGGGATTGACGGTCGGGGCGAGAACAATGGTCCTCGTGGAGCTTTTCGAGGAGGCCGTGGCCGCACTGTCCGCCGAGCATCCCGGCGACGAGCGGGGCCGCATGCTGCGCTCGATGGGGGTGAAGACGGGCGGGAAGTTCTACACCTTCGCCACCGAGGCGGACGTCGTGATCGCGGCCGCCGCACGCCGCCCCGGCAATCCGGTGCGGCGCGCGGTGGGCGCGGCGCCGGCGGGGTCTAGCCCTCCGCGCAGATGACGTCGTACGGGCGGCCGACCGCCATCGTGAGCTGCATCGGCTCCGTGGTTCCCGACGGGCACTCGCTCTTCGTCTTGACGAGGCCGAGGACCTTGTACGTGCCCTTGGCGGCGCCCGCGCAGGGGACTTCCTGGGCCTGGTCGGTCACGCAGTCGCCCTTCACCAGCTGGCCGCCGCCGGCGCCCGCGTCGCCGGGGTGGTCGCCGGAGAGGTTGCGGCCGCAGACGGTGTTGGTGGGGATGCCGCTGCTCTTGCCGCCGTTGTAGGAGATGCTCACCTCGATCATCAGGTCGGTGCCGGCCGGGCACTGGATCGCCCCGGGGAGGATGCTGGCTTCCTTGATGTCGATGGCCTTGAAGGTGGCGCCGGCGGCGCTGCACTTCTGGGGCCGGTAGCCGTCGGGCTTGTTGGCCGGGTCCGGGCCACCGCAGTCGCCGACCTTCCAGGAGCTGGAGGTGTCCGAGGAAGACTCCGGGTTGCCGGGGTCGGAGGACTTGGCGGGGGAGCCCGGGGTGGAGGCCGAAGACGAGGGCTTGCCATCGGTCTTGGAGCCGTCCGCGAGCAGCACTCGGGAGACGCCGTAGAGGGCGGCGATGACGACGAACACGACCACGAGGATCGCGGCGGTGTTGTTCTGGCGGCGCGGCGGGGGCGGGGGCGGCGGTACCTGGTACGGGTTTGCCATCGCTCTTCCTGGGGGTTGTGGTGGGGTACGGGGTGTGACGCGCGAACGGTGACGCGTCATGGACACCTCATGGTTCCAGGTGCGGGCCCCCGCCTGATCGGTGGCTCCTGAACGCATGGCGTACGTCCCGGATGTGCGGCCGACCGGCCGGCCTGGCCGGCCGCACGGCCGGGATGATCCATTTCCGTGCGCATCGGGTGGATGCACCCGGAATAAGTCCTACTACCACCGTTTTCAGCCGCTTCGGAGGCTCGCTCCTGGCTGCCCCGACAGGTGCGTGGTTACGGTCGGCAGCCTGCCGCCACACCTCGGGCGCACGGCTCGTAGCGACTAGCGGCAGGCATAGAGGTGAACTTTGTTCAAGCGCATCTCGATCGCGGCCGGGGCGCTCGCCCTGGCCGGTGTCTCGCTGGCGGGAGTGGCATCGCTCGCGTCGGCGTCGCCCACTGCGGGGCAGGGGGCGGTGGCGGGAAAGCCCGCGCCGGTCTGGCCCGAGTACCTGCCCAAATCCCAGCAGCCGATGAACATCAACCCGGAAAAGTCACCGGACTTGACCCCGCCGAAGGGCGGGGAGCGGCGGGCCGCGGCGGCCCGGCCCTCGGAGGCGCAGAAGCTCGCAGACGCGCAGGCGTTCGCGGCGAAGCATCCGAACGAGGCGGTGGTCTGCTTCAAGGACGACGGCACCGTCGCGGGGGTCGCCGTGGCCGACCGCGTGAACAAGGACCAGCCGATCAGCGAGGCCGAAAAGGCGTCGATCTGCACGGTCGGCAAAGCCGGCAAGCCCGGCGGTAAGGGGGCCGGCCGGTGAGGATCCGCAGCATCCGCAAGGCCATGGCCCTGCCCGCCGTGGTCATGGCGCTGTTCACGGCCCTGGTGACGACCGCTCCGGCAGCTCAGGCCGGGCCACTGCTCGGGGGGCACTGGTCCCGGGACGGCACGGCGCGGGCCCAGATCTACTTCGTGGACCACACGGGGTCCTTCTGGCCGGTCGGGTCCACGGTCAGCCAGTGGAACAAGGCGAGCGGGGTCGACTCGTACTACGTCACCTCGTGCCCGGGGTCGTGGCTGCACTGCGTCGATGTCAACGAGTACAACACCGCCGACGGCAACTACGGCGTGACCTACTACAACATCGGCTCCGACGGCCACTTCACCTCCGCGGACGTGTGGTTGAACAACAACACGGTGCGGAACTCCACGCAGGCCCGCAAGACGTCGTGCCACGAGGAGGGGCACGTGCTGGGGCTGGACCACCAGTTCACGCCGTCCAGCTGCATGATGTCGGGCAATGCCGTGACCAACGGCATCTCGACGTATCCGAGCCAGGACGATCTGAACACCCTGCACAACCTCTACGACCACTGACCGGTCCCGGCAGTCGCAGGCCTCCGCACCCCTCCGGTACCGGTCGGGTGCGGGGGCCTTCGTGGCGTGGAACCGGATGGGGCCGGGCCGCGTCGGACCGTCGCGCGACACACCGGACCAGGGGAGCCGAGATGCGACGTTGCACGACAGTACTGATGGCGGGAATGGCGGCGGCGGTGCTCGCCGGGTGCGGTTCGGCGCCGGGTGCGGGGGGCGGGGCCGGGGGCGCGGGGCCGACACCGTCGGCCCCGCCCTCCCTGTCCTCGGCGTCACCCGGCGGGCAGCCGACCGCAGCCGCGACCGGGGACACCGAGAAGATCACCTGCTACGCGAAGGACGGTTCGGTGGCCGGTCACGTGCAGCTCGACCGGGCCGATCCGGGTGCGCCGGTGGCCGACGCCGAGAAGCAGAAGCTGTGCGCGGCGAAGGGGTGGAGCGCCACCCGCTGACGGGCGGCGCTGCTCAGAGGACGGCCACCGGGGCGACCGGGGTGCCCACCGCGCCGACGAAGGGTTCCGGCATCGCCGAGAGGAGGAAGGCGTAGCGGCCTTCTTCTGCACAGGCTGTGGACAACTTTTCGAGGTTCCAGTTCTGGCCCTGGTGCATGCCCATCTCGACGAGGTCGAGGGCGTGCACCGGGAGCCAGAGGTTCTCGATCTCCGGCGGGAAGATCTCGAAGGTGAGGGTGTCGTTGGCGACCGCCGCGACGTCCCGGGCGTGGAACCACTCGGGGGTGCGCACGGAGAGGCCGGGGGACGGGAAGCCGTAGCCGTGCTTGTCGCCCGCCAGGTAGACCTGGATCTGGCCGGTGCGTACCAGGACGATGTCGCCCGCGCGGACCGTGACCCCGCCGAACTCCTCGGCCTCCGCCAGGTCCTCGGGGGTGACGGCGTGGCCGCCCGGGAGGCGGTCGAGGCCCTTGGCGCGGGCCACGTCGAGGAGGACCCCGCGCGAGACGATGTGGCCGGCCTTGTCGATGCCGCTGAACTCGGCGCGGCCGTGCGCCGTGATCGTGGACGCCGGGCGGCCGTTGTAGATCCGGCCCGAGTGCGAGACGTGGGTCAGGGCGTCCCAGTGGGTGGCGGCCTGGAGCCCCATCGTCACGGCGTCGTCGCTGCACGCCACCGTGCCCGGGCCGAAGAGCTCCTGGTTGATCTGCACCATCGTGTGCAGCGGGTTGATCCGGCCGGGGATCATGCCGGCCTGGACCCCGTCCTCCTTCAGGGGCAGGGCGAGCGGTATCCGGCGGCCGCTGCGGATCTCCGCCGCGGCGGCGCGGACGACCTCGTCGGTGACGAGGTTGAGGGTGCCGATCTCGTCTTCGGCTCCCCAGCGTCCCCAGTTGTTGACGCGCTTGGCGATGTCGTGGAACTCGGCGGGCATGGTCATGGGCGTCGACAGCTCCTTGCGTGGAGAACGTGGAGAACGTGGCGGACGTGTCGGACGTGGCGGACGGAGAGAAGGCAACGGGGGCTTGTGCTCCGGCATCGGCGTGCCCATAGAATCTAACGGTCCGTCAGAAAACGTGGGAAGGGGCCGGACGTGGGGAACTTCTTGGCAGGCAAAGTCGTCGCCGTCACCGGCGCCGGCCGGGGCATCGGGCGGGCCGTGGCACTCGCCGCGGCCGCCGAGGGGGCCAAGGTCGTCGTCAACGACTACGGGGTGGGGATCGAGGGCGGCGAGCCGACGAGCGAGATCGCCGAAGGCGTGGTGAAGGAGATCCTCGCCGCGGGCGGCGAGGCCGTCGCCGTCGCGGACGACATCTCCACCATGGCGGGCGGCCAGCGCATCGTCGACACCGCGCTCGCGCAGTACGGACGCATCGACGGGGTCGTGTGCGTCGCCGGCATCCTGCGCGAGCGGATGCTGTTCAACATGTCCGAGGAGGAGTGGGACCCCGTCGTCGCCACCCACCTCAAGGGCACGTTCACCGTGTTCCGCGCCGCCTCCGCCGTCATGCGCAAGCAGGGCACCGGCACGCTCATCGGCTTCACCAGCGGCAACCACCAGGGCTCCGTCGCCCAGGCCAACTACAGCGCCGCCAAGGGCGGGATCATCTCGCTGGTACGGAGCGCCGCCCTCGGGCTCGCCAAGTACGGGGTCACCGCCAACGCCGTCGCACCCGTCGCCCGCACCCGCATGTCGGCCAACGTCCCCATGGAGCTCAAGGAGATCGGCGAGCCCGAGGACGTGGCCGCGCTCGTCACCTACCTGCTCAGCGACCGCGCCAGGGCCGAGGACATCACCGGTCAGGTCTACACGATCGCCGGCCCCAAGATCGCCGTCTGGGCGCAGCCGCGCGAACTGCGCGCCGGGTACGCAGAGGGCACCTGGACCCCGGAGAAGATCGCCGACTTCCTCCCCGGGACCGTCGGCAAGGACCCGATGCCGATGCTGGCCCAGCTGGAGGCCATGGCCAAGGCGGCGGCCGCCAAGGACCGCCCCAACGCCTGACGGGGGGAGCGGCGTGGATTTCGGCTTCGGGGCCGAGGACGAGGAGCTGCGCGGCCGCGCCCGGGCGTGGCTGGCGGAGCACCTCGTGGGCCCGTACGCGCAGGCGGTCGGCCTCGGCGGACCGGGCAGCGAGCACGAGGAGGTCGACGCCCGGCGTGCGTGGGAGCGCGAGCTGGGCCGCGGGGGCTGGATCGGGCAGGGCTGGGACGTGCCGGAGGGGGTGTACGGGCAGCGGCGGCTCTCGCTGACCGGGCAGGTGGTGTGGGCCGAGGAGTACGCGGCGCTGCGCGCGCCCGGCCGGGTCGGCCACATCGGGGAGAACCTCCTCGCGCCGACGCTCATCGCCTACGGGTCCCCCGAGCAGCAGGGCCGCTTCCTCCCCGGGATCGCCGCGGGCGAGGAGTTGTGGTGCCAGGGCTACAGCGAGCCCGGCGCCGGCTCCGACCTCGCCGCGATCCGTACGGCGGCGGTCCGGGACCCGGCGGACGGGCTGTACCGGGTCACCGGCCAGAAGATCTGGACCTCGCTCGCCCGGGACGCCGACTGGTGCTTCGTCCTGGCCCGCACCGAGCCGGGCTCGCGCCGCCACCGGGGGCTGTCCTTCCTCCTCGTACGGATGGACCAGCCGGGGCGGGTCGAGGTCCGGCCCATCCGCCAGATGTCGGGCACCTCCGAGTTCAACGAGGTGTTCTTCGACGGGGCGGTCGCGGCGGAGGCCGTCGGCGCCGAGGGCGAGGGCTGGACCGTGGCCATGGGGCTGCTCGCCCTGGAGCGGGGCGTCTCGACGCTGGTCCAGCAGATCGGCTTCGCGGCGGAGATGGAGCGCGTACTGGCCTCGTACGCCGCTTCCGGTACGGCGGCGGGCGCGGACGATCCCGTGCTGCGGGAGCGGCTCGTGCGCCAGTGGGCGGAGCTGCGCACCATGCGGTGGAACGCCCTGCGCACCCTGGGCGGCGAGGGGGATCCGGGGGCTCCGAGCGTGGCCAAGCTGCTGTGGGGCGGCTGGCACAAGCGGCTCGGCGAGCTCGCGGTCGAGGTCCGCGGCGCCGCGGCGACGGCCGGGCCGGCTGCGACGGCCTGGGCGCCCGGGCTCCCGTACGAGCTCGGGCTCGACGAGGCGCAGCGGCTGTTCCTGTTCACCCGTGCCGACACGATCTACGGCGGTTCGGACGAGATCCAGCGGAACATCATCGCCGAGCGCGTGCTCGGCCTGCCTAAGGAGTCGCGGTGAGAGGCGTCGTATTCGACGGCAAGCAGGCGCAGGTGGTCGACGACCTGGAGATCCGGGACCCGGGGCCGGGGGAGGTGCTGGTCGCGATAGCGGCGGCCGGGCTGTGCCACAGCGACCTCTCGGTGATCGACGGGACGATCCCCTTCCCGCCGCCGGTCGTACTGGGTCACGAGGGCGCTGGGGTCGTCGAGGCGGTCGGCTCGGGCGTCACGCACGTGGCGCCGGGGGACCACGTGGCCCTGTCCACGCTGGCCAACTGCGGGGCGTGCGCGGACTGCGACCGGGGGCGGCCCACGATGTGCCGCAAGGCGATCGGGATGCCGGGGCAGCCCTTCTCGCGGGGCGGGAAGCCGCTGTTCCAGTTCGCGTCGAACTCGGCGTTCGCGGAGCGCACGATCGTCAAGGCCGTGCAGGCGGTGAAGATCCCGGCGGACATCCCGCTGACCTCGGCGGCGCTGATCGGCTGCGGGGTGCTGACGGGGGTGGGCGCGGTCCTGAACCGGGCCCGGGTGGACCGGGGCGAGTCGGTGGTCGTCATCGGCACCGGCGGCATCGGGCTGAACGTGCTCCAGGGCGCGCGGATCGCTGGCGCCACCACCATCGTGGCGGTCGACGCGAACCCGGCGAAGGAGGCGGTGGCCCGCCGGTTCGGGGCCACGCACTTCATCGACGCGTCCGCGGTCCCGGACTCCTCGGCCGCGGTGAAGGAGATCCTTCCGACGGGCGCGGACCACGCCTTCGAGTGCGTGGGCAACGTCAAGCTGATCCGCCAGGCCGTCGACCTCCTGGACCGGCACGGGCAGGCGATCCTGCTCGGGGTGCCCGGCTTCAAGGAGGAGGCGTCGTTCCAGGTCTCCTCGATGTACCTCGACAAGACGATCATGGGCTGCCGGTACGGCTCCTCGCGCCCCCAGCGCGACATCGCCCTGTACGCCGAGCTCTACCGGCAGGGCGGGCTGCTGCTGGACGAGCTGGTCACGGAGGTCTACCCGGTCGAGGACTTCGCGAAGGCCGTCGACGACGCCCACCACGGGCGGGTGGCGCGGGGCGTGCTCACCTTCTGACCGGAGCGGAGTGGGCCGGACCGGGCCGCACTGGGCCGGGCCGGGCCGCACTGGGCCGGGCCGGGCCGCACTGGGCCGGGCCGGGCCGGAAACGACGAGGCTCCTCCGCCGGCGGGTGGTCGTTCCCGCCGGCGGAGGAGCCGTGGCCGTGCCCGCGGACTACGCGGACGTCAGCGTCAGTCGAGGACGTCGGGGATCGGCTCGGTGTTGCTGCGCTGCAGCGCAGCCCCGGAGCCGGCGCTCGCGCCGAGCGCCCAGTCCATGAGCTTCATCGCGTCCGCGTAGCGCTCCTCGTCGTTCAGCACGACGCCGATGACGGTCTTGCCGTTGCGGGTCGCGGAGAAGACGAGGCACTTGCCCGCGGCGGTGCCGGTGCCGGTCTTGACGCCGATCGCACCCGGGTAGGCGTAGCCGGTGGGACGCTCGCGGATGAGCAGGTTGCTGTTGTACCAGGTGGCGTCGGTGGAGGTGCCACCGCTGCTGTACGACGTGGCCTGCACGAGCTTCGGGAACGTGGTGCCCGCCATCGCGTACTTGGTCAGCTTCGCCAGGTCGCGCGGGGTCGTGAGGTTGTTGCCGGTCGGCGAGATGCCGTCGAAGGAGTCGTAGACGGTCTTCGTCATGCCCAGGGCCTTCGCCTTGGCGTTCATCTGCGCGACGAAGTCCTTCGTGCGCTCCGCCGAGGTCGCGCCCTTGCCGAAGGTGTCCGCGAGGGCGTACGCCGCGTCGCAGCCCGACGGGAGCATCAGCCCGTAGAGGAGCTGGCGGACGGTCGGCGTGGAGCCGGCCTTCAGGTGCGCGGTGCTCGCACCCTCCCGGACGACGTAGTCCAGGTACTCCTGCTTGATGGTGACCTTCTTGTTGAGGTCCACACCGGACGTACGCAGGACCACCGTGGCGGTCATGATCTTCGTGGTGCTCGCGCCCTGACGCTTGGTGTCGGCGTCCTTGCTGGTGAGCGTGGCCCCCGAGGTGCCGTCGATCAGGATCGCGCCGGCGGCGGTGGTCGGAGGTGCGGCGACCGGTGCGGCCGAGGCGGCCGGCACGGCGGCGGCGAGCAGGGCTCCCGTGGTGACCGTGACGGCGACTGCGCCGCGCGCACGGCGCATCAAATTCAGAATCAACCCAAATCCCCCTGGAATGGTGAACATTGCGGGGTGCCGGACGACGGTCGAGTCCCTCGGCCCCCAGGGGGAGCTTACGCATCGGTAGCTTGATCTGCCGCGCCGGACCCGCAAACCGGCCACGGGCGGGCGGGTCGTGGCGGGCCGTGGCGGGTCGCGGCGGGCCGTGGCGGGCCGTGGCGGGCCGCCGCCGGGCTCAGTCGGCGAACCGCCCGAACCTGCCCTTGTGGAACAGCAGCGGACCGTCCTCGCCGGCCGCGCCCATGGCCTCGACCCGGCCCACGACGATGAGGTGGTCCCCGCCCGTGTGGACGGCGTGGATCCGGCAGTCGATCCAGGCGGGCACGTCGTCGAGCTGCGGCGACCCGGTGGCGGGGGCGGG
Organism: Streptomyces sp. NPDC085524; assembly: GCF_044541755.1. NCBI lineage: Bacteria > Bacillati > Actinomycetota > Actinomycetes > Kitasatosporales > Streptomycetaceae > Streptomyces > Streptomyces sp. NPDC085524. The sequence continues at coordinate 76,977 of NZ_JBITTH010000022.1, forward strand.
GCTGTGGCCCACCCCGGCGAACTTGTCGGCGCCGCTGACGGCGAAGGCCCGGCACAGCCGCCCCTGTTCGGCGCCGAGGATGTTCACGCAGAACACCCCGGCGCGGGCGATGCGGGGCCAGGTGGTCGACGTACGGGCCACCATGAAGGTGACCAGCGGCGGGTCGAGGGAGAGCGAGGCGAACGACTGGCAGGCGAAGCCGGCCGGTCCGTCCTCCCCCTCGCCGGGCGGGGCCGTGATGATGGTGACCCCGCTGGCGAAGTTCCCGAGTACGGCGCGGAACTCGGCGGGGCTCACGGGCGCGCGTTCGTCCTCCCCGACGGCCCGCAGGTCGGGGCGCGGCAGAACGTCCACGGACTCCGCTTCCGCCGCGGTGGAGGTGGGGGAGCCGACTGACCTGAGGTATCGGACGACGGTGGCCGCCATCCCTGCATGTCCCATCACATCCACGATTAGACCTGACGGAGCGTCAGATGTGAAGGTGTGGGACCCCGCGGCTGCCGCGGGCATCGTGGTCTCGATCGTCGACACCCTCGGCTGGCTCGACAGGCCGGCCCCCGGAGGCGTCACCAGGCTCATCCACTCGGGTGAAGCCGCCGTCCCCCGGGCGGCGGGTGCGTCCTTGCGCGCGCGGGGTTCGGCATCGTGTCGGGCGCACCTGAATCCTCACCCCCTTGGGAGGGCCGCCCATGCTCGGCACCGACTTCCGCACCGGATCACCCAACTGGCTCGACCTCGGCAGCCCCGACGTCGGGGCCGCCGCCGCGTTCTACCGGTCCGTCTTCGGCTGGGACTTCGTCTCGGCCGGGCCCGAAGCCGGCGGGTACGGGTTCTTCCAGGTGGCGGGGAAGACCGTGGCCGCGATCGGCCCCCTCAGCGAGGAGGGCGCGTCCTCCGCGTGGATGACCTACTTCATGGCCCCCGACATCCGGGCCACGGCCGAGGCCGTCAGGAGCGTGGGCGGGGTGGTGCGCGCGGAGCCCATGGACGTGATGGGCGAGGGCTGGCTGGCCCAGTTCACCGACCCGCAGGGCGCGCAGTTCGCGTGCTGGCAGCCGGGGAAGACGGCAGGGCTGGAGCTGACGTCCGCCGTGAACAGCCTGGTGTGGGTGGAGCTGCACGTCCCCGACCCCGCGTCGGCCATCGCCTTCTACCACGGGCTCTTCGGCTGGCGGCACGAGGATATGCAGACGCCCGGCATGACCTACCGGGTACTCAGCACCGCCGACGGCGACAAGCAGCAGACGTCCTTCGGGGGGATCGCGCCGCAGGGCGAGGGCGCGGGCGGCGCGTCGACGATGCTGCCGCGCTGGGTGCCGTACTTCAACGCGGCCGACGTCGACGCCGCCGCCGTGGCGATCGAGGGCAACGGCGGTGAGGTGCTGATGCCCGCGGTCGACGTGCCGGGTGTCGGCCGCATCGCGTGGGGCTCGGACCCGGCGGGGGCGGTGTTCGCGCTGCTGAAGCCGGACCCGCGGATGTAGGGGGCGGGGGCCTTCACCGGCCCAGGTACTTGGGCGTGCGGCGTTCCACGAAGCTCGCCACGCCCTCGTTCGCGTCGGCGGTGGTCATGTTGATCTCCTGAGCGGTGGCCTCGGCGGCCAGTGCGGTCGCCCGGTCACCGTCCAGGGAGGCGTTCACGAGCTGCTTGGTCATCGCGATGGCCCGGGTCGGGCCCTGGGCGAGGCGCTCGGCCCACTCGCGTGCGGCGGCCTCCAGGTCCTGGCCCGGCACCACCTTGTTGACCAGGCCGAGCTGCTCCGCCTCCGCGGCGGGGAGGGCGTCGCCGAAGAACATCAGCTCCTTCGCCTTCTGCGGGCCGACGAGGCGGGGGAGGAGGTACGCGCCGCCGCCGTCGGGGACGAGTCCGCGGCGGACGAACACTTCGATGAAGCGGGCGGTGTCGGCGGCGATGACGAGGTCGCAGGCGAGGGCGAGGTGCGCGCCGATGCCGGCGGCCGTGCCGTTGACCGCGGCGATGACCGGCTTCTCGCAGTCGAGGACCGCGGTGATCAGGCGTTGGGCGCCGAGGCGGATCATGCGGGCGACGTCGCCGGCCACGCGGTCGGCGGCGCGGTCGGCTCCGCGGTCGGTGGTGGCGGGCGCGCCGCGGAGGTCGGCGCCGGCGCAGAAGCCCTTGCCGGTGGCGGTGATGACGACGGCGCGGACGGCGGGGTCGGCGGAGGCGTCCGCGAGCAGGGCGATGACGCGTTCGCGCTGGTCCCAGGTGAGGGCGTTCATGGCGTCGGGGCGGTTGAGGGTGATCCAGGAGACGCCGTTGTCGGTGCGGTGGAGGATGGTCGTGTCCGGGGCCTCGGTCATGGCTGAACTCCCGTTCGGGGTGGGCGGGTGGGCGGGTGGGCGGCTGGGTGGGCGTCGGCGCCGGCGGCGGTGCGTGTGCGTGTGCCGGGGCGGGTGGGTTGCCGCTGCGCGGAGCCTCTCCCCGCCCCGCCCTTCCTCCGTTCCCCGGGCTCTGCCCGGACCCGGTCCTCAAACGCCGGACGGCTGAAAGACCCGGGGCGGAGCCCCGGGGGTGGCGTGCAGCGGCACTTCAGGCGCCGGGCGGGCGCAGCGTCAGCGGCAGATGGCCAGGGCGTCCAGGGCCACCGCCCCCTGCCCCCGGGGGAGGACCATCAGGGGGTTGATGTCGAGCTCGGAGAGTTCGTCGCCCAGTTCCAGGGCCATCCGCTGGATGCGGAGGATGACCTCCACCAGCGCGTCCACGTCCGCCGCAGGCGCCCCGCGGACCCCCTCCAGCAGCGCGTGCCCGCGGAGTTCGCCGAGCATCGCCCGCGCCTGGTCCTCGCCGAACGGCGGCACGCGGACCGCCGCGTCCCGCAGGACCTCGACGAGGACCCCGCCGAGCCCGACGGTGACGGTGGGGCCGAAGAGTTCGTCCTGGGTCACGCCCACGACCATCTCCACACCCCGCTCGACCATCTGGCAGACGAGGATGCCGTCCAGCGGGACGTTCTCGTAGCGGGCGATGTCCGTGAGCTCGCGGTACGCGTCGCGGATCTGGCTGGCCGAGGTCAGGCCGATCTTGACCAGGCCCAGTTCCGTCTTGTGGGCCAGCTGGGGTCCCGAGGCCTTCATGACCACCGGGTAGCCGACCAGGCCCGCCGCCCGGACCGCCGCCGCCGCGCTCGTCACGAGCTGCTCGCGCGGGACCCGTATCCCGTACGCCCGCAGCAGCTGCTTCGCCGCGTGCTCGCTGAGCTGCTGGCCTGGGCGCATCAGCGCCTGCGCCTTGCGGTACGAGGGGGACGGCGTGCGGGGTGCGTCCTCGAAGGGGGAGCGGTACCCGGCGGTGAAGCGGTGGTGGCCGAGGTAGGCCCGTACGGCGGTGATGCAGTTGCCGAACGTACGGAAGGTGGCCACGCGGGAGGAGCCCAGGAGGGTGGTGCGGTAGGCGTCCTCGGTGCCGACGGGGGAGCCCCAGATCACGCAGATCAGCTTGTCCGTGGCCTCGGCGGCGTCCACGAGGTCCTGGGCGAGCTTGTCGCTCATCGGGGGGAAGGGGCCGGTGATCGGGCAGATCAGGACGCCGACGGACGGGTCGGCCAGGATGGCGTCGATGATCTTGCGGCCGCGCCAGTCGCCGACCGGGTGGCCGCCGTTGTCGACGGGGTTGGCGACGTTCAGGTACTCCGGGATCCACTGGTGGAGCTCGGCCTGCTTGGCCTCCGAGAGGGTGGGGAGGGTGAGGCCCGCCTCCGTGGCCAGGTCCGAGAAGTGGGCGCCGGTGCCGCCGGAGATGGAGTACACGACGACCCCGTCGGCCTTCGGCTTCCGGGCCCGGGCGAGGAGGGCGGCCGTGTCCTGGAGCTCGTCCAGGCCGTCCACCCGGATCACGCCGAACTGGCGCATGGCGGCGTCGACGACGGTGTCCGCGCCGGTCAGCTTCCCGGTGTGGGAGGCGGCCATGCGGGCGCCGGTCTCGGTGCGGCCGACCTTGACGGCGACGACGGGGACCCCGTTGCGGGCGGCCCGGTCGGCGGCGAGCAGGAAGGAGCGGCCGTCCTTGAGGCCCTCGACGTAGCAGGCGATGGCGCCGACCTCGGGCTGCTCGGCGAAGTAGGAGATGAAGTCGGAGGTTTCGAGGTCCGCCTCGTTGCCCGTCGGCGCCCAGTGGGAGAGGCGGATGCCCAGCTCCTGGAGGGTGTAGACGGGCCGGCCCTGGTGGCCGGACTGGGTGATCAGCGCGATCGCCGGTCCGTCGAGGTCGTCGCGGAACTCCTCGAAGGCGTTGAGGTTGGTGTTGGGGCCGAGGAGGCGCAGGCCCGAGCGCTGGACGGCGGAGGCGAGGCGGGCCTGGGCCGCGGCGCCCGCGTCGCCGGTCTCGGCGAAGCCGGAGGCGAAGGCGACGGCGAACTTGACCTTCGTCTCGGCGAGTTCCTCGATGACGGGGAGGGGGTCGCCGACCAGGAGGACGGCGAGGTCCACCTGTTCGGGCAGGTCGGCCACGGAGGCGTGGCAGGGCAGTCCGAAGACGGTGGTGCGGGTGGGGTGCACGGGATGGATCCGGGCGCCCACGCGTTCCGCCCACGCGATCAGCTGGCGGGTGATGCCGGTGTTCGGTTTGCCCTCGGCGTCGGAGGCGCCGACGACGGCCACCGACTCGGGCCGGAAGAACCGGTCCAGGTCGGGCACGTCGGCGTGCAGCGGCCGTCCGCTGACGTCCACCGCGACCGTGTCCTCGGCGGACGGTGCGGCCGTCGAGTGGACGGCCTTTCTGGGGGACTCCCCGCAGGCCTCGACACGTGCGCGGAAGTCGGTGGTGAGGGTGCCGTGAGTAGATCCAAGCATCGTTCCGCCCGCTCCTGCTCGATGAACATCGATGGAACCTCAAATAACTGACGCGTAGTCAGATTACTGAACTGACGTGCCGTCAGGAACAGGGTTGCGCAGGAAAGCTGGTGGAGGTGATGTGTGGAACGGTCGCAGACCGGTCCGGGGAGGGTCCAGACCCCTTTCGGTCTGCGTCCGGGAGGGCCGGCCTAGGCGCCGAGGAGCCGCTGCACCGCCTTCGCGATCCGCTCGGCGTCCAGGGCCATCTCCCGGAACATCCCGCTGATGGGGTTGGAGAAGCCGGTGAAGTACAGGCCGGGCACCCGGTCCGGGGTGCGGGCGCCGTGCACGAGGGGGCGTCCGCGCCCGTCCAGGACGTCGAGGTGTCCCACCAGCCCCTCCAGGGCGCGCCGGTACCCGGTGGCCGCGATCACCGCGTCCGGGCTGATCCGCGTGCCGTCCGCCAGGACCACCGCGGCGCCGTCGAGGGAGTCGACCGCGGCCACCGGCTCGACCCGGCCGCCCCGGACCGCATCGATCAGGCCGACGTCCTGGACCGGGATCGCGCCCTCCTTGACCCTGCTGTACAGGCCGGTGGCGGGGCGCGGAAGCCCGTACGCCGACAGGTCGGGGACGGACGCCTTGGCGACGAGCCGGCCCAGCCGGTCCACGAGCCCCACCGGCAGCCGCCGTACGAGGATCCCCGTGCGCTGGGCCGGCCAGCCGGCGGTGGAGCGGCGCACGATGTGCGGGGCGGTGCGCACGGCGAGCCGCACGCGCGCGGCCCCGCCCTCGACCAGGTCGACGGCTATTTCGGCGCCGGTGTTGCCGACGCCGACGACCAGTACGTCCCGGCCCGCGTACGGCCCGGCGTTGCGGTAGTCGGCGGCGTGCACCAGCTCGCCGGTGTACGAGTCCCGGCCCGGCCAGTCGGGGAGTGCGGGCGTGTGGTTGTACCCGGTGGCGACGACCACGGCCGAGGCCGACAGCACCCGACCGCCGGTGGCGTGCAGGGTGAAGCCGCCGTTGCCGCCGTTGCCGTCGGTGCTGCCGTCGGCGGCTGCGCGCTCGATGCGGGTCACCTCGACGCCGGTGACGACCTCCAGCTCGTGGAACTCGGCGTACTTCTCCAGGTACCGCACCACGTCGTCGCGGGAGACCCAGCGCCCGAAGCGGCGCGGCATGGCCAGGCCCGGCAGGGCGGAGAGGCGGCGCGTGGTGTGCAGGTGGAGCCGCTCGTAGTGGCGGCGCCACGAGGCGCCGACCTCGTCGGACTTCTCGACGACCACGGCGCGCACCCCGCGGGCCCGCAGCGCGGCGGCCGCGGCGAGCCCGCCGGGACCGCCCCCGATGACGTACACGGGGCGGGGCTGGGTGGTCATGTCGGGTGGTGTGGGGACTCCGGGCATGAGGTGTGAGCGTATCGCCACGCAGCGTTGATGGGTCGCGGACAGGGAGGGAATCGATTGCGGATCGGTTACGGGCCGTTTGGTGCGGCGGGGTGCCATGGCCCGCCCATCGCCCCGCCGGGGCCATGCCGGAGTGGCCCCGACCCCGCCGGACCCTTGCGGGATCGCCCCGGATCCGCTGAACTGACGTACCGTCAGATCAATCGAGGGGTGGGAGCTGCGATGCAGACCATCTGGCTCAGCGGCGCCGAATGGCTAGCCGTGCTCCGGATAGGCCTCGGCCTGTGGTGGCTGGAGAGCTGGCGGCACAAGGACAAGAAGGGCTGGTTCGAGCGCGGCACCGGCATCGCCTGGGCCGCCGACGTCGCGGGCAAGCACCGCTGGGCCTTCGTGAAGGGCGGCTTCGAGAGTGTCGTCGCGCCGCGCCCGAAGCTGATGGCGTACATCGTCGTCTACGCGGAACTCGCCCTCGGGCTCGGCCTCGTCCTCGGCTTCCTCACCCCGATCGCACTGGTCGGCGGCCTGCTGCTCAACCTGCTCTACCTCGTGCTGATGATCCACGACTGGGCCGAGCAGGGGCAGAACGCGATGATGGCGCTCATCTCGCTCGTCGCCCTCTTCGCCATGGCCTGGCAGACCTGGTCCCTCGACTCGGCGATCGGACTCTTCTCGTGAGCACCGTGCGGTACGACCTCCCCGAGGCGGACGAGTTCACCCGGCCCTACTGGGACGCGGCGGCGGACGGCCGCCTGCTGCTGCGGCGCTGCGCCGACTGCGGGCGGGCGCACCACTACCCGCGCGAGTTCTGCCCGTTCTGCTGGGCCGGCGAGGACCGCGTCTCCTGGGAGGCGGCGAGCGGCAGCGCGACCCTCTACACCTGGTCGGTGATCCACCGGAACGACCTCCCGCCCTTCGGTACCCGCGTCCCCTACACGGCCGCCGTCGTCGACCTGGCGGAAGGCCCGCGGATGATGACCGAGGTGGTGGACTGCGAGGCGGCGGACCTCCGCATCGGGATGCCGCTGACCGTCACCTTCCGCGAGGCGGCGGAGGGGCTGGCGGTACCGGTGTTCCGCCCGTCGGCCTGACCGGGACCGGCTTCCGGCTCACTCCACGCCGAGGTCCTCGCGCATGGCGTGCCGCATGGCCCGGAGGTGGTCCCACACCTCCTGCTGGGCCCGGGCCGCGCTCTCCATCGTCTCGCCCGGCTCGGGCTCGCCGCGCTCGAGGCGCTTGACCTGCCCGTAGAGCCGGGTCAGGGCATGGTTGGCCTCGCTCGCCGGGGTGAGCACCGAGTCCGGGGCGATCATCTGCGCCTCGGAGTACCGGTCGCGCTGGGCGTCGCGCGCCTCGTCGAGCGCCACGCGGTCGGCGTCCTCCACGGTGCGCTCCCGCATGATGTGCAGGTGCTTGTTGAGCGCCGTGGTCAACTGCCGTGCGTCCCTGTTGAGTTCCATGTAGCAGGTGCGCCGCAGCACGAGCTGCTCGCGTACCTGCTCGTGGCCGCGCAGGAGCTCTATCTCGCGGCGTTTGACACGCTCGGAGCCCCGCTGGGTGAGGATCGCGCCCCCCAGGGTCCCCGCAACGCCCACCACCGCGATCACCACCGAACCGATCTCCATCAACTCAGCCTACGGCCAAAGCAATTCGCGCTCCCAGGAGCCCTCGGCCGTACGCCGGTACCGCAGCCGGACGTGCCTGCGCGCGGCGTCCCCCTGGAAGAACTCCACCTCGGCGGGGTCCAGTACGTACCGCGTCCACGTCGGAGCCGGCGCGTCCGGCTCGGCCCCGGCCCGCTCCCACGCGGCCTGCGCCACCCGCGCCAGCTCCTCCACCGACCCGAGCACCTCGCTCTGCCGGCCCGTGAGCGCGGCGGCGAGCGCCCCGCGCGAGCGCACCGCCAGGTCCGCCCGGCTCTCCTGCGGCCCGCACGCCGTCACCCGGCCCCGGATGCGCACCTGCCGCGCCACGGCCGGCCAGTAGAACCCGAGCGCGGCCTCCGGCTGCGCGGCCAGCTGCCGCCCCTTCGCGCTGGTGGCGTGCGAGGCGAAGTGCCAGCCCCGCGCGTCGGCGTCGTGCAGCATCAGCGTCCGCACGTCGGGCCGGCCCTGCGCGTCCACGGTCGCCAGACTCATGGTGTGCGGCTCGGGCTGCCCCGCCTTCGCGGCCGCCACGAACCATTCCCGGAACAACGGCAGCGGCTCGGCGGGCGCGGCGCCGGTGTCGAACCCGGGGAGCGGGGAGTCCCACACGCGCAGGGAGTGCAGGGTCTCCCGGAACTCGTCGGCGGTCGTCTCGCTGGTCGTCTCGCTCGTCATGCGGCCAGGCTACGGTCCGGCCGCAGCCGACCCTGCTCCGCTATGTTGCGTTTCTTTCGAATTGTGGGAACCTGGGAGCAGCCTAGAAAGGATGTGGCATGCGTGCTACTGCCGAGGACAGAACGCTGCTGCCCGAGCACCGGGCGGAGATTGCCGACCTGCGCGCTTTCCTGGATCGCGTGGGGCACGCGTCCGAGCCGGCGATCTTGCAGGGACCCGACGGCACGACGGAGGTCCTGCCCACCGAGGTGTACGAGGCGCTGCTCGTCGTCGTGAGGGCGCTGTCCGAGGGCAAGGCGGTCACCGTCGCCCCCGTCCACACCACGCTCACGACCCAGGAGGCGGCGGACCTCCTGGGGGTGAGCAGGCCCACTTTCGTCAAAATCCTGGAACGCCGCGAGATCCCCCACACGCGCCCCGGCCGACATCGGCGCGTGCTGCTCACCGACGTCCTCGAGTACCAGTCGCTACGCCGCGAGAAGCGGCGCACGGGCCTGGACGACCTTGTGTATCTGACCGAGGAATCCGGTCTCTACGACGCCTGACTGGGGGCTTTGTGCAGCGCGTTGTGCTCGACACGTGCGTCCTGTATCCCAACTACCTGAGGGACACGCTCCTCCGACTGGCCGAGGCGGAGGTGTACGAGCCGCTCTGGTCGGACGGCATTCTTGAGGAACTCCGCAGGAACATCGCGGAGAGGACGGACGAGGTGACGGCAAAGCGGTTGGTCGATGTCCTGGGATCGGCCTTCCCGGACAGTGCGGTGACGGGTTACGAGTCCCTGATCCCGGTGATGGGCAACGATCCGAAGGATCGTCACGTGCTCGCCGCAGCAGTGCGTGGCCATGCGCACGCCCTCGTCACACTGAATCTGCGTGACTTTCCGGCCGAAGCGGTGGGGCCGTACGAAATTGACGTCCTGAGCCCCGACGACTTCTTGCTGGACGCGCTCGATCTGAGACCGACGGAGACGCTCGCCGTACTTCGGAGGCAGGTGGCGGGCTACCGCCGGGACCCCAGGGACCTGCACGGCCTGATGGACCGCCTGTCCGTAGGCGGAGCCGCCCAGTTCGCCGCTGAGGTCCGGCGCCGCATCTGACGGCGCCGGGCGAAGTCACGATTCGGCTGAAAGCCGCCGGAGACGGACGCCTGTTCGTAAGACGTGCCTCCTTTTGATGACTTCAGGTGGGAGCACGGATGCGCAGCGCCAACGGCAAGAGCGACGGAAGCGGCAGACGTACGCGGGGCCCGATCAGGCGGGCGCTGGTCGCCCTGTTGGTGGCGGGCGTTGCCGTTGCCTGCGGCCCGGGGGAGGGCGGCGGCCCCGCGGTCTCGCTGCCGCCGACAACGTCGTCAGCGTCCCCGTCGACCACATCCGCCGCCCCGATACCCTCCCTGGCCCCGACGACGGTCACCCCCTCAGCCGCCCCGACCACGGCGGCTCCGCAGCCCCCCACGCGCAGCGTGACGCCCGCCGACCCGAAGCCCGCCGCCACCACCCAGGCGCCCCGACCCACCGCGAAGGTCCCGACCCAGCCGACGACCGCCGAGTGCGAGATCGTCTCCAACGCCGGGAACTGCTACAAGGCGGGCCAGTTCTGCCGCAAGGCGGACCTCGGCAGGCCCACCCACGCCGCGAACGGCCGGTTGATCTACTGCCGCATGGACGGCACCCAACCGCGCTGGCAGTACTGACGGCCCCCCCCGCCCCGGCGGTGGGCAGCGCCCGGGCCGTCCTGTGCGGCGGCTGGGCAAACACCGGCGGAACCACGACGGCGCGGGCTGGCGTCGTGGTTCCGCCGGTGGGCGGAGCTGGAGGAGGCGGCGGTCACGCTCGATACGTAGGAGTGCCGCTCCATTCCGGGCCTGCTCCAGCCGGAGTCCTACGCCCGCGCCCTCGTCGGCGACGTGCTTCCGCCACCCACACCGGAAGAGGCCGAGGCCCGCATCGCGGCCCGCTTGGAACGGCAGCAACTCCTGACCCGCACTCCGTACACGGTCTTCAGCTTCATCATCGACGAGGCGGTGTTCCTCCGGCAGACGGGAGGCCCGGAAGTGACCCGCCGGCTCATCGACCACCTGCTGGAGTGCGCCCGGCTGCCCAACGTCGACCTGCAGATCATGCCGCTGGTCAGCCCGGGGCACGCAGGGCTCGGAGGCCCTTTCTGCCTCCTCGAAACCGAGGAGCACGAATGGGTGGGCTACAGCGAAGGGCAACAGTCCGGGCGGGTACTGACTGACCCGAAAGACCTCAGCCTGCTTCACCAGCGGTATGCCAATCTTCGCATCCAGGCCCTCAATCCTGCGGACAGCGTGGGCCTGTTGATGCGAATGCGAGGTTCGTTGTGAACAGCTCCCGACTGCGGTGGGTCAAGAGCAGTTACAGCAGCGGCGACGGGGACAACTGCGTCGAGGTAGCCGCCTGTACGGAAGCCATCCACATCCGGGACTCCAAGGTGACGGCGGGCCCCGAGCCGGCCGTCACCCCCGCGGCCTGGACCGAGTTCCTCGGCGGCGTCACGAGCACCCGGCGGTAAGGGGCAGCCATCCCCAAGACCTCTCTGATTCCGGCCAGCCGACGTCCCGCCACCACCCCCACCCCGCCCATCAGGGCAAGGGGTTCGTGACAATCGCCCGAGAGCCGCGCCCGAACAGGCAAGGCCCCTCCCGTGCAGGCGCCGGCCCCGACCCCAGCCGCACCCGGGGGTGGGTGGGCGAACACCCCCCGGGGCGGGGCCCGAGGGGGTGGAAGTCCCGCCCCCGCCCCCGCCCCTCACCCCCGCCCCAGCACCACCGTCCCCGACGAGCAGAACCAGCCGCCCGTGCCGGAGGCTACGGCGACTTCCGGGAGGCGGCCGCCCGGTTTCGTCACCTGGCCCGCGCCCGCTTCGCCGCGGAGCTGGCGGACCGCTTCGACCAGCAGGAAGAGGCCGCGCATGCCCGGGTGGCAGGCGGAGAGGCCGCCGCCGTCCGTGTTGACCGGGAGTTCGCCGTCCCGCAGCAGGCGGCCCTTCTCCACGAACGCGCCGCCTTCGCCCTTCGCGCAGAAGCCGAGGTCCTCCAGGGTCACCAGGGTCATGTACGTGAAGGCGTCGTAGATCTCCGCCAGGTCCACGTCGGCCGGCGTCAGGCCCGCCCGCTCGAAGGCGAGGCGGCCGGATACGGCTGCCGGGGAGACCGTGAAGTCCTCCCACTCCGACATGGTGGTGTGGGAGACGGAGGTGCCGGAACCCAGGATCCAGACCGGGGCCTTGGCGGTGTCCGGTACGTAGTCCTCCGCGGCCAGGAGGACCGCGCAGCCGCCGTCCGAGCGGATGCAGCAGTTCAGCTTCGTGAAGGGGTCCGCGATCATCTCGGAGGACAGGACCTCGTCGACCGTCAGCGGATCGCGGAACATCGCGTCCGGGTTCGTGGCCGCGTTCGCCCGGGCCTGCACCGCCACCGAGGCGAGCTGCTCCAGCGTGGTCCCGTACTCGTGCATGTGGCGGCGGGCGGCCATGGCGTACTTGGAGATCAGCGTGTGACCGTACGGGACCTCGAACTGCAGCGGTCCCCGCGCCCCGAAAGACAGGTTCGAGGTCCGGCGGCGGGCCTTGATGTCGGCCCGGGCCGTGGATCCGTAGACCAGCAGCACGGCGTTGGCGTGTCCCGCGGCGATCGCGTCCGCCGCGTGGGCCGCCATGACCTCCCAGGTGGAGCCGCCCACCGACGTGGAGTCGACCCAGGTGGGGCGCAGGCCCAGGTATTCGGCGACCTCCACCGGCGCGAGCGTGCCGAGGCCGGCCGAGGCGAAGCCGTCGATGACGGAGCGGTCGAGCCCCGAGTCGGCCAGGGCGCGGCGGGCCGCCTGCGCGTGCAGGGCGTAGGGGGTCGGGCCGTCCACCCGGCCGCAGTCCGAGAGGGCGACGCCGACCACCGCGACCCTGCGGCGAGGTCGGGATCCGGGGCGGGATCCGGGGCGGGATTCTGGTCCAGGTGTGAGTCCAGGCATGAAGGGAAGGTACATCTGACGTAGTGTCAGTTTCTAGGGCTCCCCCGCGGTTCAACACGCGGCCCCCGCCCCCTGTGCATCTGACTCCGCCCGCCCTAATATGACGGCCCGTCAGATACGGGGAGGAGCCCGACGATGGATGCCGCCTTCACCGCGGAGCAGGACGAGATACGCCGTACCCTGCGCGAGATCCTGGGCAAACGCTGCGGCCCCGACGAGGTCAAGGCCGCCGTCCGCACCGCCGCCGGGTACGACCCCGAGCTGTGGCAGCAGCTCGCCCAGCAGCTCGGGCTGCCCGGCGTCGCGGTCGCCGAGGAGTACGGCGGGGTCGGCTGCACCCCCGCCGACCTGGCCCTGGCCTGCGAGGAGACCGGGCGGGCGCTGCTGCCCTCCCCGCTGCTGGCCACGGCCGCGCTCTGCGTGCCGCTGATCACCGCCCTCGGCACGCCCGCCCAGCGCTCCGCGCTGCTCCCGCCCCTGGCGGCCGGCACCCTCACCGCAGCCCTCGCCGTCCCCGGCCCGGCACTGGCCACCGCCCTCGCGCTGACCGGCGACAACGCCGCCGGGCCCTGGTCCGGCGGCGGCCGGGCCGGCGGGGTGCAGGCCCGCGCCGTCACGGAAGGCGGCGAGGCCGCCGAGGGCGGCGGGTGGCGGCTGTACGGGGAGGTCGCCCAGGTGCTCGACGGGCACAGCGCGGGCCTGCTGCTGGTCGCCGCGCACACCGGCGGGTTCGCCCGCAGCCGCACGCTGCTCTTCCTCGTCCGGGAGGGCGCGCCCGGCCTCGTGCGGTCGCGGCAGACCACCCTCGACGAGACCCGCTCGCAGGCCCGGATCCAACTTCGGGACGTGTCGGCCGAGTTGCTGGGCGACCTCGGGGACGGGGACGGCTCCGAGGTGCTCGGCGCCCTCGCCGCCACCGGCCGCACGGCCGCCGCGGTGCTCGCCGCCGAGGCGGTCGGCGCGGCGGCGCAGGCGCTGGCCCGCACCGTGGACTACGTGCAGCAGCGCGAGCAGTTCGGGCGGGCCGTCGGGTCCTTCCAGGCGGTCAAGCACCGGCTCGCCGACCTCTACGTACGCGTGCAGGCGGCCCGTTCGGCGGCCTACTACGCGGCCTGGGACCCGGAGCAGGGCGGCCTCGCCCTCGCCCAGGCGCTGGAGACCCTGCGGGTGACCGCCGGCGAGGCCATCCAGCTCCACGGCGGCATCGGCTTCACCTGGGAGCACGACGCGCACCTCTACTTCAAGCGGGCCGCCGCCGACGAGCTGCTGTTCGGCCCCGTCCACCGGCTGCGGGCGCACGCCGCGGACCGCGCCGACCTGTTCACCCCCCAGCCACGGAAGGTGGCCGTCTGATGGCTACGGCTCTCGGCGTCAAGGTGATGCAGAAGGTCTCCTCGACCATGCTGTTCGCCAAGATCGCACCGCACTTCATCCCGGCCATGGACAAGGCCGTGCACAAGCTCACCCGCGGCAAGGTGATGCTCAGCGCCCAGATGCTGCCGGGCGTGATCCTCACCGCCAAGGGCGCCAGGACCGGCGAGCCCCGCACGACCCCCCTCGCCTGCATGCCGGAGGCCGACGGCGTCAGCTGGCTGCTGATCGGGTCGAACTTCGGCAGGCCCGGACACCCGGCGTGGACCGGGAACCTGCTCAAGCACCCGGACGCGGACGTGAGCTGGCGGGGCCAGGACATCGCCGTACGGGCCCGGCTGCTGGAGGGGGAGGAGCGCGCGGCGGCATGGCAGGCGGTGCTGAAGTTCTGGCCGCCGTACGCGACGTACCAGGCGCGCATCGAGCGCGAGATCCGGCTGTTCCGCCTGGAGCGTCGCTGATCTCAGGCGGGCGGCACGGTCAGCGGCCGGGCGTTGCGGCGCGGGCGGTGGGCCCGGCAGCGCCACCGCACCCGACGGTGCCACCGCGGCCGGCCGGGGCGGCGGACCCTCGCGCAGGGTCCGCCGTCACTTGGTCGGCTTCTTGCCGGTGATGCCGAGGTGGACCAGCAGGGCCAGGTTCGGCTTGAGTTCGGCCTGCTTGACGCCCCAGGTCTGGAAGCCCTTCTGGTGCGAGGCGACCGCGGCGAGCATGGCGACCAGGGAACCGGCCATCGCGGCGGGGCTGACGTCCTTGTCGACCTTGCCCTTGGCCTGGAGCTCCTTGACCGACTCCGTCAGGGAGTTGGTGACGGAATTGAGGATCTTCATGCGGATCTTGTAGAAGCGCTTGTCGCCCTCGGCCGCGCCGAGGTCGACGACCCTCAGGATCGCGTCGTTGCGCCGCCAGAAGTCCAGGAAGCCCTCGACGAGCTCCTCGGCGGCCGCCCACCCGGACTTGCCGACCCAGGTGCGGCCCTCGACCAGTGAGGTCAACTGCGCGCCTTCGGTCGCCATTTGCTCGGCGATCTCCAGGACGGCTCCTTCGACGTCCGGGAAGTACTGGTAGAAGGTCGCGGGGGAGGTACCGGCCTTGCGGGCGACGTCGATCACTTTGACGTCGCGGTACGGCGAGGAGCTGAGCATCTCGCTGAGGCAGTCGAGCAGTTTCTGCCGCGTCGCTTGGCCGCGCCGGCCGGCGACACGCCCGTCGACGGTGCGTACTTGTCCTGTCATGCCGTCAGCTTACCGAGGGGTGATCGGCGCGCTATTCGGCCGCCTGCAAATGGGGTTACGGGGTCCCTGGCCTGGCCGGAAAGCGGATTTGAGAGGCTTTGACGGTGGATTCCGGCCGCGCACGAGCCGTACACGGGCCGCGCACGAACCCTGCACGAGGCGGGCGCGGGCCGGGTGCGGGCCGGGTGCGGGCCGGGTCCGAGCCGGGGGACGCGCGCTTACGGTGGGTCGCCCGGTTGCTCATTGTTTCCCCCGAATAGTCTTATCAACAGGCTGTGGACAAGTTTTCGGGCAGATCATGGCCGTGAGAAGTGGGACAGGTGGGAGAGGTGGGACGGTACGCACCACCGCACAACGGAAGGAACCGGGCTCATGGCCGCATTCGCGGAAGGCGCACCCTGCTGGGTGGACGCCTCGCTGCCGGACGTCGAGGCGGGCAAGCGCTTCTACGGTGAGCTCTTCGGGTGGACCTTCGGCGACAGCGCGGGAGCCGAGTACGGCCACTACACCCAGGCCTACAGCCGCGGCCGCAACGTCGCCGCCCTCGCCCCCAAACCCGACGGGCGGATGCCCACCGTATGGGGGATCTACCTCTACACCACCGACGCCTACGCCTGCGCCCAGCGCATCCGGGCCGCCGGGGGCCAGATGGTCATGGACCCGATGCCCGTGGGCCCGTACGGGACCGCCGCGATGGCCGCCGACCCCGGCGGGGCCGTCTTCGGCCTGTGGCAGGCCGGTACGCACCACGGCTTCGAGGCGCAGAACGAGCCCTACACGTACTGCTGGAGCGAGGTCTACACGCGGGCCCGCGACGCCGTCGACGTCTTCTACGCGAAGGTCTTCGGCTACGTCCCCGAGGACCAGAACGACGACGAGGCCGGCATCGAGTACCGCGTCTGGTCCCCGCCCGGCAAGGCGCCCGGCAGCGACACCGCCGTGCTGGGCCGCAGCCTGATCACCGACGCCTTCCCGGACATCATGCCCGCGCACTTCCTCGCCTACTTCGCCGTCCCGGACTGCGACCAGTCCGTGGCGACGGTCCGGCGGCTCGGCGGCCGGGTCACCGCCGATCCCGTCGACACCCCGTACGGCCGCATCGCCGTCGTCGCCGACAATCAGGGGGCGGTCTTCGGGCTCCTCTCGGAACCCCGGACGCGACTGGGTTCGTGACGAGTGGGCCATCCCACCCCGTCCGGCACGCCGTGCCGGGGCCGGACCAGGCGCGGGCCTGACAGAATCGGGGTTGCGCGACCCGGGCGGCGCCCGGAGTGAGACGCTGCACGGGGCACGGCCCCGTACCGGTGGAAGCGGGCCCGGAGCGTGGGTCCGTACGGGGATGTGAAGGGGCGAGTGGTGGAGCAGCTGACGCAGCACGACCCGAGACGGATCGGCCCCTTCGAGGTGCTGGGACGGCTCGGCGCCGGCGGCATGGGGCTGGTCTATCTCGCGCGGTCGGCGTCCGGACGGCGGGTCGCGATCAAGACGGTGCGCACCGAGCTCGCCGAGGACCAGCTCTTCCGCGTGCGGTTCACCCGCGAGGTCGAGGCGGCGCGCGCCGTGTCCGGCTTCTACACCGCGGCCGTGGTCGACGCCGACCCGCGGGCGGCGGTGCCGTGGCTGGCGACCGCGTACGTGCCGGCGCCCTCCCTCGAGGAGATCGTCAACGAGTGCGGGCCCATGCCCGCCCAGGCCGTACGGTGGCTCGCGGCCGGCATCGCCGAGGCGCTGCAGTCCATCCACGGGGCGGGCCTGGTCCACCGCGACCTGAAGCCGTCCAACGTGCTCGTTGTCGAAGACGGGCCGCGCGTGATCGACTTCGGTATCGCCAGCGGTGTCTCCAACACCCGCCTGACCATGACGAACGTCGCCGTCGGCACGCCCGCCTACATGTCGCCGGAGCAGGCGAAGGACTCGCGCAGCGTCAAGGGCGCCAGCGACGTCTTCTCCCTCGGCTCCACGCTCGTCTTCGCCGCCACCGGGCACCCGCCCTACCACGGGGCGAACCCGGTGGAGACGGTGTTCATGCTGCTGCGCGAGGGGCCGAACCTGGAGGGGCTCCCCGACGAGCTGCGGCCGCTGATCGACTCCTGCATGCAGATGGACGCCACGCAGCGCCCGACCCCGGCCGACCTGCAGGCGCAGCTCGCCCCGCACCTCTTCGAGGGCGACGACGAGAGCGGCACCGCCTCGGCGTGGCTGCCCGGGCGTGCCGTGGCGATGATCGAGGCCCGGCGGGCGGGGAACCGCACGGCTCCGACCACGTCCCTGAACCCGCCCGGCCCGCGCGGCGCGGACCGCCGTCCCGGTGCGGACCCGCGTCCCGGTGCGGACCCGCGTCCCGGCGCAGGTTCGGGTCCGCGTTCCGACGAGGCCACGCACCGCCGCCCGCGCGGCGCCGACTCGTGGGTGGACCCGCGTACCGGGCAGGCCCTGCCGCAGCGCCCGGACCGCCCGCCGATGAACCCGGTGTCCTCGGGCGAGCCCGTCCGCCTCGGCGGCTCCCCGGTGCCGATCGGGCCCGGGCCGCGGGCGACCGCGTCGGCCCCGGCCGCGCACGCCTCCGCCGCGGACTCCGCGACCGGCTGGGTCCGCCCGCCGGGCGGCTCGGCGGCGGCCGCGCCCTCGGGCGTGGTGGTGCCGACCCCGAGCGCGGCTCCGGACAGCGGCCGCTGGCGGCCGTGGCGCTTCCGCATGTCGAACGAGGTGTGGGGCACCCCGACCGTCGCGGGCGACCTGCTCTACGTCACCTCCTTCGAGGTGCACGCCCTGGACGTGGCGAGCGGCCGGCGCCAGTTCAAGACCCGGGACGTGGCCTGGGCCATGGCCGTCGCCGACGGCCGCATCCACGCCTCCGACGGGCCCTCGCTCTACGCGCTCGACGCCACCGACGGCTCGGAGCGGTGGCGGCTGTCCACCGAGTCCTGGGCGTACGCCGTGCGCGCCGAGCGGGGCACGGTCGTCACCGCCACGCGCGGCGGCGGCGTACAGGGCTGGGAGGCCTCCACCGGCCAGCAGCTGTGGCAGCTGAGCGGCGCGCAGACCGACTTCGAGACCCCGGAGGCGGCGCCCGTCCTGCACGACGGCACCGTGTACGTGTGGCAGGACGCCCGGCTGCGCGCGCTGGACGCCCGCAGCGGCCGCGAGTCGTGGTCGTACCCGGTGGGCGACGCGGGCTCCTGCGGGAACGTCCCGGTGCGGGTCACGCCCGGCCCCGACGGCAACGTCTACGTGGCGGCCGGCACCCGCGTGCTGTCCGTCGACCGGGCCTCGGGCCGGGTCCGCTGGCACTTCGAGGCCCCTGCGGTCTTCCTGGCGCCCCCGGCGTTCGCGCCGGGCGCGGCGGTCACGGGCGGCGGGGTCTACCTCGTCGACTACCTCGGCACGGTGTACGCCCTGGACGCGGCCACGGGCCAGGACCGCTGGCGCATCGCGACGGAGGCGCGCTCGTCGTCCGATCCGGTCGTGGTCGAGGCGGGCAACATCCACCTGGGTGCGGGCAGTGCGCTGTACACGCTCGACGCGGTCACCGGCACCCCGAAGTGGCGGTTCGCGGCGGGCGGCGAGATCACCGGCATGCCGGCGGTCGCGGACGGCCGGGTGCACTTCGGTTCGGCCGACCACTGCCTGTACACCCTGGACGCGGCGGGCGGCCAGCTCCGCTGGAAGCTGGCCACGGGGGGCGAGATCACGGGCGCGCCGGTGGCCGAGGCGGGCGTGGTCTACGCGTGCAGCAAGGACCGCTGCGTGTACGCCCTGGACGCGGCGAAGGGGACGGGTACGCGGACGTCCGGATGACGGGCTTCCGGCCCCGCCGGGTAGCGCACGGCACCGGGAGTGACAGGATGGACCCCATGAGCAACGTTTACTTCGACATCAGCATCGACGGCGCCCCCGCCGGCCGCATCGTCTTCAACCTCTTCGACGAGGTCGTCCCGAAGACGGCTCGCAACTTCCGCGAGCTGGCCACCGGCCAGAACGGCTACGGCTACGCGGGCTCCGGCTTCCACCGCGTCATCCCGCAGTTCATGCTGCAGGGCGGTGACTTCACCAACCACAACGGCACCGGTGGCAAGTCCATCTACGGCGAGAAGTTCGAGGACGAGAACTTCCAGCTGAAGCACGACCGCAAGTACCTCCTGTCGATGGCGAACGCCGGCCGCAACACCAACGGCTCGCAGTTCTTCATCACCACCGTCCTGACCCCGTGGCTGGACGGCAAGCACGTCGTCTTCGGCGAGGTCGTCGAGGGCTCGGAGATCGTGGACCAGATCGAGAAGCTGGGCTCCCCGTCGGGCGCCACCCGCGCCAAGATCGAGATCGCCGCTTCGGGCGTCGTCGAGGCCTGATCCACCCCGGCCTGACCGGCCTGCCGGCCCCTGCCCCCGCACCGGGGGCCGGGGCCGCAGCCGTTTCGGGGGCCTTGCGGCCGCCCGGCCCGTCAGCCCGCCGCGGTGCCGGCCTGCGGCGGCTCCGCCACCGACCAGAACGGGTCGAACTGGTCCGGCTCCGGGACCTCCTCGTGGCGCCGGTCGGGGCCCTGGGGCGGGGTCGTGGGCGGGGCCACTGCGGACGGTTCGGCGGGCGGAGTGGTGACCCGGAAGTGGGGCTGCCCCTTCCAACCGACGACGACGCTCAGCTGGAACCCGTCCGGGGTCGCGAAATAGGCGGCCCGCCCGTCGCGGCTGGTCGTGCGCAGCGCGTAGCCGCGGCCCGTCCAGTGCCGTTCCACCAGGCCGAGGAAGCCGCCGAGCCGTTCCTCCGCGATGATCGTGGTGACGGCCCTGCGCCGGTCGGTGCCGTGCGTCCCCGCCTGGCTGTCGCGGTGGGTCCAGCACACCGGGGGCCGGACGGCGGCGAAGGTGGCGTCGAGGATCGCGTCGGCGCGCTCGGCGGCCTGCTGCATGGTCATCGGCCGGTCCCGCTCGCCGGCGGGCCTCACTGGCGGATCCCCGGCCCGGGCACGAGGACGGAGTGTGCGCCCCGGGGTATCTCGTAGGAGACCTTGCCGGGCTGGTCGGCGACGATCGCTGAGATGCTGTCGACCGATACCTGGTTGGTCTCCGGGTCGAAGTAGCTGCCGTGGGCTTCCGTATTGGGCTTGATCTTGGGGTCGGTCCACTTCCACTCGTCCGGGCCCGCTTCGCTCTGGATGCGGTTCGCCCCGAAGCCCTTGCTCGCCGGGTCCTGGCCGTAGATGAGGCGGTCGTTGGGCTCGTCGCTTCCGAACACCTCGTCCAGGACGCCCCGGATCACCGGGCGGAACGGTCCGCCGGTGGCGATGTCCTGCACCACTTCGCCGGCTTTCCAGCCGACCCCGCTCTTGGACGGCAGGTGGGTGACGATGTCGTTCTCGGCCGCCCCGACCCACACACGCCCCTTGGGTACGCCCAGGTCCTCGGCCCTGTCCACGCCCACGCCCGGGCTGCCCAGCAGGACGATGTCGTCGGCCCCGGGGATGCGGCCGGGCTGCTGCGAGGCGACGCCGACCACCAAAGAGCCGTAGGAGTGGCCGATGACCGTGAGGTGCGGGTCACCGTGCTGGTTGGTGGCCACCAGGCCGTTCATGAAGCCGTTGAGCCCCGGGGCCGCTTTCTGCGCGTAGGACGGAGCGGCGGCTTCCAGCTCGCTCTGCGGAGCGTCGTATCCCAGCCACACGATCGAGGTGCTGGACGGGTCGAGGACCCGGGCTCCGGACGCGACGTCGAAGGCGCCCTTCAGGTCCTTCTTGGCGAAGTCCTCGTCCAGCGCGGTGTTCATGCCGAGGACCGTGGTCGACACGTTCTTCGCGGTGTCGGGGTCCTGCCCGAACGCCACGATCGCCCGCCCGTTGCCCTGGTCACCGATCCCGATCAGGAACATCGGCGGCACGTCACCGGACTTGAGCTTGCGGTCGATCTCCCGGAGCGCGAGCAACTGGGCTTGTGCCTTGCTGTCGCCGGCGGCCTTCGCCTCCACTTTGGCCATCAGGATCGGCAGGTACTCGCGGTTGGCCTGATCTCGTACGGCCGTGGGAATGCCGTCCATGTTCCCGATCACATCCGGGTATGCGGCGAGCAACCGGGTCCTCGCCTCCGCGTCGAGGCCGTTCCACCACTCCAGCCGCTCGGCGGGCGGCTTGTCCAGGGGGATCTGGGACTTCATGGCGTCGTCGGCGGCCTGATGCACGGCCGTCATGTCGCCGCTGACGTCGGCCCAGGTACTGGAGTCGATCTTGAGACCTTGTTCTGCCTTCAGTTTCTCGATGGCTCGCTTGTACTGGTCGTTGATCTCGCCCGCCTCTTTCAGGGCGCTCCAGATGGTGTCGGCGAACGCGCGGGCCCGCTTCTCGTTCGGGTTGTCGCCACTGCCGTAGTCACCCCCGGGGCCGCGGAACGGGTCCTTGAGCTGGCGCCCCCGTACGACTCCGCCCTCGGGCAAGGTGCCGTCGGCGTCCGGCGTGCCCGCGGCCGGATAGCCCACTCCGCCGTCGTCGAGGACGGTGAAGCCGGCCTGCTGGGCGTCCTCCAGGGCGCGGGTCAGCTTGAGCTTGGGGCCTTCGAGCTCTGTGGCCAGTCCGCTGAGCGCGGTCTCGATCAGGGCGCACTCGGTGTACACGTACTGGAAGTTCTCCTTGACCAGGCGCAGCCGGTGGTAGGCGGCCGTGGCCGC
The DNA here is from genome assembly GCF_044541755.1 of Streptomyces sp. NPDC085524. Lineage (NCBI taxonomy): Bacteria > Bacillati > Actinomycetota > Actinomycetes > Kitasatosporales > Streptomycetaceae > Streptomyces > Streptomyces sp. NPDC085524. Next base: position 98,743 of record NZ_JBITTH010000022.1, read on the forward strand.
CTCGCTCACCTGGGTGTCCTTGAGCGGTTTCATCATCTCGGACTCGATGCGCTGCCGTGCGGCGTGGGCCCGGCCGCTCACCTTCCGCCAGCCGTCGGCCGCCTCGGTGAGCTCGGTCAGTCTGAGGTCGCGCAGGGCGGGCAGGGAAAGCACGCCGTCACCCCTCCGTCGTGAGCCGGTCGCGGACCGCGTTCTGCAGGGTACGGCCTATCTGCCCGTCGATTTCGCCCTGCTGGACGGCGGCCAGCCACAGGGCGTCCACCATGTCGGCGCACTCCTGCCGGATGGTCTTGAGGCGCTCCTCCCATGAGAACCTGACGCTGCTCAGGGCTGTCACGGCGGAGAGGCCGACCGTTCCCGCGGTCAGCCCCTCGTGGGTGGCCGTGAGGTAGGACAGGTCGTCGGTGATGCCCCGCGCCAGGTGTCCGGACGTCCGGGACGCTGTGATCCACGGGCCCCGGGAGACCTCTAAGCTGCCCAGCAGGTTCTGCTCCGGCTCCCTCGGGAGTCCCGTCAACCCCCGCCAACGGTCGGATGCTTGACTGTTCGACGTCACTTCGCCCGCCCTCCCCTGTCGCGCCCGGATGTGCTCGTCGAGTGAGCAGAAGCTAGCGCACCCGTCACGATATGGACACAGGGCGGGGTGCCCCCCGGACGGCGCCGGCCGGCGTGGGTCGCCCGCTCAGCGCAGCCGGAACTCCGTCCCCGGGCGCCGGGTGGCGAAGAGTTCCGCCTGCCGCTGCGGTGCCAGGTTCCCCAGCGCGATCAGCCCCGGTGCCTGGGAGAGGGCCTGCTGGAGGGCGGCCTGCTTCGCCGACCACAGGGCGCGTACGGTGCCCTGCACGGCCTCCGTCGGGAAGCCGGCCAGGGTTTCCGCCGCCCGCAGGGCCGCCGGGAGGAGCTCCCCGGGCTCGGCCAGCTCCGAGACGAGCCCGATCTCGTACGCCCGCTGCGCCGAGAGCCGTTCGGCCGTGCCCATCAGGGACATCCGGGCGGCCTCGCCGAAGGGCATGCGCTGCGCCATGTACACGGCCTCGTAGGCGCTGACCATCCCGTACGTGGTGTGCGGGTCGAAGAAGCTCGCCGAGGAGGACGCGATCAGGAACTCCGACTCGCCCAGCAGGTAGAACGCCCCGCCGCACGCCATGCCGTTGACGGCGGCGACCACCGGCTTCCACAGGTCGCCCGCCTTGGGGCCGATCCCGGCCAGCGGATCGTCGACCGAGTACGGGGAGCCGGGCTGCGGCACCTCGGCGCCCCGGTCGATGCCCGTGCAGAAGGCGGCCGTCCCCGCGCCCGTCAGCACCACCGCCCGCACGTCCCCGTCGAAGCGGAACTCCCGCCACACCTCGGTCAGTTCGGCGGCCGTCTCCAGGTCGACGGCGTTGTGCCGGCGCTCCCGGTCCAGGGTGACGACCGCGACCCCGGTCGTCTTGTCCCGCTCCACCCGCAGCGTCAAGACTTCTCCAGGATCCAGCGCGGCACGGCCATCCCGCCGATGGTCGTGAAGGTCACCTGGACCCGGGCGCCGATGCGCAGCCTGGCCGGGTCCATGGAGTCGAGGGGGGCGTCGGCGGAGGTCACCAGGTTTCCGGCGAGCCGGATCCGGGGGGCATCGGCGAGCTCCACGAGGATCACGTTGTACGGGGCCTGCGCCGCGTACGCGGGCAGCAGCGGCGGGTGCGGCTGGACGTAGGACCAGATCCGGCCGCGGCCGCTCATCAGCCGCCACTCGCTGTCGAAGGACCGGCAGTGCGGGCAGCAGGGCCGGGGCGGGAAGCGGAGCTCTCCGCAGGCCGTGCAGGCCTGGACGCGGAGTTCGCCCCGGGCGGCGTACTCCCAGAAGGGCGCCCCGTCCTCGTCGGGGACGGGGAGCAGCAGGCCCTCCGCCGAGGAGGGCGTGGGGGCGTGCGTGGGTACGGATGCGGTCATGGCCGGCTCAGCTCCTCAGCAGGATCGCGGACGTCGGGACACCTTCGCCCGCCGTCACCAGGCAGGTCGCGGCGTCCGGCACCTGGGCGGTGGAGATGCCGCGCAGCTGCTTGACGCCCTCGTTGATCAGGTTGAAGCCGTGCACGTAGGCCTCGGACAGGCCGCCGCCCCCGGTGTTGATGGGCAGCCGGCCGCCGATCTCCAGGGCCCCGCCCTCGGTGAAGGCGGCGCCCTCGCCGCGCCCGCAGAAGCCGTAGCCCTCCAGGGAGAGCGGGATCAGCGGGGTGAAGGCGTCGTAGATCTGGGCGACGTCCACGTCCTGGGGGCCGAAGTCGGCCTGCTTCCACAGGTGGCGGGCGGCCGTCCAGGCGGGGCCGCTCAGCGGGTCGTCGTTCCAGTAGTTGACCATGCCGTGGTGCTGCGAGGGCAGGCCCTGGGCGGCGGAGTGCACGTAGACGGGCTTCTGGCGGCAGTCCCGGGCGCGTTCGGCGGAGACGATCACGCAGGCGAGGGCTCCGTCGGTCTCCAGGCAGTTGTCGAAGAGGCAGAGCGGGTCGCTGATCATGCGGGAGGTCATGTACATCTCGCGGGTCAGCGGGCGTTCGTACATCATCGCGGCCGGGTTCTCGTTGGCCCGGTTGCGGCAGGCCATGGCCACGTTGAAGAGGTGGTCGCGGGTGGCCCCGTACTCGTGCATGTAGCGGCGGGCCAGCATGCCGATCTCGTCGGCCGGGCGCAGCAGCCCGAACGGGCGGGTCCACTGGCCGGGGGTGGGCAGCTGGACGGCGGTGTTCTTCCAGGGCCGGGGGCCCGAGCCGCGCTTGCGGGAGCGCCAGGCGACGCCGACGGTGGCCTGGCCGGTGGCGATGGCCGCGGCGAGGTGTCCGACGGTGGCGCAGGAACCGCCGCCGCCGTAGCCGATCTTGGAGAAGAAGGTGACGTCGCCGGCGCCGATGGCCTTGGCGACCTCGACCTCGTCGGTCTCCTCCATGGTGTACGAGGAGAAGGCGTCGACCTCGGACGGGTCGATGCCGGCGTCGTCGAGGGCCGCCAGGATGGCCCGGCAGGCCAGTTCCTTCTCGGTCTGCGGCAGTTGTCTGGCGAAGGGCGTCTGGCCGATGCCGACTATCGCCGTAGCGTCCTTGAGCGTTGCCGCCATCGCCACCTCCGTGGGTGAGGGGTGCACCGGTACTGCTGACAGCCGCGAAGGCTACAGCTAATCTGACGGATAGTCAGCTACTGGGTTCGCGGGAGGGTGGCACGGATGGGCGACGACGGGCGCGACGACCGGCTCGAGGACGTGACAGCAGACCTGCGCCGGCGCAGCATCGCCGGGCTCGTCCGGGAGGCAGCCGTACGGTACGCCGACCGCGAGGCCGTCGTCGACGGCCGCGTCAGGATCGACTACGCGCAGCTCGGCGAGCGCGTCGAGCGCGCCGCGGCCGCCTGCATGGCCGCCGGGGTGGAACCGGGCGACCGGGTCGCCGTCTGGGCCCCCAACACCCTGGACTGGATCGTCTCCGCACTCGGGGCCGTCTCGGCCGGAGCGGTACTCGTCCCGCTCAACACCCGTTTCAAGGGCGCGGAAGCGGCGTACGTCCTGCAGCGCAGCCGCGCGAAGCTGCTGTTCGTCACCGGGACCTTCCTCGGCACCTCGTACGTCGCCTCGCTGCGCCGCGCCGCCGCCGAGGGCCCCGGCGGCGGCCCGCTGCCCGGGCTGCCGCACCTCGAGCAGGTCGTCGTCCTCGCCGAGGACGCGCCCGAGTCCTTCCGCACCTGGAAGGACTTCCTCGCCGGCGGGGACGCCGTCCCGGCCGCGGCGGTCCGCGAGCGCGCGGAATCGATTCCCCCCGGCGCGCCCTCCGACATCATCTTCACCTCGGGCACCACCGGCAGCCCCAAGGGCGCCGTCATCACCCACGCCCAGTCCCTGCGCTGCTACGAGGTGTGGAGCGAGCTCGCCGGACTGCGCGAGGGCGACCGCTACCTGATCGTGAACCCCTTCTTCCACACCTTCGGCTACAAGGCGGGGATCATCGCCTGCCTGATGCGCGGGGCCACGATGGTCCCGCAGCCCGTCTTCAACGTGGACACCGTCCTCGCCAACGTCGCCGCCGAGCGGATCTCCGTGCTCCCCGGGCCGCCCACCCTGCACCAGTCGCTCCTCGACCACCCCCAGCGCGACCACCACGACCTCTCGGCCCTGCGCCTGGTCGTCACCGGCGCGGCCGTGGTCCCGCTCCAGCTCGTGGAGCGGCTCCGCAGCGAGCTGCGCATCGCCACCGTCCTGACCGCGTACGGGCTCTCCGAGGCCAGCGGCATCGTCACGATGTGCCGGCAGGGGGATCCGGCGCAGGTCATCGCGGAGACCTCCGGACGGGCCATCCCCGACACCGAGGTGGTGATCGCGGGCCCCGACGGCCGACCGCAGCCGGCCGGCCGGGTCGGCGAGATCCTGGTGCGCGGCCACAACGTCATGCAGGGGTACTTCGAGGACCCCGAGGAGACCGCGAAGACGATCGACGGCGAGGGCTGGCTGCACACCGGCGACGTCGGGTTCAAGGACGCGCACGGCAACCTGCGCATCACCGACCGGATCAAGGACATGTTCATCGTCGGCGGGTTCAACGCCTACCCCGCCGAGATCGAGCAGCTCATCGGCCTGCACCCGGACATCGCCGACGTCGCCGTCGTCGGCATCCCGGACCCCCGGCTCGGCGAGGTCGGCAAGGCGTACGCCGTGCGGCGCCCCGGGTCCACCCTCACCGCCGACGACCTGATCGCCTGGTCCCGGCGGGAGATGGCCAACTACAAGGTGCCGCGCGAGGTGGAGTTCGTCGGCGAACTGCCGCGCAACGCGAGCGGCAAGGTCCTCAAACGCGAACTCCGCACCCGCTGAGTCAGGGGACGAGCCTGCCCAGGTCGATGGCTGCGGGGAACGGCACCGACACCTTCGGCCACTCGCGGTGGATCCCGGTGGCGACGTAGGCCCGTGTGACCGTGTCCAGCTCGGGGCGGGAACATCCATTCGGGGAGCCCGGGGAGCCCGGCGCCATGGTTTCCTCCAGGGGGTCCTGGGCCGGCCTACTCAGCCGGGACCCTCGGTACCGGCGTTCGGCCCGCCCGGCCCCTCCCGGCGCCGGGCCAGGACCAGCCTCCACCGCGGGGCGCCGCCCGGCTGCCGCCCGAAGTGCTCCAGCGGCACGGTCTCCACCGTGAAGCCGGCCGCCCGCAGGTCCTCCCGGACCCCGCTCAGCGGGAAGGTCCGGTAGTACATGACGAAGGGCGGACGCCACACCGCGTTGCGCACCCGCATCGCCGCGTCGAACCCCGCCACCGCCCACCACAGCGGCGAGCTCGGCGGGACCGGCGCGCCGATCGGGAAGGCGAAGACCCCGCCGGGGCGCAGCGACCGGTGCACCCCGGAGAAGAGCGCGGGACGCTCGGCCGGCAGGAAGTGGCCGAAGGCGCCGAAGCTGACGGCCAGGTCGTACGAGTCCCCGAGCGCGGGCGGCAGCGCCCGCGCGTCGGCCCGTACGAAGTCCACGCGCCCGTCCGCGCTCCCGTCCGCGTACGCACGGGAGGCCTCGGCCAGCATGCCCGCGCTGACGTCCACCCCGGTCACCCGCCCCCGGCACAGCCGCCGCAGCATGCCGATCGCGGCGCCCGTGCCGCAGCAGACGTCCAGCCCGGCGCCGAAGGAGCCCTCCCGCTGGGCGAGGGTCTCCTCCACGGCGTCCAGCATCCGGTCCGGGGTGCGGAAGGGGGTGTGGTCGAACTTCGGCGCGAGCAGGTCGTAGCCCCGCTCGACCGAGGTGAGGGCCTGCGCGGCGAGTTCGCGGACGCTCGGCCCGTGGGAGGAGAACACCGTCCCCAGGGTAGTGATCGCGAGCCCCTTGGCGGGGATTCCGGGACCTTCGTCCTTCCCCGCGCCCGGCAAAGACCGACGTACGCCGAAGGGAACATTCCGGGTCAACCATGGGGGAACGAGTGGTGGGAGCGGCACACACCAGCCTGGCCGCCGGAGCCTCGCTGACCGCGCGGGAGGAACCGGAGCGGTTCGCACCGGCACTGCTGGAGGCCGCACGCGGAGGGGAACGGCTCCTCCCGCGGGGCTGATCCCGCCGTCCCCGGACGTGGAAATGCGGCGGCCGCGGTGGCTCCCCCTCCGGGCCACCGCGGCCGCCGTTCCCCCGTTCCCCCGTACCCCTGGGTCCCCGGTACCCCCGTACCCCCGTGGGTCCCCCGTGGTCCGCGCCGTCGTTACGGCAGGGTGCCGGTCGCGTGGTTGTCGAGCGTCACGATCTCCTCGTCGGCCGGAGCCGTCGTGAGCGGTTCGCCGGTGGCGTGGTTGTCGAGCGGCTTGATCTCGATGCCCGTGGCGTGGTTGTCCATCGGCTTGATGTCGCCGTCGCCCGGCAGGATGTTCTCGTTCGTCGTCATCGCGCACTCCTGATGGTGGGTCGGGACCCGTTCGGCGATTCCCCCGCGGACCGCCGAACGGGTTGTCCAGCCGACCCGCGTGCCCCCCGACGCGACGAGTCGATGTACCTACGATGACGCGAGGCGATAAACGAACGATGAACGTCTCATTCAGCGCCTGATCGTGCAGGTCAGGACAGCTCAGGACAGTCCCGGTCGGCTCAGGCCGCGATCTCGGCCGCCAACAGCGCTCGCACCTCGGCCAGTTCGGACGAGCCCAGCTGCGCGAAGACCGCCTCCGCGTCCCGCCAGCACGCCCGCGCCCGGTCCCGCTGCCCCAGCCGCCGCAGTGCCCGTCCGAGCACCATCAGGACGCACGCCCGGCGCCACTCGCCGCCCATCACGCGTAAGGCGACGGCCTGTTCGGCGTGCGCGGCCGCCTGCGTCGCCCGCCCGGCCGACAGGTGCACCTCCGCCAGCCTGAAGTGGGTGATGCCCTCCCACAGCGGCTGGCGGTTGTCGTGGAACAGCGCGAGCGCCTCGTTGAGCTGGGTCAGGGCCTCGGCGTGCCGCCCCGCCTGGGTGAGGGCGATGCCCAGCGCGTAGCGGCCGTTGGCCAGGCGCAGGGTGAGGCCCATCTGGTCGTAGATGGCGATGCCCTGCTGGGCGAGGTCGATGGCGCTGGTGAGCCGGCCGAGCTCCACGTGGATCCGGGAGAGGTTGCACAGGGCGCTGGCCTCGCCGACGTAGTTGGCGTCCGCGCGGAAGTTCGAGATGGCCTCCAGCAGGTAGCGCTCGCCGTCCGCGTGCCGCCCCTGGTAGAGCGCGATGATCCCGCGGTCGTTGGGCGCCCAGCAGCTGGGCAGCGGGTCGCCGGCCTCCCGGGCGAGGGCCGTGGCCTGGCGGGCCTCGTCGTCGGCCTCCGCGAAGCGGCCCGCGACGAGATGGGCGTTGGTGAGGGTGGTGCGGGCCCGGCCCTCGGCGTACGGGTCCTTCGCGGCCCGGGCGGCGTCGCGCAGGGCGATGGCGGCGGACTCGTACTGCCGGGAGTTGGCCCCGGACTCGGCCAGGTCCTTCGCCGCCCACAGCAGGTCGACGGCCCGCCGCAGCACCGGCGTCCCGCCGCCCCGTACGGAGGCCTGCCGTACGCATCCGAGCAGCGGGTCGGCCTCCTGGTAGAGCCAGTCCATGGCGGCGCGGGAGTCGGGGAAGACCAGGCCGGGGTAGTGGGTGTCGGAGAGGTGCGCGGGGAGCCGGTCCCCCGGGCGTTCCAGGGCGTAGACCCCGGAGGCGGTGGCGAGGTAGAAGTCCAGCAGCCGGTCCAGGGCGGCGTCCCGGCTGCTGGGCGGCTGCTCGTCGCGTTCCGCGCACGCACGCGCGTAGAGGCGTACGAGGTCGTGGAAGCGGTAGCGGCCGGCGGCGGCGGATTCCAGCAGGGAGCAGTCGACCAGGGCCTCGAGGAGGTCCTCGGTGTCGTACTCGGGCAGGTCCAGTACGGCGGCCGCCGCCGAGAGGGAGATGTCGGGCCCGTCGGCGAGGCCGAGCAGCCGGAAGGCGCGCTGCTGGGCGGGCTCCAGCTGGCCGTAGCCCAGTTCGAAGGTGGCCTTGACGGCGAGGTCGCCGGCCTGGAGCTCGTCGAGGCGGCGGCGTTCGTCGGCGAGCTTCGCCGCGAGGACGGACACGGTCCAGGTGCGGCGGGCCGCGAGGCGGGAGGCGGCGATGCGGATGGCCAGTGGCAGGAACCCGCAGGCGCCGACCACGTCGAGGGCGGCCTGGCGTTCGGCCCCGACCCGTTCCGCACCCACGATCCGGGTGAACAGCTGGAGGGCCTCCTCGGGGCTCATCACGTCGAGGTCGACGAGATGGGCCCCGGCGAGGCCCGCCATGCGGACCCGGCTGGTGACGAGGGCGGCGCAGCCGGCGGTGCCGGGCAGCAGCGGGCGCACCTGGGCGGCGTCACGGGCGTTGTCGAGCAGGACCAGGATGCGGCGGCCGTCCAGGGTGGAGCGGTAGAGCGCGGCCCGTTCGTCGGCGGTGTCCGGCATGGCGGAGTCGGGGGTGCCGAGGGCGCGCAGGAAGGAGCCGAGGACGGCGACGGGCTCGGCCGGCCGGGGCTCGGTGCCCTGGAGGTCGACGTAGAGCTGGCCGTCGGGGAAGTGCGAGCGGGCGGTGTGGGCGACGTGCACGGCGAGGGTGGTCTTGCCGACGCCGCCGATGCCGGCGAGCGCTGAGACGGCCATGACCTGGTCCTGGGAGCCGCCGGCCAGGATGGCGCCGAGCTCCTCGACGAAGCCGGTGCGGCCGGTGAAGTCGGGCACCGTCGCCGGGAGTTGGGCGGGCCGCACGTGGACGGGCGCGGCGGCCGGCGCCGGGTCCTCGGCGCGGGCCAGGTCGGCGTCGGCGTTCAGGATGCGCTGCTGGAGGGCGGACAGCTCGGGGCGCGGGTCGACGCCGAGCTCGCCGGCGAGGAGGCGGCGGGTGTCGGCGTAGACGGCGAGGGCCTCGGCCTGCCGGCCGCTGCGGTAGAGGGCGAGCATCAGCAGCTCGCGCAGGCGCTCGCGCAGCGGGTGGGCGGCGGTGAGGGCGGTGAGCTCGGAGACGGCCTCCGCGTGGTGGCCCACCTCGAGGTCCAGGTCGAGCCGGGTCTCCAGCAGCTGCAGGCGCCACTCCTCCAGCCGGGTGCGCTCCGTTTCGGCGTGCGGGCCCGGGACTCCGGCGAGGGGTTCGCCGTCCCACAGGTCGAGGGCGCGGGCCAGGAGCGTACGGGCGAGGGCGCGGTCGCCGGCTTCGCGGGCCGCCTCGGCGTCGTCGGCGAGGCTGCGGGCCACGCCGAGGTCGAGGGTGGCGGCGGAGCGCAGGCGGATGGCGTAGCCGCCGGACTCGGAGACGAGCAGCCCGGGGTCGAGGACCTTGCGCAGCCGGGAGGCGTACGTGCGGATGGTGGCGAGGGCCTGCTGCGGCGGGTCTTCGCCCCAGATGGCGTCGATGAGTTCGGGCGCGGTGGCGGTGCGTCCGCCGCGCAGCAGCAGCGCGGCGAGCAGGGCGCGCTGCTGGGGCGTCCCGGAGGGCAGCACGTCGCCGCCCCGCCAGGCGCGGATGGGCCCGAGCACGGAGAACCGGGACTCCCGGGCGGCCGGATCGCCGGCGGCGCCCGGGGTGACGGCGGGCCCGGGGTGCGGCGCGGTGCGGGCCCGCGGCGCGGTGCGGGCCCGCGGCGCGGTGCCGGTGGGGGTGGTGCCCGTCTGCGGCGCGGTGCCGGTCTGCGGCGCGGTGCCGGTCTGCGGCGGTGGGCCTGCGGCCGTGCCTCGGGCGGGGCCGGGGCCCGAGGTGCCGGGGGTGGCCGCCCGGCCGGAGGGCGTGGTGCCCGCGGCCGCCGGCACCGGCCTCGGTGTCCCCGGGGCGGGGGCCGCAGGGCCTGCGAGGGGTGCGGTGGTGCCGGCGGGGACGGCGGCCGACGGAGGGGTTCCCGGTCCGGGCGCGGTGGTGGCCGCAGGGGCCGTCTCGGGAGGGCCTCCCGGACCTGCTTCGGGTGCGGCTGTAGCCGCAGGGGCGCGCCGGGCCGTACCGGGGTGCCGCCGTGGGCTCGGGATGGCCGGTACGCCGTCCATCTGTCCTCCCCCTGCCTTCCGTCGGTGTAAGGGTCAGTCTGCCCTGTCTTGCGCGTACACGTCAGCCCGTCCCGGAGCGATCGGCCCCCAACTAGCTGACGGTTCGTCAGATCAGCGCTACCGTAGGGGCCATGGAGACCTTCCCGAAGATCATCTCGGTGGACGACCACACGGTGGAGCCCCCCCATGTCTGGCGGGACCGGCTCCCGTCCAAGTACAAGGACACCGGCCCCCGCATCGTCCGCGCGCCCCTGAAGGAAATGACCTTCCTCGGCGGCAAGTTCGCCCCCGTCATGGGAGCCAAGGGAGACGACGGCCCGATCGGCGACTGGTGGGTGTACGAGGACCTGCACCGGCCGCTCACCCGCCTCGACACGGCCGTCGGATACGACCGCGACGAGATCAAACTGGAAGTCATCACCTACGAGCAGATGCGCCCGGGATCGTTTTCGGTTCCCGACCGCCTCGCGGACATGGACGTCAACCACGTCCAGTCGGCGCTCTGTTTCCCGACCTTCCCGCGCTTCTGCGGCCAGACCTTCACCGAGGCCAAGGACCGCGAGCTGGGACTGCTCGGCGTCCGCGCGTACAACGACTGGATGGTGGAGGAGTGGTGCGGCCCCGAAGCGCAGGGCCGTCTGATCCCCCTCACCCTGATCCCCCTGTGGGACGCCCGCCTCGCCGCCGCCGAGGTCCGCCGCAACGCCGCCCGCGGCGTGCGCGCCGTCGCCTTCTCCGAGATACCCCCGCACCTCGGCCTCCCGTCCGTCCACACGGACGAGTGGGACCCGTTCCTCGAGGCCTGCGACGAGACCGGCACGGTCATCGCCATGCACATCGGCTCCTCCTCGCGGATGCCGTCGACCTCCGCGGACGCCCCGCCGGCGGTCGGCTCCACCATCACCTTCGCCAACTGCTGCTTCTCGATGGTCGACTGGCTGATGAGCGGCAAGTTCGAGCGCTTCCCGAACCTGAAGATCATGTACGCGGAGGGCCAGATCGGCTGGATCCCGTACATCCTGGAGCGCGCGAACGTGGTCTGGGAGGAGAACCGCGGCTGGGGCGGCGTCGCGGACAAGGTCCACCGGCCGCCGTCGGAACTCTTCGCCGAGCACGTCTTCGGCTGCTTCTTCGACGACGCCTTCGGGCTCAAGAACCTCGACTCCATCGGCGTCGCCAACGTCCTCTACGAGACGGACTACCCCCACTCGGACTCCACCTGGCCGAAGTCCCGCGAGGTCGGCGAGGCGCAGATGGGCCACCTGGCCCCGGACGTAGTGGACCGCATCGTGCGCGGCAACGCGATCGACCTGCTCGGCCTGACCCCGGACGGCCTCTGGGCCGGTTCGTAGACCCCGTCGTATCCCCGCCCGGCCCGTGCCTCCGGCGGGGGAGAACCAGCCCCGCCGGGGTTTGAGACGCGGGGTCCGGGGCGGAGCCCCGATCGGTGAGCCGCACCCGCCCACGTGGCCGGACTCAGCGCCGGGCGGGTGAAACCGGCCCCTCCGGCGTTCGAGCGGCCGGGTGCGGCCGCCGGGCCACGAGCAGCGGCGTCGCCACCGCCAGGCCCGCCACGGCGAGCAGCGGCAGCAGGACCCGTACGTCCATGAACGCCACCAGTCCCGCGCCCAGCGCCAGCGCCACCGCGTTCGGTACGAAGAGCACCGTGTTGGCCGTGGCGGCGGCACGGCCCAGGACGGCGTCCGGGACCTCCCGCTGCACCGCCGTCAGCGCGGCGATCAGCACGCACGGCAGCCCCATGCCGATCGCCGCGCTGCCCGCCAGCACCACCGCGTCGTACGGCACCGCCCTGACCCCGGCGCCCAGTGCGAACAGGCCCGTCCCCGCGGCCGCGAACACCCGCCCCGGCAGCCGCCGCAGCAGCGGTCCCGCGGCGAGCCCGGCCAGTACGGAACCCGCACCCTGCACCGCGTACAGCAGCCCCACGTAGGCCGGAGCGCGCCCCAGCACGCCGTCGGCGACCGCGTAGACGGCGGCGCCGTTCAGCCCGGCCAGGAACATCACCGCCCCGCCCGCCAGGACCAGCGGCCGCAGCACCGGCGAGCCCCACAACTGCCGCGCACCCGCCGCGAACCCGCCCCCGGCCGGGCCGCGTTCCGCAGCCGTCCCTCCTGCCCGTACGCGTACGAAGATCCCCGCCGCCAGCGCGAACGTCACCGCGTCGAGCAGTGCCACCGAGGCCCCGCCGAACCGGGCGAACAGCCCCGCGCCCACCAGCGGCGCCAGCAGCTTCATGCCCTCGCCGGCCGCGAGCCGCAGCCCGCCGAGGTCCCCGAGCAGCCGCGCGTCGACGGCCTGCGCGACCAGGGCCGATTCCGCCGCGTCGTGCAGCGTGCCGCAGATCCCGTACGCCAGCAGCACGGCGAACAGCAGCCACACCCGGTCCGCGGAGTCGAGCAGGAGCAGCAGCGGCAGCAGCGCCGCCATCAGGAGGTTCACCGCGACGAGCAGCGGCCGCCGCGGCAGGCGGTCGGCGAGCGCCCCGAGCGCCGGGCCCGCCAGGACGGGCGCCCACATGGCGAACGCGGTGAGCGCCGCCAGCGAGTCCGAGCCCGTCAGCGACTTGACCCAGACCCCGGCGACCAGCCACATCGCGCTCGTCCCGAACCCGGACACCACCACGCCGGACAGATACAGCCCCGCGTTCCGGTCCCGCAGGACCCGCACCGTTCCCCACTTGCCCATGGGCCCAGCGTGTGTCTAAGGAGGGTGCCGGGGGATCGGGCAATCGCCTTAGAGCGCCCTGTCCTGAAGGCCGGCAAGGAACAGGCCGGCGAGCTGCCCGACCGGGTCGACGTGAACCTGGGCCGCAGCGATCGTCACGCTGCGCATGCTCATCCGCCGCGCGGCCCCGCGCTACCGCTGGGACGGCCGCCCCACCACCCGACGCCTCGAGCGATCCACGTGCCGGTCGGTCTCAGCCCCAGTCCTGCAGCTGCTGGAGCAGGTCGGCGTCGCCCTCGATCCGCAGCGAGCCGGCCGGGATGCGCATGTACATGAGCAGGGCCATCTCGCTCGCCGTGCCGTAGATGGCGGTGGTGGGCTTGCTCTCGGCAGCCTCCGCCGGGGTGAGGCGGGTGAAGCGGGAACCGGCGGCGTCCACCGTCTGGCGCCAGGAGCCGGCCTCGGCTGCGTGGTAGTCCATGGTGGCGGGCTCGCCCGGCCACGGGACCGTGCCGGTGCAGACGGTGGCGAGGAACTCCTCGATGGCGTCGCCCGCCTCGGTCGCCGGCAGCTCCTGCGGGGTACCGGAGGCCAGCTGGGCGTCGTAGGTGTGGATCAGCGACTCCGGGACGCGGCGGCGGGCCACGGCGGCCACCGTGTGCGGCGAGGCCAGCGGCTCCCACCAGGCCCAGCACCCCCGGTCCGGGCCGGCCTCGCGCAGAGCAGCGAGCAGCTGCTCCGTCGAGTCGGCCAGCCAGGTGATGAGCTCCTCGCGCCCCCTGGGCGCCGCCAGCCCGTCCTTGCTCGGCCGCTCGTCGCCCGGCGCGGTGTTCAGCACGATGTGGGCCCAGAAGCGGTCCCCCTCGCTGAGGTGGTTCGCCAGGTCGTACAGCGTCCAGCCCGGGCAGGACGGGACATCGGCGTCGAGGCTGGGGGCTGCGGCGACGGCGGCGCGGAACGCGGCGGACCGCTCGTCAAGCATCCGCAGCAGGGTGGGGAAGTGAAGATGATCAGTCACGCGGACCTTCTATCACCCGGACCGGAACTCCCGCACTCGATTAAGACCGCCCAGCACGCCCACTGCCGGGCGCTCTTGGCCGCTACCGGTTCGCGGGGGCCGTGACCACCGGGCGGACGTGGGTCAGGAGGAGCTCCAGGAACCGCTCCGGGCGCCGGATCCACGCGAAGTGGCTCGCGTCCTCGATCAGTTCGAAGTGCTTGACCGGGGCCTCGACCGCGTCGAAGTACGCCTTGGCGCGCGCCGCCGGGGTGATCACGTCGAGTGCGCCCTGGAAGACGAAGAAGGGGATCTCGAAGCGCGTCCCGTCGGCCCAGTCGTCGAACCCGGACGCCCCTTCCGTGACGGTCTCCGAGAAGGCCTGGCCCTGGAAGTACGCCTTCATCCGGCTGAGGGTGTACAGCGGCGACAGCCACATCGACCCCAGGATCACCTTCTTGACCGTGTCCAGGGTCAGCGGGTCGCTGCCGGCGCACAGCTTGTCGTACGAAGCCCGCTGCGCCGAGGTCCACCGCGCGGAGTCGGAGCCGATCGCCTCGATCGCCGCGGCCTGCTTCGTCTTCCCGGCCGTCCGCAGCCGCTCCAGCGTGGCCCGGTAGGCGGAGGTGTCCCGGCCCGCCTCGTGGACGTTCTGGTCGGTGCCGGCGTACGCGGAGTAGAGCTCGGGGTGGTTGCGGGCCAGCCGCAGCCCGAAGACGGTGCCGAAGGAACTCGGCATGAGCACCACCCGGCCCACCTGCATCCGGTCCAGGACGTACCGGGTGACCTCCAGGGCGTCCTCGTACAGCCGGTCGAAGGTGACCGGCCCGCCCTGGGCCACGGCGCCGCCGCGGGCGAAGGTCAGGCCGGCGCCGCGCATGTCCCAGCGGACGAGGGTGAAGTGCTTCTCCCACTCCCGGGTGCGGGCCCCGTAGGGGGAGCCGGCGGCGCCGGGCCCGCCGTGGATCTCCAGGAGCACGGGGTTGGCGCGGTCCTCGCCGCGGATCGAGATCCACTGCTCGATCCCGCCGATGCGGACGAAGCCCTGCTCGTCGATGCCGGCGGGCGAGTCGATCCGCATGAGCGCGGCGTTCGCCGACCGGCGCACGGCGCGGTGGCCGAACAGCCCGGCGACGGGCACGGCGAGCGCGGCGGTGGTGGCGGCGAGGATGACACCGATCATTACTGTTTCCCCCAGACACTGTTTTGTGTTCGAGGGAGAGAGTACGCGAGATCGTCAGTCTGTAAAGCCCCCAATCCCGATGCGCGGAGGGAAAGTTGCGGGGAGCCCCCGGGGCGGGTCGTGCGGCCGGTCGCCGTACGGGAGATCAGGCTCGCCGGGAAGCGTTACGGGGCCCGCCGGGGTTCCGGTGCTAGGTTCGGGCGTCATGGCGGACCCCATCCACTACGTCGACCGCTCCGACATCCGCGAGGGCAGGCTGGCGGAGGTCAAGGAGGGGATGCGCGACCTGGCCGCGTTCGTCGAGGCGCACGAACCGCAGCTGATCGCGTACCACTTCTTCATCGACGAGGCGCAGTCCACGATGACCTGCATCGCCGTCCACCCGGACTCGGCGTCCATGGAGCTCCACATGGAGCTCGGCGGCCCGAAGTTCCGTGCGTTCGGCGCGCTCATCCGCATGCGGTCGATCGACGTGTACGGGAGCCCGGGTGCGGCGGTGGCGGAGCGGCTGCGGCAGAAGGCCGAGTACCTGGGCGGCGGCACCGTCACCGTCCACACCGCGCAGGCGGGCTTCAGCAGGTGGCCCGTCTAGCATCGGGGCATGCCCGAACTCGAACTGCTCCGCGTCGACCACGCCCCCGCCCTGCTCGAGTTCGAGCGGGAGAACCGGGCGTACTTCGCGGCGTCCGTCCCGGACCGCGGCGACCAGTACTTCGCTTACTTCGACGACCGGCACAGCGCCCTCCTGGCCGAGCAGGCCGACGGGCTGTGCTTCTTCCACCTGCTGGTGGGCGACGACGGCGCGGTGCTGGGCAGGGTCAACCTCGTCGACGTGGAGGACGGCTCGGCCGAACTCGGCTACCGGATCGCCGAGCACGCCGCCGGGCGGGGGCTGGCCACGACCGCCGTGCGCGAGGTCTGCCGGCTCGCCGCCGCCCGGTACGGCGTCACCACGCTGCGCGCCGTCACGACCCTCGACAACGCGGGCTCCCGCACCGTCCTGGCCCGCGCGGGCTTCGTCCCCACGGGTGAGATTTCCGTCGACGGCCGCCCGGGTCTGAGCTTCGTCCGGTCGGACCCGGCAGCCTGCTGATTCCGTCCGGCCCGAAGCCCGCCAGGCGCCGCCGCGCCCCTTGCGACCGCGCCCGCCGCCAAGGCATGCTTCGCCGGGGCAAAGCGGAAGGATCATCATGCCGGTGGACAGGCGGAACGTGGTGACGGTGGTGCTGTGCGCCGTGGCGGCGCTGGGCGCGTCCGCGGCGGTGGCCGAGTTGGTGCCGCCGCCGGAGGGGGCTCCGCCCGTGCGCGCGAAGGCCGCACCGACCGCTTCGCCCACGGCTTCGTCGCGTTCGCAAGCCTCGCCGAGGTCTCAGCTCACCTCGCCGCTGCCCGCGCCGGTGACCCCCAAGCCCGGCGGCCCGGCCGCCTTCACCGGGGCCCTGTTCACCGGTGGCCTGGACGGGGACCACTTCTGCACGGCGACCGTCGTGCGCAGCCCGGGCAAGAACCTGATCGTCACCGCCGGGCACTGCCTGCTGGCCGGGGACCAGACCAACGGCGAAGGCGGGGCCGTCTTCGCGCCTGCGTATGCCAACGGGTTCGCTCCGTACGGCACGTGGAAGATAGAGAAGGTCTTCGAGGACGACCGCTGGGCCGAGGGTACGGACGACGACTACGACCTCGCCTTCGCCCGCATCGCCCCCGACGACAAGGGCCGCAACATCGAGGACGTGACCGGCGCGGCCGCCCTCGACACCAGCGGCCGCACCGCCGAGGAGGTGACCGTCACCGGCTACCCCGCCGACCGCAAGGTTCCCCGTACGTGCACGGCGGTCGCGGTCCGGCTCAGCGCGACCGAACAGCGCTTCGACTGCGCCGACTTCCCCGGCGGCACCAGCGGCAGCGCGTGGATGGCGCGCGACGGGAAGATCGTCGGCATCCTCACGGGCGGCGACACCGACGACGTGTCGACGAGCACCGTCCTCGGGGAGTACGCCGCCTCGCTGTACGCCAAGGCCACGGCGAAGGACTGAGGACTGACGGGACGGGCTCCGGCCACAGCACTAGTTCAGCAGGCCCAGGTGCACCGGCTCCGCCGGGGTGTCGGCGAGGAGCTCCGCGAGGCGCGGCGGCCACAGGGGTTCGCCGAGGGTGGCCAGGCGCTCCTTGGGGAGCCACTGCCAGTGGATGCCGGGCGCCTCCAGGACCGGTTCGCGGTGCGGGCCGCTGGTGACGTAGATGTGCTCGTGCTGGCGCACCGGGATCCCCTCGTGCGTGAAGTCGTGCTCCCAGGTGCACAGCAGCCGCTCGGGCTCCAGGTCCGTCCACCCGGTCTCCTCGCGCAGCTCGCGCCGTACGCAGTCCTCGGGGCTCTCGCCGGGATCGATGCCGCCGCCCGGCGGCAGCCAGTGGATGCCCACCTCCACGTTGTCCTCGCGGAAGAGGAACACCGAGCCTTCGGGGGAGAGGATGACAACGCGGGCCGCGTGACGTGCAGTTCGAGTGCGCATCGATCCAGCGTACGCCGGGGGGCGGAGGCGGGACACCCCTTTTGTCCCTCCGCTTCCGGCCCCGCCTCCGGCCCCTCTCCTCCGCCCTCCTACGCCGCCGCCAGCGCCAGCGTCGGCGAGAGCCGGGCCGCGCGCACCGCGGGGTAGAGGCCGGCCAGCGTGCCGATCGCCAGGGTGGCCCCGAAGCCGCCGGTCACCGCCCACGGCGGGACCACCCAGGGCAGGTCCCCGGCCCGGGCGTAGACCGCCGTGGCCGCGCCGCCGAGGACGATGCCCGCCAGGCCGCCGAGCCCGGACAGCATCAGGGACTCCGTGACGAACTGGATCCGGATCTGGCCCTTGGTGGCGCCCAGGGAGCGGCGCAGGCCGATCTCGTGCCGCCGCTCCAGCACCGAGATGATCATGGTGTTGGCGACTCCGACCCCGCCCACCAGCAGGGCGATCCCGCCCAGGCCCAGCAGCAGCGTGCTGAATGCGCCCTCCGTGGCCGCCTTCGCCTGGAGCGCCGCCGACGGGTCGGTGACCGAGACCGCGCTCGGGGTCTGCGGGTTGGCCGTCTGCGCGACGAGCTTCCTGACCGCCGCGACCCGGTCGTCCGCCGAGCGCTCGTACACCGCCGTCGGATGCCCGTCGAAGCCCAGCAGCTGCTGCGCCGCGTCCCAGCCGATCAGAGCGGACCGCTCGATCTCCGGAGCGAGCGGGACCGGTTCCAGGATGCCGATCACCGTGAAGTACCGGCCGCCGATGAACACCTGCTGCCCCGGCGCGGTGATGCCGAGGCGGCGCGCGGACACGTCGCCGAGCACCACCGCCGGGTAGCGGCCGGTGGCCCCGCTGAGCCAGCTCCCGCTGCCCGTCCTCGCGCGCAGGGTGCCCAGCAGGTCGTCCTTGGCCGCCTTCAGCACGATCCCGCCGGTCTCCTCCCGCGGGATGTTCTCCGACCGGCGTACGGACTCGGGCACGTCACCGGTGGTACCGACCGACTCGACGCCCTCGATGCGGGAGATCATGCCGGGGGACTCCTTCGGCAGTTTGGTGTCCTGCCCGGTGAACATCCCCTGGCCGGGGGTCACGACCAGCATGTTCGTGCCGAGCGCGTCGAGTTCCCGCAGCAGTTCGGCCTGGCTGGAGGAGGAGATCCCGACCACCGCGATCATCGTCGCGATGCCGATGGCGATACCGAGCGCGGACAGGAACACCCGCATCGGGCGCGAGCGCAGCCCGGCCGACCCGACGTGCAGGACGTCCCGGGGGGACAGCCTGGGCGGGCTGAGCCGCCGGGTGCGGGCGCGGGTGCGGGAGGCGCGGATCCGCGTACCGCCGGTGCCGTTCGTACCGTCGGTGCCGTTCGTGCTGCTCATGACCGCACCCCCGTCCCGTTCCTTACGTCCGCCACGATCTCCCCGTCCCGGATCCGCACCTGCCGCGGCAGGCTGGCGGCGATCTCGTTGTCGTGGGTGATCACCGCGATCGTGGCGCCGTCCCGGTTGAGCTCGTGCAGCAGCTCCATCACCGACTCCCCGGAAGCGGTGTCCAGCGCGCCCGTCGGTTCGTCCGCCAGGAGCAGGTCCGGTGCACCCGCGACCGCCCGCGCGATGGCGACGCGCTGCTTCTGCCCGCCGGACAGTTCGTGCGGCCGGTGCTCCAGCCGGTCGCCGAGGCCGACCCGTTCCAGGGCGGCGGCCGCCCGGCGGCCGCGCTCGGCGCGCGAGAGGCCGGAGTACAGCAGCCCCTCGGCCACGTTCGCCTTCGCGCTGATGCCCGGCACCAGGTGGAAGGACTGGAAGACGAAGCCGACGTGCCGGGAGCGCAGCGCCGACAGCGCACGGTCCGACAGGGCCGCGACGTCGTGGCCGGCGATGCGCACACCGCCTGCCGTCGGGCGGTCCAGGGTGCCGACGATGTGCAGCAGGGTGGACTTCCCCGAGCCGGACGGGCCGACGATCGCCAGCAGTTCGCCGCTGCGGACGCTCAGGTCGACCCCGCGCAGGGCGGCGACCCCGCCCGGGTACTCCTTGGTGACCCCGGTCAGCTCCACGACCGTTGCGATTCCGGTGTCGCTCACAGCTTCGGGATCCCCACCTGCATGCCCTCCTCGAGGGCGTCGCCGGTCACCTCGACCCGGCCGTTGCCGAACATGCCCAGGCCGACCTTCACCTCGCGCACCCGGCCGTCCTCCACGACCTGGACGCCGAAGCCGCCGCCCGTGAGCGCGAGCAGCGCGCCCACCGGTACGGAGAGCACGCCCTTGCGGGTCTCCCCGGTCAGGCCGACGGTCACCGGGGACTGGTCCGGGGCGTCGACCCCGGCGGGCTTGTCGAAGGTGACGGACACCTCGACCTTGGCCTTCTTGTCGCCGCCACCGCCACCGCCACCGCCACCGCCACCGCCACCGCCACCGCCCGCGCCGCCGTCGCCGCCCTCGCCCGAACCGGCCGTGCCGCCCACCGAGTCGACCTTGCCGCCTGCCGTCGTCCCTCCGGGCAGCCGTACGGTGACCGGCTCGCCGGCCTTCGCCGCGGCCGCCTTCGCCGCCTCCAGCCGGAACCGGACGATCCGCTCGGTGCCGGTCACCGTGAGCACCGCCTTCCCCGGCCCGGGCTCGTCACCGACGGCCGCATCGTTCCTGCGCACCCGCTGCGGCCCCGAGGCGAAGGCGACGTCCTCCTTGCCGACCTCGCCCGTCTCCGCGGCCTTGTGCGCCTTCTGCCACCGCTTGACCGCGGTCGCCGTGCCCGCCGTGAACGACGGGTCCTCCGGATCGAGCCCGGTGCCGTACCCCAGCGCCTGGAGGTTGCGCTTGAGCTGCTTGACGTCCTCGCCCTTGTCCCCGGCCTTCAGCGGCCGGTACATCGGCACGGACCCGTACATCAGCCGCACCGCCCGCCCGTTGACCTCGTACAGCCTCCCGTCCCGCTCGACCGCCGAGCCCTCGCCCGCGACCCAGGTCAGCACGCCCGGCCCGCCCGCGTTCAGCTTGCGCTCCTGCGCGTAGCCGAGGGTGCCCTCCACCTGGAGGCCGGAGCTGAGGTCGCCGCGCTGCACCGGCGCCGTGGCCGGGGGCAGTCCGTCCGTGCGCCGCTCGCGCGCCGCGTCGTCCTGCTGCGGCTGCGCCATGACGGCGTAGCCGCCGCCCGAGACGGCCAGTACGACGGCCAGCGCACCCAGCAGCCACTTGGAGCGCGGCTTCACCGGGCCGCTTCGCACTTCTTCTGGGCGTCCTCGAAGGCCTTCTCCTGGCCCTGGGGTATCTCGATGCCGGTGCGCGCGCCCCCGTTGTACTCGGGGTCCTTCAGCGCGATGCCGTTCTCACGCATGCAGCGGATCCACCGGAGTTCCTTGTCCTTCTCCTCCTGCGTGGGCTCCTTGCCCGAGCCGGGGCCGCCCATCCCGCACGTCTTCATGGCTTCCTGCATCTTCTGCGGGTCGGCGCCGCCGCCGACCGTCATCCCGCGCGGGTCCTGGCCGGGCGCCGGGTCGGGGGCGTCGATGCCGTGCTCGCGCAGGCACTGGCGCATCTTCACGGCGTTGTCGGCCTGGTTCCCGCCGTCCGACTCCTTCTTCCCGCCCGAACCCGCGGAGCCGCCGGAGCCGTCGTTCGCGCAGGCGGTGGCGAACAGGGTCAGTCCGGTGACGACCGCGGCGGTGGTCATGATCAGGGATCGCTTCATGGTCCCGAGCCTTGCGCCGAAGGGGGTTTCGCTTCCCTCTCGCACCCTGCTTACAACGGCGAAATGTGCTCTTCCGGTAAAGAGGGGGGCATGCGCGTACTGGTGGTGGAGGACGAGGAATTCCTCCGGGAGATGATCGCCGAAGGGCTGCGCCGCGACGCCCTGGCCGTCGACGAGGCGGGCGACGGCCTGGAGGCCCTGCGCCGGCTGCGGCTGGACGCGTACGACGTCCTCGTCCTCGACCGCGACCTGCCCGGCCTGCACGGCGACGAGGTCTGCCGCCAGGTGGTCCGCGAGGGGCTGCTGACCCGCGTCCTGATGCTGACCGCCTCCGGGACCGTACGCGACCGCGTCGAAGGGCTCGGCCTCGGCGCCGACGACTACCTCACCAAGCCCTTCGCCTACGACGAACTCCTCGCCCGCGTCCTGGCACTGGGCCGGCGCGCCCGCCCCGCCCTGCCGCCCGTGCTGGAGCGCGCCGGGATCGCCGTCGACACCGCCCGCCGCACCGCCACCCGCGACGGGCACCGCCTCGCGCTGTCCCGCAAGGAGTTCGCCGTGCTGGAGACGCTGCTGCGCGCCGAGGGGGCCGTGGTCAGCAGCGACGACCTGATCGAGCAGGTGTGGGAGCAGGACACCAGCTACTCCACCAACGCCGTCCGTGTGACCCTCAGCAAGCTCCGCGCCAAGCTGGGCGAGCCGCAGCCGATCGAGACCGTGCCGGGTGCGGGCTACCGGATCGCCGACCGGTGAAGACGGGAAGCACGTCCGCCGGGGCGCTGCGGGGGCCGCTGTCGCGGCTGCTCCCGCGCACCGAACGCGCCCGCCTCACCGCCCTGTACGGCTCGCTGCTGCTCCTCGCGGGCGGCGGCCTGGTGGCGCTGGTCTACGTCCTCGTCGGCCAGGGGCTGTACGCGAGCGTCAGCGGGGTCGTCCGCACCGTCAGCCCGGCCTACCGGCTCCCCGTACCGGGCGACACGGCCGACGTGGGCCGGCGTCCCGAGCCCGCCCGGACCATGGCCCCCGGCGAGAGCCCCACTCCCGAGGAGCTCAGGGGCTACGCCTTCACCCAGGACCTCTCCGACGCCGTCACCGAGGCGACCCGGCACCGGATGCTGGTGTACTCGCTGCTCGCGCTGGCCGTCTTCGCCGTGCTGTCGATCTGGCTCGCCTGGTGGATGGCCGGCCGGGTGCTGCGCCCCGTCGGGGTGATCACCGAGACCGCGCGGCGGCTGTCCGGCGAGAACCTGCACCAGCGGATCTCCCTCGACGCCCCGCCCGGCGAGCTCAAGGAACTGGCCGACACCTTCGACGCGATGCTCGGACGGATGGAGGATCTGGTCGGCGCCCAGCGGCGGTTCGCGGCGAATGCGGCGCACGAGCTGCGCACCCCGCTGGCCGTGCAGCGGGCCGCGGCCGAGATCGGGCTGGCGGGGGAGCCGTCGCCGCGGAAGGTGGCCCGGATCCGGGAGCGGCTGATCGGGGTCGCGGAGGCCGGTGAGCACCTCGTCGAGTCCCTGCTGCTGCTCGCGGTGTCGCAGGAGGGCCTGGAGCCCGGATCGACCGGACCGGTGGACCTGGCGGCGCTGACCGCGGCGGAGCTGGCGGCCGACCCGCCGCACGGGCTGACCGTCGTACGGACCCTCGCGCCGCTGACGGTCACCGGCGACCGGACGCTCCTCGGGCAGCTGGTCCGGAACCTGTTGGCGAATGCCGTACGTCACAACCGCGCGGGCGGCCGGATCGTCGTGGCGACCTCCGCCGGCGGGGAACTGGCGGTGTCCAACACCGGCCCGGTGATCGATCCGGCGGACGTGCCGAGGCTCCTCGAGCCGTTCCGCAGGCGTGCCGAACGCCGGCACACCGCAGGTGAGGGCGCCGGATTGGGGCTTTCGATCGTCGCGGCCATCGCGCGGGCGCACGGGGCTTCGCTCGTGGCCGAGGCCAACGCGGAGCCGGAGGGCGGGCTGACGGTGCGGGTCCGTTTCCCGGCCGCGGAGCAGCAGGGCACCTCCCGGGGTACACCGGGTCGGAAGATCTGCTGATGTACGGTCGGCCCAATGAGCAAGCACCGCCGAGCCCGCTCCCGCACGTCCCGTCCGACGCGCCGTGTGGCGCTCGGGGCTGCCTTCGGCCTGCTGACCCTCGGGGCCGGATGGGTGTACTCCGTCACCGAACCGGAGAAGTCCGAGCCCCGGACGCAGGCCCGCGCCGACTCCCGCCCGCCCGCCGAGGACCGTGCGGCGCGCGACGCCCGCCGGGACGCCCTCCAGGGGCTGCCGGGCGTGAGCGAGCAGACCCGGGCCCGGATCCCCGCCGAGTCCCGCCAGCTCGTCCTCGTCACCGGCAAGGCCAAGGACTCCTCGGAGTCCACCGCCACCCTGTACACGCGGCCCGCGGCCGGCGCGGACTGGGTGCGGGCGGAGAGCTGGCCGGCGCGCAACGGGGCCAAGGGCTGGTCCACGGAGCGCACGTACGGGGACCTGACCTCCCCGCAGGGCGTGTTCGCGCTGACCGACGCGGGCGGCCTGCTGCCGAAGCCGCCGGGCACGAGGCTCCCGTACAGCAAGGACAGCTCGTTCGTGGCGACGGGCCGCGGGGTGAACGGCGAGTCGCTCGCGGGCTCCTTCGACTACGTGGTCGCGATCGACTTCAACCGCAAGCCGGGCACGTCCCCGCTGGACGCCACCAAGCCGGAGGGCGAGCGCAAGGGCGGCAACATCTGGCTCCACGTGGACCACGACGGGCCCTCGCAGGGCTGCGTGGGCATCCCGAAGGAGGCCATGAAGAAGGTCCTGGAGACCCTCGACCCGGCGGCGAAGCCGGTCATCGTGATGGGTCCGGAAGGCTTCTGACGGCGTCGGCCCCGCTGCCGGCACCGGCACCGGCAGCGGCCTGCGGGTACGCCTCCCGGCCGCGGGCCTGGAGCAGCAGGCCGATGTAGGCCAGGTCGAAGACGCTGCACAGGATGCCCAGCGCGAGGATGAAGGGCGCGTCCTCGATCACCCCGAACAGCAGGGTCGGGGCCAGCGTGCCCAGCCACTTGGCGACGGCGATGGTCAGGGACTGCCCGCGCGCGCCCCGCCGGGCGGCGAAGAGGCCGATGAACAGTCCGGACATCAGCAGGTTCTGCAGGAACGCCGAGTAGCGCGTGGCGTCGTGCGCCCCGAAGTGGGTGAGGAACAGGCCCTGTACGGCGAAGCCGGTGCCGAACACCAGGACCGACCAGGCGGCGAACATCGGGCGGGTCACGAACCGCGGCAGCTCGGCCCGGCCGAACCGCAGGTAGGTGCAGACGATCACCACGTCGGCCGCCGCCCACACCACGTTCACCACGCCCTGGGCGGAGACGCCGGTCGCGATGTCGCGGACCGCGTAGATCGACTCCCAGGCGAAGTTCAGCGCGAGCGCGGCGACCGGCATGGCGTACGTCCGGTCGCGCAGTCCGACGCGGATCGCCTCCACGTACACGACCGTCCAGGCGAGTCCGCTGACCAGCGTGAGAAACAGTTCCATGAGCGCACCCTAGGCCGTCCCTTTCGGATCAGGCCAGGAGTTCGATGTGCGGCACGGTGTGCGATCCGGTTCGGCCACCCGTTCCGTCCACCCCCTTGCCTGACGGACCGTCAGCTACGACGATGGCCCGGCACACCGATATGACGAATCGGCAGACGAAGGCGAGGCGGGCCCGGCATGGCGCGCGTATTTCCGGAAGGTCGGCTGGTCTGCGGGATGCAGCTCCCGATCCAGTCGCAGAGCACCCTCTACGCCGAGCCCTGGGAGGCCTCGGCCGGCGCCGCCGACCTCGCCGAGGTGGCCCGCGCCGCCGACCGGGCCGGCTTCGGATACCTGGCCACCTGCGACCACGTGGCCATCCCGCGCCGGCTCGCCGGACCCATGAGCACCATCTGGTACGACCCGGTGGCCACCCTGTCCTTCCTGGCGGGGATCACCGAGCGCGTCCGGCTGCTCAGCCACGTCGCGATCCTCGGCCTGCGCCACCCGCTGATCAGCGCCAAGCAGTACGCGACCCTCGACCACCTCTCCGGCGGCCGGCTGATCCTCGGCGTCGGCGCCGGGCACGTCCAGGAGGAGTTCGAGGTCCTCGGCGTGGACTTCGCCCGCCGGGGCGCCGTCCTCGACGAGGCCCTGGACGCGCTGCGCGCCGCGCTGGGCCCGGAGGAGTACCCCGAGTTCGAAGGCGAGCGGTTCTCCTTCAAGGACCTCGGCCAGCTGCCCCGGCCGGCGCAGGACCGGATCCCCGTCTGGGTCGGCGGCTCCTCGCCCGCGGCCGTGCGCCGCACCGCCCTCCGGGGCGACGGCTGGCTCCCGCAGGGCGACCCGCGGGAGAAGCTGCCCGCGCAGATCGCCCGCATCAAGGAGCTCCGCGAGGAGGCCGGGATCACCGGCCCCATGGAGTTCGGGGCGATCACCGAGGCCCTGTACGTCGGCGAGCCCGGCTGGGACACCGGCCGCCGCACCCTGACCGGCAAGGCGGAGGCGCTCGCCGAGTCCCTGCGCGAGTACAAGGCCCTCGGCGTGGACCAGATCCAGGTCCGCTTCCGCAGCCGCGACCGCGCCGAACTCGTCGACCAGATCACCGCTTTCGGCGCCGACGTCGCGCCGCACCTCAACGACTAGAAGACCGGGAGTACGGCATGGGCAAGCTGGACGGGCGCGTCGTGATCATCACCGGCGCGGCGCGCGGCCAGGGCGAGCAGGAGGCCCGGCTCTTCGCCGCCGAGGGGGCCAAGGTCCTCCTCGGGGACGTGCTCGACGAGCAGGGCGCGGCCGTGGCCAAGGAACTGGGCGAGGACCGGGCGCGCTACGCACACCTCGACGTGAGCCGCGAGGAGGACTGGGCGGCCGCGGTCGCCGCCGCGAAGGAGGCCTTCGGCCCGGTCAACGGGCTGGTCAACAACGCGGGCATCCTGCGCTTCAACGAGCTGACCGCGACCCCGTTGGAGGAGTTCCAGCAGGTGGTGCAGGTCAACCAGGTGGGCGCCTTCCTCGGCATCAAGTCGGTGGCCCCCGAGATCGAGGCGGCCGGCGGCGGCACGATCGTCAACACCTCCTCGTACACCGGCCTGACGGGCATGGCGTACGTCGGCACGTACGCGGCCACCAAGGCGGCCATCCTGGGCCTCACGCGGGTGGCCGCCCTGGAGCTGGCGGCCAAGGGGATCCGGGTCAACGCGATGTGCCCGGGGGCCGTGGACACCGCCATGGCCACCCCCGGCAACACGAACCCGGCGGACCTGCCCCAGGAGGCCCGCGACGCCATGGCGGAGCTCTACCGGCGCGTGGTGCCGATGGGGCGGGTCGGGCAGCCCGAGGAGATCGCCAAGCTGGCGCTCTTCCTGACCAGCGAGGACTCCTCGTACATCACGGGCCAGCCGTTCGTGATCGACGGCGGCTGGATGGCGGGCGTCAGCGTCCTCTAGCGGCCCTCGGTCCATATCTGATGGAGCGTCAGGTATTGACGCTCCCGCCCTCCCGATGGAACAGTCGAGACATCGAATCTGACGCAACGTCAGAAATCAAAGGACGGTGAACCCCCTTGGAATTCGGGCTCTTCGTGCAGGGATACGTGCCTGAGGCGCGGTCCAAGGTCGACCCCCAGGCCGAGCACAAGGCGCTGTTGGAGGAGACCGAGTACGTCATCCAGGCCGACAAGTCCGGCTTCAAGTACGCCTGGGCCTCCGAGCACCACTTCCTGGAGGAGTACTCGCACCTGTCGGCGAACGAGGTGTTCCTCGGCTACCTCGCCGCGGCCACCGAGCGCATCCACCTCGGCTCCGGCATCTTCAACCCGCTCGCCCCGGTCAACCACCCGGTGAAGGTGGCCGAAAAGGTCACCATGCTCGACCACCTCTCCAAGGGCCGCTTCGAATTCGGCACCGGCCGCGGCGCCGGCAGCCACGAGATCCTCGGCTTCCTCCCGGGCATCGAGGACATGAACGGCACCAAGGAGATCTGGGAGGAGACCATCGCGGAGTTCCCCAAGATGTTCCTCCAGGAGGAATACGAGGGGTTCCAGGGCAAGCACTGGTCGCTCCCGCCGCGGAAGGTCTTCCCCAAGCCGTACGGGAAGGCGCACCCGGCCATGTGGTACGCGGCGGGCTCCCCGTCCTCGTACGCGATGGCCGCCAAGAAGGGCCTCGGCGTGCTGGGCTTCAGCGTGCAGAAGGTCTCCGACATGGAGTGGGTCCTCGACCAGTACAAGACGGCCATCCGGGAGGCGAAGGCCATCGGCGCCTTCGTCAACGACAACGTCATGGTCACCTCGACCGCCATCTGCGCCGAGACCCACGACAAGGCCGTCGAGATCGCCGTCAACGCCAACATGAACCGCTTCCAGTCGCTGGTGTTCCGCTACCACGACACCTTCCCGCGGCCGGAGGCCATCCCGGAGTGGCCCGAGACCCTGCCGGAGTACAACGCGGAGATCATCGAGCTCCTGATCGCCGAGGAACTGCTGATCTGCGGTGACCCGTCCGAGGTCAAGGCCCAGTGCAAGCGCTGGGAGCAGGCGGGCGCGGACCAGCTGTCCTTCGGTCTGCCGACGGGAGTCTCGTACGAGGACACGATGACCACGATCAAGCTGATCGGCGAGCACGTGATCCCCGAGATCGACACGGACCCGGTCCACCGCACGACCCGCTTCCGCCAGGCCGTCTGACCCGGCGGGGGAACGGGGCGGCGTCTTCCCGGACCGCCGCCCCGGACCGTGCCCCGACCGGGCGGCCACCGGCCGGGGCACGGAGGCTCCGCCCTTCGGCTGCCGCGCCGTGGTCGGGGGCGCTGCCCCCGAACCCCCGCGCCTCAAACGCCGGCGGGGCTGGATTTCCCCCGGCGGCACTGGGAAGCCGCCGGGGGCAGAACCAGCCCCGCCGGCGTTTGAGGCGCGGGGTCCGGGGCGGAGCCCCAGGACACGGCGCGCAGCGTGAACACCGGCCGCAGCCACATCCAGCCCCGCCGGCGCTCGAGGCACGGAGGTCCGGGGCGGAGCCCCGAAAGAAGGGACGTCATGCTCGACCACGTCATCAAGGGCGCGACCGTCGTCGACGGCACCGGCGCCCCCGCCCGCGTCGCAGACGTCGGCATCCGCGACGGCCGCATCGTCGCCATCGGCACCGTGACGGAAGAGGCCCGCACCACCGAGGACGCCACCGGCCTCGTCCTCACCCCCGGGTTCATCGACCCGCACACGCACTACGACGCCCAGCTCTTCTGGGACCCGTACGCCACCCCCTCCATGAACCACGGCGTCACCACCGTCGCCGGCGGCAACTGCGGCTTCACCCTGGCCCCGCTCAACCCGGACCGCCCCGAGGACGCCGACTACACGCGCCGCATGATGAGCAAGGTCGAGGGCATGGCCCTCGCGGCCCTGGAGGAGGGCGTCGACTGGACCTGGTCCACTTTCGGCCAGTACCTCGACGCGCTTGACGGCCGCATCGCCGTCAACGCGGGCTTCATGGTCGGCCACTGCGCCCTGCGCCGCCACGTCATGGGCGAGGACGCCGTCGGCGGCCGGCCCACCCCCGAGCAGATGCAGCAGATGCTCGACCTCCTCCACGACGCCATGAACGCCGGCGCCTGGGGCCTGTCCACCACCCAGTCGTCCACGCACTCCGACGGCGACGGCGCCCCCGTCGCCTCCCGGCACGCCGAGCCGGCCGAACTCCTCGCCCTGTCGAAGGCCGTCTCCGAGCACGAGGGCACCCAGCTCGAAGCGATCGTCGCCGGCTGCCTCGACCAGTTCTCCGACGAGGAGATCGACCTCTTCGTCGAGATGAGCGCCGCCGCGGGCAGGCCGCTGAACTGGAACGTCCTCACCATCGACGCCGCCGTCCCCGAGCGGGTCCCGCGCCAGCTGATCCCCAGCGAGCGCGCCCGCAAGGCCGGCGGCCGGATCGTCGCCCTCACCATGCCGATCCTCACCCCCATGAACATGTCCCTCGGTACGTTCTGCGCGCTCAACCTCATCCCCGGCTGGGGCGAGGTCCTGAACCTCCCCCTCCCCGAGCGGATCACGAAGCTCCGCGACCCGGACGTACGCGCCGAGATGCTGCGCCGCGCCGACAGCAAGGAGGCCGGGGTCTTCCGCCGCCTCGCCAACTTCGGGCGCTACGTCATCGGCGACACGTACAGCAAGGAGAACGAGGGCCTCTCCGGCCGCGTCGTCGACGACATCGCCGCCGAGCGCGGCCAGGACGCCTTCCAGTGCCTGGTCGAGATATGCGCCAAAGACGACCTGCGCACCGTGCTGTGGCCCATGCCCACCGACAACGACCCGGCGACCTGGGCCCTGCGCGCCGAGACCTGGCAGCACGAGGACGTCATGCTCGGCGGCTCCGACGCGGGCGCGCACCTGGACCGCATGTGCGGCGCCCCCTACACGACCCGCTTCCTCGGCGACTGCCTGCGCGGCCGCAAGCTGGTGCCGCTGGAGCAGGCCGTTCGGATGCTCACGGACGACCCGGCGCAGCTGTTCGGGCTGCGCGAACGCGGCAGGATCGCCGAGGGCTTCCACGCGGACCTGGTCCTCTTCGACCCCGAGCGCATCGAGGCCGGCCCCGCGACCCTCGTCCACGACCTGCCCGGGGACAGCCCGCGGCTGGACTCGAGGGCCATCGGGATCGTCTCGGTCAGGGTCAACGGCGTGGAGACCATCCGCGACGACGAGGTGACGGGGGCCGTGCCGGGCATCGTGCTCCGGTCGGGCCGGGACACGAGGACGGTGAGCACCAGGTGACGGAAGCACGGACCCCGCAGAAGCTCTACATCGGCGGCGAGTGGGTGGAGCCCGCGGGCGGCCACTACGAGGTGGTCGACCCGGCGGACGAATCCGTCGTCGGCCTGGCCCCCGAGGCCTCGCGCGGACAGGTCGAGGAGGCCGCCCGCGCCGCCGCCGAGGCCTTCGGGAGCTGGTCCCGTACGACGCCCGAGGCGCGCGCCGCGATCCTCGACCGGGCCGCGGACATCATGCAGCGGGAGTACGAACCGTGGGCGGCCCTCGCCCAGGCCGAGACGGGCGCCCCGACCGGGATCGCCCGCGGCATGCAGGTCGGCGTGGGCGTCACCCGCTTCCGGCGGTACGCGAAGGGCGCCCTGGAACCGGTCGAGCGCGGCCTGCCGCCGCAGGTCACCGAGGCCGGCCCGATGGGGAAGGCGTCCGTCCTGGGCGCGCTGGAGGTGCGTCAGCCGGTCGGCGTGGTCACCTGCATCACCTCGTACAACAACCCGTGGGCGAACCCGGCGGGCAAGGTGGCCCCGGCCCTGGCCATGGGCAACACGGTGGTGGTCAAACCGGCCCCGCAGGACCCGCTGTCGGTGTTCAAGATGGCCGAGGCGCTCGCCGAGGCCGGGGTCCCGGCGGGCGTGGTCAACGTCGTGAACGGGCAGTCGGTCGAGATCGGCGAGGCCGCGGTCGACTCCCCGTACGTGGACATGGTGTCCTTCACCGGCTCCACGGGCGTCGGGCAGCGCATCGCCGAGGTCTGCGGCCGCACGATGAAGCGGCAGCTGATGGAACTGGGCGGCAAGGGCGCGGCGATCGTCTTCGACGACGCCGACCTGGACGCCGCGATGATGGGCATCGGCACCACCTTCTCCTTCTACTCCGGCCAGATCTGTACGGCCCCGACCCGGGTGATCGCCCACCGGGCGGTCTACGACCGGCTGATCGAGAAGCTCACCGGCTACCTGGCCTTCATGAAGGTCGGCGACCCGAGGGAGCGGGGCACGGTGGTGGGCCCGGTGATCTCGGCGGCGCACCGGGACCGCGTCGAGTCGTACATCGAACTGGGGAAGAAGGAGGGCGCGCGCCTCGCGTACGGCGGCGAGCGTCCCGTGGTCGGGGACGGGGGCAAGGGCTTCTACGTGGCCCCCACCCTCCTCGTCGACTGCACCAACGACATGCGGGTGGTCCGCGAGGAGATCTTCGGCCCGGTCGTCGTGGTCGTCCCCTTCGACGGGGACGAGGACGAGGCGGTCAGCCTGGCCAACGACAGCGACTTCGGCCTGCTCAGCTACGTGTGGTCCGGGGACTCGGCCCGCGCGTTCCGCGTGGCCCGGCGGCTGCGGGCGGGCGGGGTCGGTGTGAACACCATCGGCCGCAACATGGAGGCCCCGTTCGGCGGCTTCAAGCGCAGCGGTGTGGGCCGCGACGTCGGCTCGTACGCGCTGCACGCGTACAGCGAGACGCAGTCGATCGTCTGGACGGCGTAGCCCGCGGGTGCGGATCCGGCCGGGGGCGGGTGGCCCCCGGCCGGATCCGTGTCATCCCCGCGGAGTGCGCGGGCGCTCGCGGTAGCCGAGGGCCTCGGCCAGCTCCTGGTTGCCGCCGCCGAAGGAGGCGAAGGCCTTGGGGTCCTGCGTCTCCAGCCGTTGCAGGGCGGCGGCCGCCCGGTCCCCGGGCGGGCCGTCGTCGTCGGGCAGCCGCCACACGAAGTAGAGCGACCCGCCGGTGCCGGGAGGCGGCGCGGACGGCGTGAACCTGAGCTGGACCACCGTCGTGTCCGGGTCCCGCCAGTCGGTGCCGGCCCAGCTCGGCGCGAGTTCCCACCGGGAGGCCAGGTCGGGCCGGTCGCGCAGGCCCGCCGCGATCAGCCGCGCGGTGCTGCGGGCCGGCCAGCACCAGGAGAGGTCCCGTTCGGCGCGCGCGAGCTCGGCGTCGTACGCGGCCGCGTCGAAGCGGTACGCGGGCGGCGTCGGGCCGACCGCCCCGCGCCAGCCGTCCCACACCACCGCGTCGCCGTCCCGGCGGACCGTCACGTACAGCGCGCCGCAGCAGCCCTCGGTGCAGTACGCCTCGACGAGCTGCACCTCCCGCGGCTCCGGTCCGGCGCGCAGCCGGCCGCTGTCGAGGAGGTACTCGGGCGGGTTGCCGAGCCCCTTCCCGAACAGCGCGGGCACGAGCGGAACCCCGTCGGCCAGGATCCGGGTCTCGACGGCGGAGGAGTCCGCGGACCCGTGGACGACGACCACCTCCCACCGCGGCCGGTCACCGTCCCCGGCGCGGGCGAAGGGGAGGCGCCGGTTGCGCCGGAACCATTCCTCCTGCCGGTCGCCCGTTGCGGGCCCGGGGTCCGGAGAGGTCCCGGGCAGCAGCCGGTCCAGGGCGTCGAGCAGGGCCCGGCGCCGCCCGGGCCGCCAGTTCAGCAGGACGGGTGCTCCGCTGTGCAGGTCGAGGGCGACCGACAGCAGCAGCGACCGGTGCTCCGGGGTCGGGGACAGCTCGTCGGCGTGCCGGACCAGGGCCTCGTACACGGCCCGGGCGGGCGGGTAGTCGAGGATCTGGGGGCGGCTGTCCTGCTGGTCGGCCATACGGTGCAGCAGCCGGCCGGTCAGTGCGAGCAGCTCGGGGTCCTGCGGCCGTGCCCGGAGCAGTCCGTACAGGTCGGCGGCCTCGGCGAGGCGCCGGGGCTGCCACATGAGCTGCTCGTGCGGCAAGGCGAGCAGGGCGGACCGGGTGGCCTCCGCGTCGCCGGAGGTGACCGCGTCGGTCAGCGCCGTCAGCTCCCGGGACCGGTCGCGGCTGCGCAGCACCAGCAGGGCGGCCGCCTGCCGGTCGAGCGGGTCGAGCGCGGCGCTCGCGGTGTCCGCCAGGCCGTGCAGCATGCCGAGGGCCTTGAGCCAGGGCACGTCCTCGGGCTCGCCGAGGCGGATCAGCAGGGCCATGCCGACACCGACGGCCGTCACGTGCGTACCGGTGCGGACCAGCTGCCGGGCGGTCCGCCGGGCGGCGTCCTCGTCGGCGAGCGCGAGCCGCGTGGTGTGCGCGCGCAGGGTGCGGGGGGACATGGCCAGGTCTGCGACCCGCCGGTGGACCGCCTCGGCGGCCCGTACCGGGTCGGGGTCGGCGAGCAGGGGCGTGAGGGTGTCGGTGACGACCGCCTGCGCCTGGTGCCAGGTCAGGTCCCGGGGGCCGGGCTCCGGTGGGCCGTCGGGGAGGGGATAGCCCTTGCGCGGGATCCGGCCGTCCGGCTCGATGCCGCGGAGGAAGAGGGCGTAGTCGTACAGGGAGGTTCCGGGGGTGAGCGCAGCGCGCTCCTCGCGGGCGCTCACCGGGCGGGGTGGGACTCGATTCCGTAGGTCATGAGCGCGAGCATGCCGCAGTGATCACCCGGCGTCCACCGAAAATACGGCGTCGCCGCCGACCCGCCCGTTGACCTGGAGTTCCACCAGCGCCGCCGGGCCGGGCGGGGCTCGCGCGCCCCGCCCGGCGTCCTCAGTCCTTGTAGTAGTCGGTGAGGACGCAGCCCTTGACCAGGGCCGGTTCCTTGCGGAATCCGCTCGGCGGGTTGAACTGCGGGTGGCAGTTCAGCATGAGCAGCCCGGCCTGCGGCTGGAGCAGGGCGGCCATGGCGTCCGAGTCCTGGGATCCCATGGCGAAGTCCTGACCGATGACGATGCCGCCGTCGGGGTTCCCGCCGCCGTTCTTCGCATCGATCTCGGCCTTGAAGGCGGTCTGGAAGGCCTTCGGGTCCTTGATCATGACGATCGTGGTGCGGCCGCCCCTGCCGCAGTGTCCGACCTCGGTGATGGAATGCGCCTTGTCGTACTCGGCGGTCCCCGGGCCTTCGGTCGGAGCGCCGTCCGAAGGCGTCTTGCTGACCTGGTCGCACCGGGTGTAGCCGTTGACGAAGCGGGCGGCGGCGGCCATGGTGCCCGCCTTCGGCAGCTTCTGGAACGCGGTCCCGTTCTTGGGGGCGTTGCCGTTGACCCCGCCGTTCTTCGTGGGGTTCTCGAGGGTGCCCTCGTGGGGGCCGCCGTCGCCCTCGCCGTTGGCCGCGACGGAGTCCCCGCCGATGCCGCCGATGCCGCCTGCCTGGGATCCGTCCCCTCCGCAGGCGGTGGTGAGGGTGAGGAGGGCCGAGACGGCCGTGACAGTGGTGATGATCATCTTGATGCGCACGACGGGACTGTAGGTCAAAGTGGTCATGTCCGCGGCAATCCACTCCGGAAGGGCGGGAGTGAGCGCGGTCACACGGGAAAGTTTGAAAGCGTGCAAAAGGGGCAGAGGTGCGGTTTCCGCATACCGGAACACGCTGTCCGGCACCTGTCGATCTGCGGATGGATGCCTGAGTGAACCTTGTATTGCATGCCTGTGAACGTTTTGATCTCGAGATTCCAAGGGGTTTGGGCCGCCCTGAATCCGGACTCAAGGCCTCCAGATGTGGAATGCGCAGCATCTAACGTCCTGACCCATGACTCAGCTGGACGTTCGGCCCCGGGCCGGAGACACGGTAGGCGGCGTCGCCCAGGGCGAGAGCGACGTGCGCGGCAAGGGCCTCGGCAAGGGATCCGTCGGCCTGGTGGGCAGTGCCGTCATCGGCATCTCCACCGTCGCCCCCGTCTACTGCCTGACCTCGACCCTCGGCTCGACGGCCGGCGAGGTCGGCGTCCAGATGCCCGCGGTCTTCCTCGCCGGCTTCCTCCCGATGCTCCTGGTGGCCTTCGCTTACCGCGAGCTCAACAAGGCCATGCCGGACTGCGGCACCTCGTTCACCTGGACCGTCAAGGCCTTCGGCCCGCGGATCGGCTGGATGTGCGGCTGGGGCCTGGTGATCGCCACGATCATCGTGCTCTCCAACCTGGCCGGTGTCGCCACCTCCTACTTCTGGCTCCTCGCCGGTGAGATCACGGGCAATCCGTCGATCGCGGCCCTGGACGACAACAAGCTCGTCCACATCGCCACCTGCCTGACCCTGATCGCCACCGCCACGGCGATCAGCTACCGCGGCATGACCGCCACCAAGGGCGTCCAGTACACCCTCGTCGGCCTCCAGCTCGTCGTGCTCGCCGTCTTCGTCGCCATGGCCCTCCAGAAGGCCTCCGCCGGCACCTTCGACACCGGCCTGGACTTCTCCTGGTCCTGGATGAACCCCTTCGCGGTCGGGTCCATGGGGTCCTTCACCGCCGGTCTCTCCCTCTCGATCTTCATGTACTGGGGCTGGGACGCGTGCCTGGCCACCAACGAGGAGACCACCGGCTCCGCCAAGACCCCCGGCCGCGCTTCGCTCATCGCGATGGTCGTCCTGGTCGGCTCGTACCTCGCCACCGGCATCGCCGCCCAGATGGCCGTCGGCTCGGGCGACAAGGGCCTCGGCCTCGGCAACCCGGAGACCTCCGGCAACGTCTTCGCGGCCCTCGCCGGCCCCGTGATGGGCCCGCTGCTCGGCATCCTGCTCTTCGTCGCCGTCCTGGCCTCCGCCGCCGCGTCCCTGCAGACCACGTTCATCCCGGTGGCCCGCACGGTCCTCGCCATGTCGACGTACGAGGCGCTGCCGCCCTCCTACGCCAAGGTCCACCCGAAGTTCAAGACCCCGGGCCGCGCCACCGTCATGGCGGGCGTCGCCACCGGCGCGTTCTACACGATCATGACCCTGGTCAGCGAGAACGTCCTCACGGACACGATCTTCGCGCTCGGCCTGATGATCTGCTTCTACTACTCGCTGACGGCCTTCGCCTGCGCCTGGTACTTCCGCGGCGACCTGCGCCGCTCCGCCCGGGACCTGTTCTTCAAGGGCGTCTTCCCGGTCATGGGCGGCCTGCTGCTGGCCGCGGTCTTCCTCAAGACCCTCGTCGACGCGTGGGACCCGGCCTACGGCTCCGGCTCCGACGTCCTCGGCGTCGGCAGCGTCTTCGTCATCGGCGTCGGCCTGCTGGCCCTCGGCCTGGTCATCATGGCCGTCACCGAACGCCGCAGCCCGGCCTTCTTCCGCGGCCAGGTCCTGACGAAGTCCACCCCGTCCCTGGTCGTCGAGGACTGACCCACCGCCCGCCCCTGCAGGGCCCCTCCCGCCGAGTCATTCCCGCGGCCCCGGACCGATTCCCCCGATCCGGGGCCGCGGGCGTCGGTGACCCGGGCCGTCCGGGGTCGTTGGGCTGGGCATGAATGCAATGAAGCGCACCCTTGCCGCCCTGGTCCTCTCCGGCGGCGCCGCCCTCGCACTCACCCCGGTCGCCGCGCACGCCGACGGGATGCCCCAGGGGGTCCCGCTCACCGAGCGCGTCGGCGACATCGTCGACCACCCCGCGCAGGCCGTCCAGGACACGAAGACCGCGGTGGGCGTCACCACCATGGCCGCCGGGTCCGCGACCAAGGCCACCGACGCCTCGCTCGCGGGCGCCGGCGGCGCACTGTCCGCAGGACTGCCCAACGCCCCGACGGTCCGCTGACGGCCGGTCCGGCGCCCCGACCCGGCCGGAATCACGCCGGGCCCACCCCCGCGTGCACCCCGCGCAGGGCCGGGGCGGTGGCCTCGTCCACCACGGTCCGCGCGGGCGCAGGAGCCGGGCTGGCTGCCGATCGGACACCGGCCTAACGTGTGGATCATGAGCGAGCCGCAGCCCCACCGCCGCCGGACCCGGGAGCACGGGAACGAGCCGATCGACGCCCAGGGGGCGGGGGCGGCCGCCGGGGTCGCCCCGCGTCCGGTGAAGGCCGGCTAGCCGTGGACCCCGTCGACCCCGACCGGCTCGCCCGGCAGCTCGGCGCCGTCGTCGGAGACGCCCACGTACTCACCGACCCCGCCCTCCGCGCCTCGTACGAGACCGACTTCACCGGCCGCTACAGCGGCCGGGCCCGGCTGGTGGTGCGGCCCGCCGACACCGCCCAGGTCGCGCAGACGCTCCGGCTCTGCCGGGACGCCGGAGCCCCGGTCCTCCCGCAGGGGGGCAACACAGGGCTCGTCGGCGGCTCCGTCCCCGCCGGAGCCGGCACCGAGGTCGTGCTGTCGCTGCGCCGGCTGAACGCGATCGGCCCGATCGACCCCGACGCCCGCCAGGTGACGGTGGGTGCGGGCACCGCACTGGCGGAACT
Source organism: Streptomyces sp. NPDC085524 (assembly GCF_044541755.1). NCBI lineage: Bacteria > Bacillati > Actinomycetota > Actinomycetes > Kitasatosporales > Streptomycetaceae > Streptomyces > Streptomyces sp. NPDC085524. The sequence continues at coordinate 135,586 of NZ_JBITTH010000022.1, forward strand.
GCAGCGCCGGGTCCGCCCGCACGGCTGGGACTTCGGCGTCGACCTGGCATCCCGGGACTCCGCCACCCTCGGCGGCATGATCGCGACCAACGCGGGCGGTGAACGCGTCGTCCGCCACGGCACCACCCGCGCCAACGTCGCCGGCGTGGAGGCCGTACTCGCCGACGGCAGCGTCCTCGACCGGCTCGCCGGGCTGCCCAAGGACAACACCGGCTACGACCTGACGGGCCTCCTCGTCGGCAGCGAAGGCACCCTGGCCGTCATCACCCGCGCACGCCTGCGCCTGGTCCCGGAACTCCCCGAGCGGGTCACTGCCCTGCTCGCCCTCGGCTCGCTCGCCTCCGCCGTCGGCGTCCTGGCCGTCCTGCGGCGGCTCGAATCCCTCGAACTGGCCGAGTTCTTCACGGCCGACGGCCTTGACCTGGTCCTGAAGCACGCCCGCCTGCCCGCGCCCTTCCGCACCGGACACCCCGTCTACCTCCTCGTGGAGTGCGCGGCCCGGCACGATCCGGCCGAGGAACTCGCCGCGCTGCTCGAGGAGGCGGGAGTGGCGGGGGAGGTACGCGATGCGGCCGTAGGCCGCCAGGCCTCCGACCGCCGCCGGCTCGCCGCCTACCGGGAGCGGCACACCGAGTCCGTCAACGCCGAGGGCGTCCCCCTGAAGCTCGACGTCACCGTGCCGCTCGCCGACCTGCCGCAGTTCGTCGCCGACCTGCCCGGGCTGCTGGCCGGCCGGGCCCGCCCGTACGTCTTCGGGCACCTGGCGGAGGGCAACGTCCACGTCAACCTCCTCGGCGTCGCTCCCGCCGACGAGGAACCGGTGATGGAGGCGGTGCTGCGCCGGGTCGCGGAGGCGGGTGGCAGCATCAGCGCCGAACACGGCATCGGCCGGGCCAAGTCCCGCTACCTGCACCTCACCCGCTCCGCCACGGACATCGCCGTGATGCGCTCGGTCAAGGCCGCTCTGGACCCGGAGCACCTGCTCAGCCCGCACACGCTGCTGCCGCTGCCTCCGGGGGAGGCCGGTCGTTGAGCAGTGCATGATCCTCTGGTTGCTCAACAACCTCAGCACCCTCGTCATCGCGGTCCTGCTCGTCGGGGGCATCACCGGGCTCGCCGTCGTCGGCAGCGTGGCCGCCCGCCGTCGCTTCCCCCAGCTCGCGGGCGGCGACCACAACGAGATGGTCGGGGTCGCGCTCGGCATGTTCGGCGCGATCTACGGCATCATCCTCGCGTTCGTCGTGGTCACCCTCTGGACGCAGTTGGAGAACACCGAGAACATCGTCGCCACCGAGGCGACGGACCTGGCCCTGGTCGTACGCAGCGCCGACACCTTCCCGGAAGCCGACCGCGCGCGCATCAACCGGGCGGTGGGCGCGTACGCGCACGCCGTCGTCGAGGTGCAGTGGCCGCTGATGCGCGACGGCCGGCCGAGCTACGACGCGACGGCGGCCCAGACGCGGGACCTGTACGCGGCCCTCCAGGCGTACGAACCCAGCGGACCCCGCGCCGAGACCTTCTACGCCGAGGCCGTCAGCCGCGTCAACGACGTCGCCGCACAGCGCCGGGCGCGCATCTCGATGGCCGAGACCTCGCTGCCGATCCTGCTGCAAGTACTGGTGTACGGCGGCGCGTTGGTGATCATCCCGCTCACCTTCCTGTTCGGGCTGCGCAGCCTGAAGATGCAGCTGCTGTTCGTGTCGGCGGTGGCCGGGCTGATCGGCTTCAGCCTGCTGCTGGTCGTGGCGTTGGACCGTCCCTTCGCGGGGGACCTGAGCGTGACCCCGCAGCCGTACAAGGAGGCGGCGCTGTCGCAGTTCTGGGCGGCGGGGGCGGGGTCGTGACGTCCTGCTGCTAGCCCCAGGTACGGGAAGACAGCACGAGGCGGTAGCCGTCCGGGTCCTCGATGGTGACGCCCCACTCGTCCCAGTACGGATTGTGCGAGGCCACCCGAGTCCCGCCGTGCTCGACGAGCCGCTGCACGAGGGCCTCGTCGGGGGCTTCGCCGAGGTAGACCACGAAGAGGTCCTCGACGGTGGGGGCGGGGGTGGTCGGGTTCGACGCGTCGTAGGTCAGCTCGAAGTGCCAGCCGCCCCCGGCGGGCCCGACCATCAGCAGATCGTGCTCCCCGGGCGCGGTGGAGGCGGTCCGCCACTGCACGTCGAGCCCGAGCCCGTCGACGTAGAACCTCTCGGCGGCCTTCAGATCGAGGGAGGGCCGGGCGACGCGGATGTGGGTGCTTGGAGTGATCATGGGGGCAGGGTACGGGGGTTGGGCGGAGGCGGGGGCAGGACTTCTACCCCCTCGGGCCCTGCCTGCGGGGCAGTGTTTGCCCACCCGCCCCCTGGGTGCGGGTGGGGTCGGCGGCCTCGGGGAGGGGCCTTTGCTTCTTCGGGCGCCGTTCTGGGGAGGGTGCTCGAGCCCCCTCCCCGGTTGGGCGGGGTCGGGCGGTTGGCGGGACTCGCGCCGGCCGGAATCAGAGAGGTCTTGGGGGTTTCCCGTCAGTCCCATAGTCCTTCCGCGTCGGGCCGGCCTGTCAAGAGCGCTCCTCCTTCGTCGTCGCGTCGCTGCGCGATCGCCTACGGCGACCCTTGACAGACCGTCCCGCCACGGAAAGACAAGGACTGCCGGGAAACCCCCAAAAGAACGGGCCGGGCGGAACGACGACAAACGGCCGTGTCACCGATGTCCGACCGGGCTTCGGGAGGGGCCGGGCCCGCCCTCGGGCCCTCCCAGGCCACCACCCGGACCGGGCAGGCGGCCACCCACCCCGAAACCTCGGCCACAAGAGCCTCGGCGGGAGGATGGGCGCCTCAGATCGCTACGGGCTCCTCACGGCTCGGCGTCTGGAGCCCGTCTGGGGCTGGTCTCGCCTCAGATGGCTACGTGCTCCTCCTGGACGGCGTCTGCGGCCCGTCTTGGGCCGGACATAAGCCGCCCATGACCGCTACACGGCTGACGTCGTCCGGCGTCGGTCAGGTCGTCGTGGGTCGGGAAGAATGCGGGCTGACGATGGGGGTGACCGGGTGAAGTACTTCGGCTTCTATGACGCGATGCTTTACAAGATCGGCTCTGGGATCCGGGCGGTCGATCTCCCGAGAGGTCCGATGCGGTCGGACCGGGCGGCTTTGGCTGCGTACATGGGCGCCTGCGAGGGACTCGTCGCGGTGCCGGGCGTGGAGTGCGATCCGTTCGATGAGACCCGGGACGTCATGGGCGGATTCAGTCTCCGGACCGACGGGGAGTGGGTGTGGCCCGACATGGCCCGCCATCTGGTGCGTGTCCATGAGCTCGTCGTTCCCGAGGAGTTCGAGCAGCGAGTGGTGGAGCGGGACTTCGTGGCTCCCGCGCTGACTCACGAGCAGATCCTCGGGCTGTTTCGGTCGGTCGAAGCCGACCTGTATTGAGTGTCGGTGGCGCCGGATACCGTGCCGCGCATGAGCATGTGGATCTACTTCCAGGGGCTGGACCCCTCTGTGCTGCCCGGGGACCCGGCGGGCTTCGAGGACCTGTTCGATGAGGAGTTCGACGAGCTGCGGCGGCGGGTCAGGGTTGGTGAGGCGGTCTGGCTGGAGACCGGTTTCTTCCAGCTGAACGAGGTCTATTGGCCACCATCCCAGCCAGGCGGCGACAGAGAACTTCCCGTCTTCGGCGGCCGACACATACCGGACCCTGGCAGCGGCCCCGGTCACGTGGCGGTCGATCCGCCGGACGTGGTCCGTGCGGCTGCCTACCTGGAGGGTGTGTCATTCCCTGACCTGTGGGAGGAGTGGCGTCAACGCCAAAAACCCGAGCCGGACGCGGAATTGCGCGACCGCCTGGCCCGGTACCACGAGAACCTGCGGACGTTCTACGCCAGATCGGCGGAGCGCGGCTGGGCAGTTGCCAAGTATTTCTCCTTCTGACCCACCTGGACACCCATGACGGCCTGATCGACGCCGGACGACGTCAGCCGTGTAGCGGTCGTGGGCGGCTTATGTCCGGCCCAAGACGGCCGTCGGACGCCGTTGCGGAGGAGCGCGTAGCGATCTGTTGCGTCAGACCAGCCCCAGACGGCTCGCAGTCGCCGTCGTGGAGGAGCGCGTAGCGATTTTTGGCGCCCGTCCTGCCCCGAGGCTCTTGTGGCCGAGGTTTGGAGAGGGCTGGCCGCCTGCCCGGTCCGGAGGGCGAGGTGGGAGGGCCCGAGGGCGGGCCCGGCCCCTGCCGGAGCAGGGCCGTGCATCGCTGGTAGGCCCGTTTGTCGTTCTTCCGCCCGGCCCGTTCTTTTGGGGGTTTCCCGGCAGTCCTTGTCTTTCCGTGGCGGGACGGGCTGTCAAGGGTGGCCGAAGGCCATCGCGAAGCGACGCGACGAAGGAGCGCCCTTGACAGGGCGGCCCGACACGGAAGGACTATGGGACTGACGGGAAATCCCCAAGACTTCTCTGATGCCCTTGGGGATGCGTCCCCTTACCGCCGAGTGCCCGTGACGCCGCCGAGGAACTCGGTCCAGGCCGTGGGGGTGACGGCCAGCTCGGGGCCCGCCGTCACCTTGGAGTCCCGGATGTGGACGGCTTCCGTACAGGCGGCCACCTCGACGCAGTTGTCACCCTCGCTGCTGCTGTACGTGGACTTGTGCCAGGAGAGGGCCACTTCGACGCAGTCGTCGCCCTCGCTTCCGCTGTAGCTGCTCTTGAACCACCGGAGCTGGGAGCTGTTCACAGGGAACCTCGCATTCGCATCAACAGGCCCGCGCTGTCCGCCGGGTTGAGGGCCTGGATGCGAAGTTTGGCATACCGCTGGTGGAGGTCGCTGAGGGCTTTCAGGTCAGCGATGACCTGGCCGGTCTTCTGGCCTTCGGTGTAGCCCAGCCACTCGTGGTCCTCGGTTTCGAGGAGTCGGAAAGGCCCATCGGTCCCCGCATGCTCCGGACTCACCGTAGGCATGATCTGCAGATCCACATTGGGCAGCTTCCCCACCTCCAGCAGGTGGTCGACCAGCTCGCGCGTCACCTCGCCCCCGCCCGTCTGCCGTTCGATCACCGACTGCTCGATGATGAAGCTGAAAGCGACGTACGGCGTCTTCAGCAGCAGGGCTTGCCTTGCCAGCCGGAAGATGATGCGGGCCTCCGCCTGTTCCTGCGTCGGCAGCGGTGGCACGTCCCGGATCTGGGCCCGCGCATACGCCTCCGTCTGCAGCAACCCCGGAATCGACCTGCACTCGTACGTATTGAGGGCAAGGGCCGTCTCCTCCAGGTCCGCCCACCGCCTGAACCACTTCGCCAGCCCCCGCTGCCGCGTCAGCCGCTTCGCCGCGATGCGGATGACGCCGAAGGCGTCCAGGACCTCCTCCGCCTTCTCCACGAACCTTCGGGACGGCTGGCGGCGGCCCTGTTCCACCGAGGCCACGTACTGGACCGAGTAGCCGACCAGAGGGTGGAGCTGCTCCTGGGTGAGGCCGGCCCGTTTGCGGAAGGCCTTGATGGTCTCGCCGAAGTTCCGCAGGTCGTCGTCGGGCTCGACCTCTCCTGCGCCGCTCTCGTCGGCGGTTGCCGCAGTCGTCACAGCGTCACCTCCCCACAGCAAGGTTCACGCACGGTGACTGTTACTGTCCAGAGAGTGGACTACTACTCTTCAAAAGTAGTAGTCGGGTTGCTGGGAACTTCCGTGGTCACACGGGACGTTCATTCCATGACCGCACCCGCCGGCCCCACCCCGGCCCTCGTACGCACGTTCACGCAGCGTTTCAGCTGCACCCCCCGCGGGGCCCGCCTCGCCCGGCAGCTCGCGCTCGTCGAGCTGCACGAGTGGGGCATCCCGGAGTCCACCGCGCTCTCCGCCGACGCGGGGCTGCTCGTGGCAGAGCTCGTCGCCAACGCGGTGGCCCACGGGCGTGTCCCCGGCCGGGACTTCGAGCTGCGGATGAGGCTGCTGGAGGGTGTCCTCCGCATCGAGGTCTCCGACGCCCGCCGGGACCGCCGCCCCGCCGTCCAGCCGCACGCGTACTTGGCCGAGTCCGGTTACGGCCTGCGCATCGTCGAGGCCGTGGCCGTCGGCTGGGGGGTCGTGGACCGGGTGGTCGGGAAGACGGTCTGGGCGGAGCTGAGCCTTCGGGCCGCGGCGGTGGCATGAATGCGGCAGATGGTGGCGGACGGCGAGATCGACTTCAACGGTCGCGGGTGAGCGGCGGCCCGCCCGGGCCCCGGGCGGGCCGCGTGCCGCGGGCCGCTACTTCTTCGTCGGGAGCGACGGGAGCTTGCCCGGTTCGCTCTTCTGGAAGGTGTCCGCGCCGGCGCCCTCCCAGGTGACCTTCAGGGTGGTGGCGTCCACCGAGTCGACCTTGCCCTTCGAGCGGGTCGCGCCGGCCGGGCACTTCAGGTCGAAGGACTTCCCGTCCGTGGTGCCCTCGCAGGTGGCGCCGGTGGCCGCCTCGACCACGAACGCCCTCTGACCCTTGACCGTGAGCACCACGCCCTTGCCCGGGTTCTGCATGGAGATCCAGCCGCCCTCCAGGCTGCCCGCGCCGGCGCCCGCGCCCGCGCCCGCGCCGGCCCCCGTGCTCGCGGTGGCGGCCGGGGCGGGGGCCGAGGCGGCGGGGGCGGGCTTCTGGTCCGCCTTCGGGGAGTTGTCGCTGCCGCAGGCGGTCAGGGCCAGGGCGGCCGCGAGTCCTGTGGCGGCGAAGGCGGTGATACGCAGGTGGCTGTGCACGGGTGATCCCCCAGGGAACGATGTGAGTGGCGGAACGCGCCGAAGCGGCGGCGGTCCGAGTGGTCAGAGGCACTCGGGGACACGCTCGGGAGGGCCGCGGCGGTTCCGCCCGCCGTGACTCAGGGGCACGGAGGGTCAGAGGTACTGCGCGAAGTCGTCCAGCACCCGCAGGATCTCCGCCTCTCCGGTCGACGGGAGCTGGAGGACGACCTCCTCGATGCCCAGGTCGGCGTAGTGGCCCAGCTTGCCGGGGTTCGGCTGTACGGCGAACGGGACCACCTGGAGGGACTTCGGGTCGCGGCCGGCGGTTTCCCAGACCTGCCGCAGGGCCGGGAGGGACTCCGTGAGGCCGCGGCCGCCGATGGGGAGCCAGCCGTCGGCGTGGTCGGCGATGGCCGCGAACAGCTTCGGGCCCGCCGCGCCGCCGATCAGGGTGCGGGGGCCGTGGAGGGGGGTGCCGGGGGCGAGTTCGCGGGCGGGCTGGACCGGCTTGGGGTGGGCGGAGCTCGCCTGGACGGAGGAGTACTCGCCCACGTACGCGGTCGGCTCGGGGGCCCACAGGGCCCGCATCAACGCCATCCGGTCGCGGACCAGTTCGCGGCGGGTGCGCCACTCGACGCCGTGGTCGGCGGCCTCCTCAACGTTCCAGCCGTAGCCGACGCCCAGGGTGAAGCGGCCTCCGGAGAGGTGGTCGAGGGTGGCGATCCGCTTCGCGAGGTCGATGGGGTCGTGCTGGGCGACGAGGGTGATGCCGGTGCCGAGGTGCAGCCGCTCGGTCACGGCGGCGGCCTGGCCGAGGGCGACGAAGGGGTCGAGCGTGCGCCCGTACATCTCCGGGAGCTCGCCGCCCATGGGGGCGGGGCTGACGCGGCTGACCGGGATGTGGGTGTGCTCCGGGAGGTAGAGGCCTGAGAAGCCGCGCTCTTCGAGGGCGCGGGCGAGGCGGACGGGCGAGACGGTGCGGTCGGTCAGGAAGACGGTCGTGGCGATCCGCATGTGCTGGCACCTCCGAGACGTGGGAATCGACGCAACGGTACGGTGCGGGCGCACGAATGTTGAGGGGGCGTCAGGTCCCAGGAGGGTCAGGTCGCCGGGCCGTCAGTTCGCGTGTGCGGGGTAGCGGGCCAGCCAGCCCTGGCCGACGGCGGCGGGGCCGTGCAGGCTCGGGCCCTGGGTCATCTCCAGCGCGAAGTCGTCGGCGAGCTCCAGGACGGTGGCACGGCCTTCGAGCCCGGCCAGCCAGGCGGCCGGAAGGGCGGTTTCGCCGTGCTGGGCGCCGAGCAGGGCCCCGGTCAGGGCGCCGGTGGCGGGGGAGTCGCCGCCGTGGTTGACGGCGAGGCGCAGGCCCTTCGGAATGTCCTCGGCGACCAGGGCGCAGTACACCGCGATGGCGAGCACCTCGTCGGCGGAGCGGCCGTCGCCGGGGGAGAGCGCCTCGGCGCTGCCGGGGCCGGGTGCGCCGCGGGTGACGGCGGACAGGGCGCGCTGGAGGGCGTCGGTGACGGGCTGGTGCCCGGGGCGGGCCCCGAGCAGGCCGAGGGCCCGCTGGACGGCGGAGTCGAGGGAGTCGCCCCGGGTCAGGCCGTGCACGATGACGGCGAAGGCGCCCGCGGAGAGGTACGCGGTGGGGTGGCCGTGGCTCTGCGCGGCGCATTCGACGCTGAGCTGGAGGACGAGGGCGGGTTCCCAGCCGACGAGCAGCCCGAACGGGGTCGAGCGGGCGGCGGCGCCGGCGCCCTGGGCGGTGGGGTTCTTCGGGCGGTCGAGGGTGCCGAGGGTCTCGTCGGCGAAGCCGCTGAGGGAGTCGCGGTCCGGGTCGCGGCGTACGTAGAGCCACTCCTGCTGCGCGAGCCAGCCGTTGTCCGTGCGGCGCTCGTCGGGGCCCCATTCGTTCTGGGTCGCCCACCAGCGGCGGTGCGCGCGGTGGACGTCGGTGGGCGGGTGCCAGGCGCCGGTGTCGCGGCGTACGTGGGCCCGTACGAGGCCGTCCACGGTGAAGAGCGTGAGCTGGGTGGCGGCGGTGACGGCGCCGCGGCGGCCGTGCGCGGGGGCGGGCTCGGCCAGGCCGTGCGGGCCGTGTTCCTCGCGGATGGCGTCGAGGGAGAGCGAGGCCAGGGGCGCGCCGAGGGCGTCGCCGATGGCGGCCCCGAGGAGCGTGCCGCGGACCCGGCTGCGGAAGTCCTGCTGCTCGGCCCGGCCCCAGAGCCCGGTGGCGGTGGCGGTGACGCGCGGGGCAGGCCGCGCCGCCCCACCGGTGGCTGCCGCGGGGCCGCCGGCTGCGGGGGTGCCGCCGGGCGGGGTCGTGCCCGCCCGGGGCGTGGCCGCGGGGGTGCCCCCCGGCGGGGTGCTCCCGCTCGACGTGACGCCCGCGCCGAGGGGCGTGCCGCCGGGCGGGGTCGCGGCCGCGAGGTGGGCCAGGGGTGCGGGGGCGGCGCCGGGGGGCGTGCCGCCGGGCGGGGTCGGTGCCGCGGGGTGGGTGGCACCCGCGGGGACCCCGGGCAGGGGCGTACCGCCGGGTGGTGTCGCGGCCGCCGGGGTGGCGCCGGGCGGGTTGGGGCCGGGGTCGTCGTTCGTCGTGTTGGTCGTACCGATCACTTCATCCACCCCCGGCTCAGGAGCCACCCGCCGCGCATGCGAACCCGCACTGTAGTGGACACGTCCGATCGAATCCGGAACGAGTGTGCCAAGCGGCGCGGAAGTGCAGGGAGAACGGCCGGAAAGCGAATACTTCCGGCCGACCCGCTGGCCGATGGCACGTTTTGCCACTTGCCTTGGACTGGGCCGGTCCCGGCCATGTCTCGTTCATCGGAGGTTTCCCGCAGCCGCCGAGTCTCGGCGGCATGAAGAAGGCCCTCCTCGCCGCGACCGTCGTCGCCTCCGCCCTCACCGCCTCCATGGTCGCGGCCCCCGCCGCCTCCGCCTCCGGCTGGGACCTCCCCTGGTCCGGCCACCACAACAACGACGACCGGTCCTCCATCCCGTTCACCGAGGCGTCCGTCACCGCCGGAGCCGACGGTTCGTACACCGTCAGGTGGAGTGCCGCCGGCACCCGGCGCGTCCAGATCAAGGCGAACGGCAAGGTCGTCGCCAAGGGCGGCGCGAAGGGCGAGGCCGTCGTCACCGGGCTGCCCGCCGCCGACCGCCAGTGGTTCGACTTCGACCCCGAGCGCGGCGAGGGCCTGCGCCTCGCCGACCGCCTCGTGAAGCTGGAAGGCGCCGTCAACTTCCGCGACGCCGGCGGCTACCGCACCACCACCGGCCAGTGGGTCAAGATGGGCGAGGTCTACCGCTCCGACGCCCTGAACAAGCTGACCGCGAACGACCTGGCCAAGCTCCAGCGCCTGCGCGTCAAGACCGTCTTCGACCTGCGCATGCAGGACGAGCGCACCAAGGACGCCGACAAGGTCCCGGCCGGCGCCACCTATGTCGTCGCCGACGTCTTCGCGGGCTCCGGCTCGTTCCAGACCATGCCCAGGACCCCCGACGAGGCCGTCAAGGCCATGGTCGACGCCGAGAAGGCCATGGTCAGCGGCGAGGGCGGCAAGAAGGCCTACACGCAGGTGTTCGAGGGCATCGGCGACGACGACGCCCGTACCGTCCTGTTCCACTGCACCGCCGGCAAGGACCGCACCGGCTGGGCGAACGCCGCCCTGCTGACCGCGCTCGGCGTCCCCGGCGAGACCGTGATGGCCGACTACCTGGCCAGCAACGACTACCGCAAGGCCGCCAACGACGCGATCCTCTCCCGCCTCCCGGCCCCGCAGGCCGCCGTCTACAAGCCGATGCTCGACGTCCGCCCCGAGTACCTGAACTCCGGCTACGACGAGGTCAAGGCGCAGTACGGCTCCTTCGACCGCTACCTGAAGGACGGCTTGGGCATCGACGCCCGCGAGCTGAAGCAGCTCAAGAGGGACCTGCTCGTCGGCTGATCCGGCTGATCCGGCGGGTCGTACGGGGAGGGCCCGGCCGGGCCCTCCCCGTACGACGGGGTCAGTCCAGCACCGGCAGCAGCTCCGGCAGGTGTCCGTCCGAGGCGCGCGCCGCCTCCTGCCGCTCCTGCGGGACCTCCCCGTACAGCGTCGTGCGGGCCTTCGCGGGCCGGCCCGCCGCCTCCGCGACCGCGATCAGGTCCTGCACGGATTTGTACGACCCGTAACTCGACCCCGCCATGCGGGAGATGGTCTCCTCCATCAGGGTCCCGCCCAGGTCGTTCGCCCCGGACCGCAGCATCTCCGCCGCGCCCTCCGCGCCCAGCTTCACCCAGCTGGTCTGGATGTTCGGGATGTGCGGGTGGAGCAGGATCCGGGCCATCGCCGTCACCGCCCGGTTGTCGCGCACCGTCGGGCCGGGTCGGGCGATCCCCGCCAGGTACACCGGCGCGTTGGTGTGGATGAAGGGGAGGGTGACGAACTCCGTGAAGCCGCCCGTCCGTTCCTGGATCCGGGCGAGCGTGCGGAAGTGGCCGAGCCAGTGCCGCGGCTGGTCCACGTGCCCGTACATCATCGTGGAGGACGAGCGGATGCCCAGCTCGTGCGCGGTGGTGACCACGTCGATCCAGTCCGCCGTCGGCAGCTTGCCCTTGGTGAGCACCCAGCGGACCTCGTCGTCCAGGATCTCCGCCGCCGTGCCCGGGATGGAGTCCAGACCTGCCTCCTTGGCGGCCGTCAGCCAGTCCCGTACGGACATCCCCGTGCGGGTGGCCCCGTTGACGACCTCCATCGGCGAGAAGGCGTGCACGTGCATGCCCGGGACCCGCTGCTTCACCGCGCGCGCGATGTCGAAGTACGCGGTCCCGGGCAGGTCCGGGTGGATGCCGCCCTGCATGCACACCTCGACCGCGCCCACGTCCCATGCCTGGGCCGCGCGGTCGGCGACCTGCTCCAGGGAGAGCGTGTACGCGTCCGCGTCCGTACGGCGCTGCGCGAAGGCGCAGAAACGGCAGCCGGTGTAGCAGACGTTGGTGAAGTTGATGTTCCGCGTGACGACGTAGGTGACCTCGTCGCCCACCACCGACTTGCGCAGGTCGTCCGCGACCCGGCACAGCGCGTCCAGCGCCGGCCCGTCCGCGTGGAGCAGCGCCAGGGCCTGAGCGTCGGTGAGCCGCGTCGGATCGTCCGCGGCCTGCGCGAGCGCGGCCCGTACGTCCGTGTCGATGCGTTCGGGCACCATTCCGGGGGCCGCGATCTCCCGCAGCGCCTCCCAGTCGCCGTACACCTCGTCGAAGTCGTCGCGGCGGTCGCCGGTGCGGCCCTCGGTGTCGATGGTGGCGTGCAGATCGGTACGGCCGTAGGCGGTGAAGCCCTCGTCCGGCTCCTGCCAGGGGTGGCCCTCGACCGTCGCCGATTCGTCCGCCAGGCCCGTCTCCGCGTCGGCGAGCGCGCGCACGTGCGGCAGCAGCCGGGGGTCCAGCCAGGGCTCGCCGCGCTGCAGGAACTCCGGGTAGATGGTGAGGCGTTCGCGCAGCTCGAAACCGGCGTCCGCGGTGCGCTCGGCCAGCTCCTCGATGTGCGGCCAGGGGCGCTCGGGGTTCACGTGGTCGGGGGTCAGCGGGGAGACCCCGCCCCAGTCGTCGATGCCGGCGCCGATGAGCAGGGCGTACTCGGCGTCCACCAGGTTCGGCGGGGCCTGGATGCGGGCGCTCGGGCCCAGGATGTGCCGGGCGACGGCGATCGCGGCGGCCAGCTCCTCCAGTTCCGCGTCCGGCATGCCGCGCATGGCGGTGTCCGGCTTGGCGCGGAAGTTCTGGACGATGACCTCCTGGATGCCGTGGTAGCTGCGCTGGATCCGGCGCAGCTCGAAGAAGGCGTCGGCCCTCTCCTCGTACGACTCCCCGATCCCGATCAGGACGCCGGTGGTGAAGGGGACGTTGGAGCGGCCCGCGTCCTCCAGCACCCGCAGCCGGACGGCCGGGTCCTTGTCGGGGGAGCCGTGGTGGGGGCCGCCGGGCTCGGACCACAGGCGCGTCGCGGTGGTCTCCAGCATCATGCCCATGGAGGGCGCGACGGGCTTCAGCCGCTGGAGGTCCGACCAGGACAGGACGCCCGGGTTGAGGTGCGGGAGCAGCCCGGTCTCCTCCAGGACGCGGATCGCCATGGCGCGCACGTAGGCGAGCGTGTCGTCGTAGCCGTGCGCGTCGAGCCACTCGCGGGCCTCGGGCCAGCGGTCCTCGGGGCGGTCGCCGAGGGTGAAGAGCGCTTCCTTGCAGCCCATCGCCGCGCCCTTGCGGGCGATGTCGAGGACCTCGTCGGGGGAGAGGTACATCCCGTGCCCGGCCTTGCGGAGCTTGCCGGGCACGGTCACGAAGGTGCAGTAGTGGCACTTGTCGCGGCACAGGCGGGTCAGCGGGATGAAGACCTTGCGGGAGTACGTGATGACACCGGGCCGCCCGGCGGCGGCGAGCCCGGCGTCCCTTACGCGTGCGGCTGAGGCGGCGAGGTCCTTGAGGGCCTCGCCGCGCGCCTGGAGGAGTACGGCCGCCTCGGTCGCGTCGAGCGCGACGCCGTCGCGTGCCCGACGGAGCGCACGGCGCATCGCGTTGCCGGTCGGAGCGTCACTCGGAGTGGTCATGCGGTGAGCATACGATCCGTATCGGCGCGGGCAGAGGGCGTCATCGCATCAGCTCACCGGCATTGACCAGCAGCGACTGGCCGGTTATCGCCCGTGCCCGGTCGGAGGCGAGGAAGGCGGCGGCGTCGGCGACGTCCCCGTCGGTGGCGAGGTCGGGCAGCGCCATGCGGTCGGTCAGCCGCTTGTGCACCTCGGCCTCGGGCACGCCCTCGGTGTGGGCGCTGAAGGTGACGAAGGCCTGCACGGGCGGTCCCCACATCCAGCCGGGCAGCACGGTGTTGACGCGGATCCGGTGCGGGCCGAGCTCGCGGGCCATGGAGTACATGGCCGAGGTCAGGGCCCCCTTGGAGGCGGCGTAGGCGGCCTGCTGCACCTCGTTGGGCGCGGCGACGGCGGACTGCGTGCCGATGATGACCACGGACCCGCCGCGCTCCTTGAGGGCGGGCAGGCAGGCGCGGGTCATGCGCAGGGTCCCGAGCAGGTTCACGTCGATGATCTGCTGCCAGGTCCCGAAGTCGGCGTCCTCGATCCCGCCGAAGTACGAGTCCCACGCGGCGACGTGCACGACGGCGTCGACCCCGCCGAACCGCTCCTGCGCGAGCGCGACCAGGGCCTCGCACTGCGCCTCGTCGGAGATGTCGGTGGTCCGGTAGGCGGTGTGCACGCCGTCGGGGTCGATCTCGGCGGCGGACTTCGCGAGGTTCGCCTCGGTCCGCGCCCCGAGCACGGCGTTGCCCCCGTCCCGCACCACGGCGGCGGCCACCTGGTGCCCGAGCCCGGCCCCGACGCCGGAGACGATGACGGTCTTCCCTTGCAGCAGCATGCCGTGCCTCCTGGGGCGGGCAGGGTGGTGATCTGACGGTGCGTCAGGGTACGGGGGTGGTGCGGCGATGTGAAGAGGTGCGGAGCCGGGTGCCGCTGCGCGGGGCTGGGTCCCCTACCCGCCCTTCCTCCGTTCCCCGGGCTCCGCCCGGACCCGGTCCTCAAACGCCGGACAGGCTGGAAAATCCAGCCTCGCCGGCGTTTGAGGCGCGGGTCCGGGCGGAGCCCCGGTTTCGGGAAGGGGCGGGGTGGGGGAAAGCCCCGCAGGGCCCGCCACTCGGCCGCAGCAGGCCGCTCGGGGTGCCCGAACCTCCGGGGGCGCCCACAATGAGGCCTAGCCGGTGTCCCTGCTGCCCCGCGGAACGGAGATCGCCGAAGTGCCCGATCACGACGGCCGCGGCCGTGCCACCGAGCCCTCCGCCCGCCCCGACGAGGCGGGCGCGCCGCGCGGCGACTACTCCGGCGCCGTCTACGGTTCGCTGCTCGCCGCCTCCGTGGTGGTCGGCGCCGGGATACCCGGCACGTTCCCGCGGCTGCACCTCGTCGTGCTGCTGCTCTGCACGGGCGTGGTGTTCTGGGCCGCACACGTCTTCGCGCGCCTCTTCGGGGCCCGCATCGTGCGCCACCTGAGCTGGCGCGCGATCCGCAGCATGGCCAGGGAGGAACGCCCGATCATCGAGGCGGCCGTCCCGCCGGCCCTGGCCGCGGCCGTCAGCCCGCTGTTCGGGCTGGGAGCGAGGGGGATGGCCTGGCTGGCCCTCTTCGTGGCCCTGGCGGGCCAAGTGGGCTGGTCGGTCGTGGCCGCCAGCCGCGCCGGAGCCACGCGCGGGCTGATGGCGGTCGCGGGCGCGGTCAACCTGTTGCTCGGGATGCTCATCGTGCTGCTGAAGGTCGCGCTCCAGCACTAAGCCGCGGTGCCAGGCCGCCGGACACCCCCTAGGCTAGGGCCTGTCGTCGGCCGTCCGCCGGTAGTCCGCGAGCGCCGCGCCCAGGCGGGAGACGCCCTCGGCGATCTCCTCCGGGGTGTGCGTCGTGAAGGAGAGCCGCAGGGTGCGGGGGTCCGGGGTGCCCGTGAAGAAGGGGGCTCCGGGGACGAAGGCCACGTCGTGCGGGAGGGCTGCCCTGAGCAGGGCCGTCGCGTCGTGGCCCGCGGGGAGGCGGGCCCAGACGAACATGCCGCCCTCGGGCCGGTTCCACTCGCAGTCCGCCGGGAGCGTGCGGCCCAGGGCCGCCAGCAGGGCGTCGCGGCGGGACCGGTACGCCGCGCGGACCCCGGCGACGTGGGCGTCCAGGTCGGACGCGGCGAGGTAGTGGGCGGCGGCCAGCTGGTCCACCGTCGAGGTGTGCAGGTCCGCCGCCTGCTTCGCGACCACCGCGGCCCGGCGCAGCGCCGCCGGGGCGCGCAGCCAGCCCAGCCGCAGCCCCGGCGCCATGATCTTCGAGAAGCTGCCGAGCAGCGCCGTGCGGTCCTCGGCCCCCGGGTGCGCGGCGAGCCAGGGGACGTCCGTGCCCTCGTAGCGCAGGTCTCCGTACGGGTCGTCCTCCACCAGCCACAGCCCGAGCCGCGCCGCGGTCTCCGCGACCGCCGCCCGGCGGGCTGCCGGCAGGGTGCGGCCGGTCGGGTTCTGGAAGGTGGGGATGGTGTAGAGCAGCTTCGGGCGCTCCCGTACGACGAGATCGGCGAGGGCGTCCGGGATGATCCCCTCCCCGTCGCACGGCACGGGCACGACCCGCGCCCCGGCCAGCCCGAAGCACTGCAGCGCCGCCAGGTACGTGGGGTTCTCGACCAGCACCACGTCCCCCGGCTCGACCAGGGCGCCGGTGATGAGGGCGAGGGCCTGCTGGGAGCCCGAGGTGACCAGGACGTCGTCCGCGCCGGTGGCCAGTCCGCGCGCGGTGGCCCGGACGGCGACGGCCTCGCGGAGCTCCGGGGCGCCCTCGGTGGTGGAGTACTGGAGCGCGCGCCGCGCCGATGTCGCGAACGCGGTGTCGTAGGCGGCCCGCAGCCCCTCGGTGTCGAAGAGCTCGGGTGCGGGCAGGCCGCCGGCGAAGGAGATCACCCCGGGGCGTTCGGTGAGCGCGAGGATCTCGCGTACGGGGGAGCCCTCCACCGAGGTGGCGCGGGCGGCGAACGAGGGCGGTGCGACGGCGGAAGTGGCAGCGGCGGCAGGCACGGTGGCTCCTCGGGAGTCGGGTGCGCGCATCGTAGCCAGAGAAGCTTGCATACGGCATCTATGTATCGCATGGCGAACGGGCTGGGGTCGCCCCGTCCGACCCCTCCCGATCTGACGTCTCATCAGCTAGACCGGTGGCATGACGACAGACAGGCAACAGGACACCCGCGTCGAGGACTACGCCGGTCTCGCGGCCGTCGGCCCCTACGGCGTCCACCCCGGCCACGCTCTGATCACCATGGTGGAACCGCACCCGGGCCACGAGTTCGCGTACAACCGCTGGTACGAGGACGACCACTACTACGCCGGCGCCATGGCCATGCCCTGGATGTACGCCGGCCGCCGCTGGGTGGCCACCCGCGACCTGCAGGAGCTGCGCTACCCGGAGAAGTCGGCCGTCGCCCAGCCCGTCACGGCGGGCTGCTACATCTCGACGTACTGGGTCACCGAGGGCCGCTACGACGAGCACATGAAGTGGACCGTCGGCATCAACAAGCGGCTCAACCGCGACGGCCGCGTCTACCAGGACCGGACGCACGTCTTCACGTCCTTCCAGGACCACCAGGCCACCGTCTACCGCGACGGCGCCGCCGGCCCCCGCGACTTCCACGCCATGGACCACCCGTACGCCGGGCTCGTGGTCCAGGTCGTCGACGCCGAAGGTCCGGAGCAGCGGGCGGAACTGCTGGAGTGGCTGCGGTCGAGCGCGCTGCCGAAGCGGCTGCACGGCTCACCGGCCGCGATGGTGACGGTCTTCCGGCCGACACCGCTGCCCGGCGACCGGATGACCTACGTCAAGCAGGTGGAGGGGGTCGACACCCGCCTGACGCTGCTCTGGTTCCTCGAGGCCGACCCGCGGACCTGCTGGGACCGCTTCCAGGGGCTGGACGCGGAGGTCGCGGGGTCGGGGCTGGGGCGGGTGGAGCTGGTGGCGCCGTTCATCCCGACGGTGCCGGGGACCGACCGGTACGTCGACCAGCTGAGGTAGGCCGAGCCGGCCCGGCCGGCTCGGGTGGCCGGGCATGGCCGAGCCCCCTCGGCCAGGACGGCGTGCCGGTCGAGAGGGCTCCACTGGGTGGTGCTGGCGGTGCTGGCGGTGCTGGCGGTGCAGGTGTTGCTGTCAGTCGATGCGAGGCGGTTGGGACGCATGCCGTGACGTTCAGGCGAGGCGGCCCATCCGGCCCTCGGTGACGTCGGCGACGAACGAGGTCCAGGAGCCGGGCGCGAAGGTGAGGGACGGGCCGTCCTGCACCTTCGAGTCACGGACGGCGATGGCTTCCACGGCGGGGGATTTGACCTCGACGCAGGCGCCGTTTCCGCCGGAGTAGGAGGACTTGACCCAGTTTTCGGTGCCGCCCTGACGAATAGCCATGTTTCTCTCCGGTTCAGCGAGTAGTGCCGGTGGGGGCGTCGGCCGAATTCGTGCTTCCCGGCCGACGTGATCGACGCTACCCGCACCTTCCGATGGGTGAAGGGGACGTTCACCCGACCGGGTGGCATATTCCATTCAGGCCTTCTGTGGCCGGGGAGTGACGGTGTACCGTACGGGCCCTCCCCGCGACCTGCCCCCTTTCCGGCCCTTTTACTTCCCCTTGCCCGCATAGTGGTCGATGATCTCGCCGATGAACTGCCGCGTCTGCTCGACGTTGAGCGCCTGGGCGCGCAGGTGCTCGTACATCACGCTGTACTTCTGAACGTCGTTGGCCTTCTCCAGGTACAAATCGCTCGTGACGCCTTCGATGTAGACCACCGTCGAGTCCGAGGCGTCCGGGAATTCCAGAATCGCGTACTGGCCGTTCATGCCCGGGTGCGCGCCCATCGAGAAGGGCATCACCTGCACCGTGATGTAGGGCTGCTCGGACTGCTCTATCAAGTACTCGAGCTGCCGGATCATCAGCTGCGCGTCCCCCACGTGCCGGCGCAGCGCCGCCTCGTCGATGACGGCCCACAGGCGCAGCGGTCCCACGTCCGGGTTGTTGTTGTCGGTCTCGGAGAGCCGCTTCTGGCGGTGCATCCGGACCTGGACGCGCTTCTCCACGTCGAGCTGCGCGGTCTCGGGCAGCGCGCCGCGGATGAGGGCCTGGGCGTACTCCGGGGTCTGGAGCAGCCCCGGAACCATCTGGGGCTCGTAGGTGCGCAAGCTGGCGGCGTCCGTTTCCAGCCCGATGTAGACGCTGTACGGGATGTCGCCGAAGGCGTGCCACCAGCCCTGCTGGCGGGAGTCCTTCGCCATCTGCATGAGGGAGTCGACGAGCCGGCGGTCCTCCACCTCGTACACGTCGCAGAGGTCGCGGACGTCGCGCTGGCTGATGGAACGGCGGCCGTTCTCCAGCCGGCTGATCTTCGACTGGGATACCAGCAAGCGCTCGGCGACCTGTTCGGCCGTCATGCCCTTGTCCTCGCGGAGCTTGCGCAACTCCATGCCCAGTCGGCGGCGTCGGACGGTGGGATTGACATTGGACGCCACGTGAACGGCACCTCCGCCTTCTTCTGTCTTCTTCTGCCGTGCAGCAGCTGTCTCTCTGCGTGCCTGATGTTGAGCAGACTGCCACCGAAGCGTGCGGTGCCGCTGGGGAACGGCAGGGAAAACAGGGGAAAGCAGACGCGCGGGGCGGCGGAACCGGCGAACCGGTACCGCCACCCCGCGCGCTGGTGGCATTGCGTTGGAGCAGGTGGAACGGGTCGAACTCGATCAGTGCGCGGCCGCGCGGGCCATCGCACCCGTCCGGCGCGGCTGCAGCGGAACACCGCTCGCCGTGGCCCGGGCGGCCGGCTGGGCCGGTGCGCGGTCGCGGCGCGGCTGTGCGGCCACGCCGTTCTGGACGTCCATGACGGCGTGCGCCACGAGACCGCCCATCGGGTCGTGCCGGATCAGGTCCCGCAGCCGGGACCTGGACGACCGCCCCTCGTTGCCGGGGTACAGGTGCTTGCCGAGTCCGACCGCGTGGGCCAGTGCGGCGAGCGCCGCGGTCCGCGGGTCCGGCGGTACGCCGGTGCGGATCGCCGTGTCGAGCCGGGTACGGATCTCCCGGCTGATGGCCGTGTCGGTCGCCTGGTAGCGAGTCGTCGGCAACACCCCGCACATCTGCCCCGCGACGGCATGCACCATGCCGCAGCGCTCGAGGTGAGCGAGGTAAATCTGGCGGAGCCCCAGGCGGGGTCCGCCGATCCAGTGGACGGCCCGTACCGGGCTGCCGCGCCTGCGCAGCAGTTCCAGTGCGGAGTCCAGAGTCGGATCTCCTGTCGGCCGTGGCATCACCACGGCGATACGATCCCCGTCAGGGGCTATCCGTCCTGCCAGAGCCAGCTCCACTAGCTGTGCCCCGGCCAGGCCGAGGTCGAGCGACTGCGGCTGCGCCGTGGTGCCCGTGGTCGGGTCCAAGGCGAGCAGCAGAAGCTCCTCCGGAATTGTTCTGCGGCTCCTGCCCATCCATGCCTCCCCGCGTGGATGAGTGACAGGGTGACGCCTCTCACATTCATCTGTCGAGAGCGCCTGCCTGCTTTGTGGGGGAACCCGCAGCTATGTCGTTCTCGTCTAGCACGGGGGCGATGCCCCCGAGACGGGACACTGTTAGACATTCGGACAACCGGTCGTGGCGTCGATGGAGGAGGAACGGTGGCGGGCGAGTCCCCCGACAAGTCGGTAGATGAAGGAACGCCGGGGGCGGTGGAGTCCTCCGAGCGGGACCCGAGGCTGTCGGTGTTCCGGCCGAGGGAGCCTGAGGGCGGGTCGGGCGCCCCTGCCAAGGTGGACGCCGACTCCGGTGACGCCGGTTCCGGCGGCGAGCCGGCCGGACCGGATCTGCTGCGGGAAGCGGTGGCGGCGTGGGTCGCCTCGGCCGAGGCGGAGTCCTCCGGGCCGGATGCGGATGCCGGTGCCGACGCGGATGCCGATGCCGATGCGGCCGGGGCTGCCGGTGAGCCGGGCTCGGCTCCGGCGGAGGGCGGGGCTTCGGCCGCCGCGGCATCCGATGCGGGCAAGCCCGCGGCCGATGCCGCGAAGCCGGCTCCTGCCGCCGAGGCGGGCAAGCCGGGTTCCGGTTCCGCCCCGGACGGGGCGGCGGCCGACGCCGCGAAGCCGGCTCCTGCTGCCGGGAACTCGGATTCCGCTCCGGGCGCGGGCGGTGCCGGGGCTGAGGCCGCGAAGCCCGCCGACAGCGAGCGCACCGCGGTGTTCCGCGCCGTGAAGCAGGACTCCGGTTCCGGTTCCGGTCCCGCCTCGGGTGTTGCCGACTCGGCGAAGTCGGGTGCGGGGGCTGCTGCCGATGCGGGCAAGCCCGCGTCCCCCGCGGGCGGGTCCGCCGACAGCGAGCGCACTGCGGTGTTCCGTGCGGTGAAGCCGGGGTCCGGTTCTGCCACTGGTGGGGCCGTTGCCGACGCAGTGAAGTCCGGGCCGGGGGCTGCCGCCGGCGCGGGCAAGCCCGCCTCCGGTGCGGCCCCTGCTGCCGGGAAGCCCGCCGCGGACGAGCCCGCCGACAGTGAGCGCACTGCGGTGTTCCGTGCGTTCGAGCGGGGTTCCGGTTCTGCCTCGGCCGGGGCCGTTGCCGACTCGGCGAAGTCGGGTGCGGGGGCTGCTGCCGATGCGGGCAAGCCCGCCTCGAGTGCGGCCCCTGCTGCCGGGAAGCCCGCCGCGGACGAGCCCGCCGACAGCGAGCGCACCGCGGTGTTCCGTGCCGTGAAGCCGGGTTCCGGATCTGCCCCCGCCCCCGCGAAGCCCGCCGCAGGCAAGTCGGCTCCCGCCCCCGCGAAGCCCGCCGCGGGCGAGCCCGCAGACAGCGAGCGCACCGCGGTGTTCCGCGTGCCGAAGCCCGGTTCCGCCGGGCCCGCCGCTGGTGCACGGCCCGGTTCCGCCGTGCCCGCCGCAGGCGACCGGCCGGGCGGCGCCGCGCCGAAGGACAGCACCTTCGTACCGCTGCGCACCGATGACGCCGAAGCCGGGCAGCAGCAGCCGAAGGCGGCCGCCGCGTCGGCCGCCGCGCCCGCCATCGCCCCGAGGCCCCCGGCGGACCACAGCGAGCGGACCACGCAGCAGCCGCTGCCGCCCAGGCCGCCGCTCGACCTGCTCGCGGACCTCACCAACAACCCGCCCCCGCCGCCGAGCCCGATGCGCACGGCGGTCCGGCGGCTCAAGATCTACACGCCGATCGTCCTGCTGCTGGCGATCATCCTCGCCGTCGTCCAGCTGGTGCGCCCCCTGCCCCAGCCGAAGCTCGTGATGACCGCGAAGTCCTCGTTCACCTTCGACGGATCGGCCCCGCAGCTGCCCTGGCCCAGCGAGGGCCAGGCCTACATGGCCGCCGCCGGCCTCGGCACGCTCGGCCAGTCCGGCGAGCAGAAGCCCGTGCCGATCGCGAGCGTCACCAAGTCGATGACGGCGTACATCATCCTGCGCGACCACCCCTTCAAGAAGGGGGAGAAGGGCGCGATGATCGACGTCGACAAGATCGCCGAGAGCGAGGGCCAGAAGGACAAGTCCGACAACGAGTCCACCCTCAACACGGTCAAGGAGGGCGACAAGATCTCGGAGTACGACGCGATCGCCGCCCTCATGATTCCGTCGGCCAACAACATCGCGCGGCTGCTCGCGCGCTGGGACTCCGGCACCCAGGAGGCGTTCGTCAAGAAGATGAACGACACCGCCAAGGACCTCGGCATGACCAACACGACGTACACCGACCCCTCGGGTCTGGACGCGACCACGGTCAGCACCGCCGAGGACCAGGTGAAGCTGGGCCTGAAGATCGTCGAGATGGACGCCATGATCGACATCACGCGGAAGCCGAGCTGGATCGACCCGTCGGGCAAGAAGTGGGACAACTGGAACCGCCTCGTCCCGGGCAACGACTCGCTCGGCATCAAGACCGGTACGACGACGAAGGCCGGCGGAAACCTCCTCTTCGCCGCGCAGAAGAAGATCGGCAACACCAACCAGCTGATCGTCGGAGCCGTCCTCGGCCAGCACAAGGCGCCGATCATCGACACCGTCATCGCCGCGAGCAAGCAGCTGCTGATCGCCACCCAGAAGTCCCTCGACGGCGCGGTCGTCGTCAAGAAGGGCGAGGTCGTGGGCTACGTGGACGACGGCTTCGGCGGCCAGGCGCCGGTCGTGGCCACGGCCGACGTGCAGGCGGTCGGCTGGGCCTCGCTCACCGTCAACGTGAAGCTCTCGAGCGGCGGCGTGATCCCGCAGACCGCGAAGGCCGGCACCGAGATGGGTGTGCTGACCGTGGGCGAGGGCGCCAGCCAGGTGAAGGTGCCGGTGGCACTGAAGGACGACCTCCTCGCGCCGACCATCGGCAGCAAGCTGACGCGCGTCGGCTGACCGCCCGCGGGAGCGAGGGTCCGGCGCCCCGGGCAACCCCGGGGCGCCGGACCCCGTCTATCGGGCCGGGGGCGTGCGCACCTGCGCGTGCGCGAGGGTGCATTCACGTGTGGGGAGTACGGCTGTGACCACCGCTGAGCGGCAGGACCGGCGGGCGGGTGCGGTGGTCGCGCCGCCGGCCGGCGGCGATTCCGGGCCGCCCGTGGCCGGCTGGGCCCGGCGCCATCCGGTGGTCGTGGCCACCGTGCTCGCGGGGCTGCTGCACGTCGCCTGGTTCTTCAGCTTCGCCAACAGCGGCGGCGATCTGGCCGCGCAGGACGCCTGGGCCGAGTTCGTCGGCCGGCACCCCGATTCGGCGTACAACCTCGCCTGGTACGGGGGCATGCACCCCGTCTCGTACAGCGTGGTCTCGCCGTACCTCATGCACATGCTCGGCGTCCGGACCACGATGATGATCGCGGGCACCGTCTCGGCCGGCCTGCTCGCGCTGGTGCTGACCCGCTGCCGGGGCGCCGTGCGCGAGCCGCTGTGGCCCGCCCTGGCCGGGGTGTACGGGCTGCTGTGCAACGCCCTGTCCGGCCGGGTCACCTTCGGGCTCGGCGTGATGTTCGCGCTCGGCGCGGTCGCCGCGGTCTTCTGCTGGCCGCGCAAGTGGTCCCGGCGGCGCTGGGCCAAGGCCGCCGTGGCCGCCCCGCTCGCCGGGCTGGCCACCGCGGCCAGTCCCGTCGCCGGACTGTTCCTCGGGGTGATCGCGGCCGCGCTGTTCCTGAGCGGGCGGCGCCCGGGTGCGTACGCGCTGGGGCTGGCGCCGGTGGCCGTGGTCGGGCTGTCGGCGTGGCTGTTCCCCTTCTCGGGGACGCAGCCGATGAAGTTCGGCTCGGCGTGGCTGCCCTTCGTGTTCGGGCTCGCGATCCTGTTCCTCGTACCGAAGCGGTGGAAGACCGTTCGGATCGCCTCGGCCGTCTACGCCTTCGGGGTGTTCCTGACCTGGGCGATCGACTCCCAAGTCGGTTCGAACGTCACCCGGCTGGTGATGCTGTTCGGCGGGGCCGTGCTGCTCGCCGCCCTCCCGTACGCGCTCGCGCGCTCGCGGCGCCGGCGCGCGCTGGTGCTGGCCTTCGCCGGGCTCACCGTCTGGATCACCACCAACAGCGTCATGGACGTGGTGCGCACCACCCCGGTGGCCGCCTGGAACCGGGAGCTGGCCCCGCTCGTCGACCAGCTCCAGAAGGCGGGCGCCGAGCGCGGCCGGGTCGAGGTGGTCCCGGCCAGCAGTCACCGGGAGTCCTCCGCCTTCCCCTCGTACGTGAACCTCGCCCGCGGCTGGAACCGGCAGGCCGACCTGGAGCGGAACCCGCTCTTCTACGACGACACCCTGACCGCGGACTCCTACCGGGCCTGGCTGGAGCGCTGGGCCGTGCACTACGTGGTGCTGCCGGCCGACAAACCCGACTCGGGCGGGGAGGACGAGGCGAAGCTGGTGCGCGGCGGGCTCCCGTACCTCCAGCCGGTGTGGGGCGACGCGAACTGGCAGCTCTTCAAGGTGAGCGAGCCGAGCGACCTGGTGGCCGGGCCGGCGACCGTGGTGCGGGCGAGCGCGGACCGGCTGGTCATCGACGTGAAGGAGGCCGGCCGGGTGCTGGTGCGGATCCCGCACTCGCCCTGGCTGGGGCTGGTGGACGCGGCGGGCAAGCCGGTGGCGCCGCCGGAGGAGAGCTTCGCGTCGCGGGCCCGCAGCGGGGCCGTGGGCGGTGGCGGGGGCTCGCTCCCGAAGGAGTACACGAACACGGCCGGGTGCCTCTTCAAGGCTGCTCCGGACGCGGCCGGGGACGTGTGGACGGAGCTGCTGGCCCCGGCGCCGGGGGAGTACCAGGTGGCGGCGAAGTACCAGCTGCCGCGCGGGACGCCCTGCCCGGAGGAGCTGATCCACCACTCGCTGGGGACGCCGCCGCGGCCAGCTCCGCCGCGTCCGTGATGGTGCGCCCGTGACCCCGCGCCCGTGATGCCGGGCCGGTCCGTCATTCTTTGCCCTCGGTCCGGGTGCGTTCATCCTTATGTCTGCATACGATCCCAATAGTCCGATTGGATGCTGTGTCCCCCGAGGGAGTTGACAACGGGATGACCAAAGAGCAGAAGCAGGATGTCCGGGCAGCCATCGCGAGGGCGCAGGGGCAGGATCGAGTGCCGCCGCGCACGCAGGGCCACGGCTTCGAGGGGCCGCTGCGGAGCAAGGTCAAGGGCGGGCTGCACACGAAGGCGGCGCTCAAGCGGGCCGGCACTCCGCAGGGCGACCGCATCGGCGAACGCACCAGCGGCCTGAGCTGATTCGAGGTGGCGAGGCCCTTCCGGTTTCCGGCCGGAAGGGCTTTCGCATGCTTCCGTACTCCTCCGACCTGGGACTTCGGTCCCGGCCGGGGCCTTCATGGCTTTGCCGGGGAGTATCCGGGCAATCGTTACATTGCCTACGTATGACCCATACATCGCCCTCGTAGCGTCGGTCGTGTGATGACCTGCACCGCCACCCCCGCCCCCGCCCGCCGGACCCGCGCCGTCGCGGCCGCCGCCCTCGCCGTCGCCGTCTCCGGCGGCCTCGTCGCCTGCGGGGGCGGCGCGAAGCCGGCGCCCGCGCCCGAGGTCGGCAGCACCGCGGCCCCCACCCCCGCCTCCGCACCCGCAGGCGCCCCCGCCCTTCCCCCGTCCAGGCCGACCGGGATGAAGATCGACGCGGCCGGCGTGGACGCGAAGAAGATGGTCGGCCTCAAGGTGGACGCGGCCACCGGCGAGCTCGGCGTGCCGAACGCCGACACCGACGCGGACAGCCCGGGCTGGTGGACCGAAGGCGTCACCCCGGGCGAGAAGGGCGTCTCGGTGCTCGTGGCGCACTTCGACACCCGGCACGGACCGGCGCTGATGAAGGACGTCGCGAAGATCGGGCTCGGCGATCTCGTCGAGGTGCCGCGCGAGGACGGCAGGACGGCCAGGTTCAAGATCCGCGAGATCGAGGAGGTGAACAAGAAGGACTTCCCCACGGACAAGGTCTACGGCGCCACCGACCGCCCCGAGCTGCGCCTGCTGACCTGCGGCGGCGAGATCGAGGACGGCCACCGCACCGACAACGTCATCTTCTACGCGTACCTGGTCGCGTGACGGGGCCGCGCCCCGGCGACCGGCCCCGCCCCGGAGGCCGCCGCACGCCTTCCGGGGCACGCGTATTACGGTGAACCGAACGGGAACGATCACGAAGACGCGCACGAAGCAGCGCACGAAGACGAGCACGAAGACGAGCACGAAGCGATCACGCCGCAGATCATCCGCCACCCGTCGGAGCCGGAGCCCAGCCGATGACCCCGCGCCCCCGCCTGCCCGCCTGGACCTCGACCCTCACCTGGAGGGCCGCGGTCTTCATCACGCTCATGTGCTGCGGCCTCGCCGCTCTCCTCGGTGGCCTCGTGCACGGCGCCATGACCCGCCAGACGGTCTCCACGGCCCGCGAGAAGGCGCTGGGCAAGCTGGAGCGGATCACCAAGGAGTACGAGACCGGCGGGCGCATGGCGCGCGGCGAGGGCATCGACCCCGTGGGCCTGCCGCCCGAACTGCGCGCACTGGCGGTCAGCGGCAAACGCGGCACGGCGGTCGGCGAACACCGCGGCCGGGCCGCCATGTGGGCCGCGGCGCCCGCGGACGGCGAGACCGCGATAGCCGTCTCCGTGGACTTCACCGGCAGTGAGCGCACCATCGCCGAACTGGACCGGGCCATCCTCGGCTCCTCGGGGCTGGCCATCGGCGGCACCCTCCTCATCGGCGCGTTCGTCGTCACCCGGATCACCCGGCGGCTGCACCAGACCGCGCAGGTGGCCCGCCGGATCACCGCGGGCGACCTGGACGCGCGGGTCGACGACTCCCGGCGCTCCCGCGACGAGGTGGCGGCCGTCTCCCGCGCCCTGGACACGATGGCCTCCACCCTCCAGGACAAGCTCGAAGCGGAGCAGCGCTTCACCGCGGACGTGGCGCACGAACTGCGCACCCCGCTGACGGGCCTGAACGCGGCCGCCGAACTCCTGCCGCCGGGCCGCCCCGCCGAACTCGTACGGGACCGGGTGCAGGCGATGCGCTCGCTGACGGAGGACCTGCTGGAGATATCCCGGCTGGACACCCGCAGCGAGCGCGTGGAGCTGGACTCGTACGACCTGGCCGACCTCGCGGCGCGCACGATCCGGGCCTCCGGCACCGACACCGGCCTGAAGGTGATCACCTCCCTCCGGGTGGAGACGGACCGGCGGCGCCTGGACCGCATCCTGGGCAACCTGATCGCGAACGCCCACAAGCACGGCGCGGCCCCGGTCACGCTCACGGTGGACGGCCCGACGCTGACCGTGACCGACGAGGGCCCCGGCTACCCGCCCTACCTCCTGAGCTGCGGCCCGCAGCGGTTCCGTACGGAGGGCATGAACAAGGGCCACGGACTGGGCCTCACCATCGTCGCGGGCCAGGCCCGCACCCTCGGCGCGACCCTCACCTTCCACAACCGCCGGCCGAACGGCGCCGAGGCCCGGGTCACCCTCCCGACACCCGCGAGCTGAACGCAGGGCCACACGCAGAGGACCCCCGGCCTGAGTGGCCGGGGGTCCTCCGTTCTGTGCCCTCGGCAGGATTCGAACCTGCGACACCGGCTTTAGGAGAGCCGTGCTCTATCCCCTGAGCTACGAAGGCGGGGCCTTGCACCGCGGCAAGGGGCTGGGCTGCCACGGGAGCAGCCCAGGGACAGCGTAGCGGATCAGGGGGCGGCTCCGGGGGTGGGTTTTCGGGGGACGGGGTGCGCTGGTTCTCGGCTCTGACCAGCGCCGGACCGGGACCGCCGGACCCGCCTCGCGCCGGGTGGCCGGCTCGTCCGCGCACCGGCGCGCGGGGAGGCGCTCCCGGGCCGCTCACACGGCGCTCCCGGGCCGCCCATGTGCGGCTCCCGGGCCGGGTTTCGACGGCCTCCGCGGACATCGGGGACATCGGGGAGAATTGCGATGGTGAAGCCCTCGCCTCCGGGCGGGGCGTCACGGGCGCGATCCCGCCGGGTGTTCCGCTTCCTCCCGGGGGCAGCGGATATTTCCGGCCTCCACCCGACCTGGCCGGTTCTTGTCCGGTTCCACATTTCCGGCCTGGCCGAGAAGCATGATTGCTGGAGCATGAACCAGGGGTGACATCGCAAGCGAACAACGTCTCGTAGGAGTCTACGAAGAGCGGTTCTCAGCCAGGGCAGTTTTCATGTCTTCGACCGCTAGCTGACACCACTCGGTTGCCTGTCTACTCGTGACGAGTTGCCGCGAAGCAGGCGGAAAGTGTCTGTCGTGTCCGGGTCGCCATCGCTCCTGGGGCGTCCGTGCGGCAACTCGATGCCAGCCAGGATCCCGGTCCCTCCCGTTTCCTGGCCGAAACGAAGGGGGAGGGCCATGAGCGTGACGTTGTCTGGTCGGCGCGTCGATGTCGCATGGCCTGATCCAAGCCATCCGCAGTGCGACAGGGCTGAGCTCGACCCACATCCCGGTCGCACCGGAGCACCTGGTCGGCGCCCCGTCGCGCTGATCTTCCGCAGGCGTCACCAGCAGACCTGACCGCTGGGCGGCGCCCGCAGAGCCCCCTCCGTCCCGGATGCGGATTCCCGCACGGGTAGAGCAGCACACCAGTCCGGGGAATCCCCCACCCTCTCCAAAGGAGTGACCATGACCGCGCACACCGCCGAAGCGAGCGTCCAGGCCATCGAGACCGCATGGCTCGACGAGGCCATCCGCCTGGCCACCGAGAGCGTCGCCAACGGCGGCGGTCCGTTCGGCGCCCTGATCGCCAAGGACGGCGAGATCATTGCTCCCGGGAACAACCAGGTGACCTCCAACCTGGACCCGACGGCGCACGGCGAGGTCACCGCGATCCGCAACGCCTGCCAGAAGCTGGGCACCTTCTCCCTCGAGGGCTGCGTCCTGGTCACCTCGTGCGAGCCGTGTCCGATGTGCCTGTCCTCCGCCCTGTGGGCGCGCGTGGACCGGATCATCTTCGCCGCCGACCGTGACGACGCCGCGGTGGCCGGCTTCGACGACCGCAAGTTCTACGACCTGCTCGAGGTGAAGGCCTCCGGGGACTGGCCGATGTCGATCGAGCGCCTCGACCTGCCGAACCGTACGGCTCCGTTCGACGCGTGGCTGGCCAAGACCGACCGCATCGACTACTGAGCATCCCCGGTCCCCGGCTCCTTCGCGCGGCAGGAGCCGGAGACCGTCGGCGACGCCGGTCCCCGGACCGCAAGAGCGCCCCGGCCCCCGCGGCCGGGGCGCTTTCCCGCTTCGTGCCGGCGCGCGGCTACCGCAGGTGCGACGTGTCGTTGAACGACCGCACGGAGGCGTTCCCCGTGGCGTAGTACGCGACCGTCGACACCGACGCCGCCGCGATCTCCATCCGGAACAGCGACTCCGGCGGAGCGCCGAGCGCCAGCCGGACCAGCTGCCGCACGGGGACCACGTGCGAGACGACCAGTACGGTCTGCCCCGCGTGGCGCGCCAGCAGCCCGTCCCGCGCCGCCGCCACCCGCCCGGCCACCGCGTCCAGGGACTCGCCGCCCGGCGGCACGGCCGCCGGGGACCGCAGCCAGGCCGCCAGCTCCTCGGGGTGGCGCTCGCGGACCTCTGCGAACGTCAGCCCCTCCCAGGCGCCGAAGTGCGCCTCCCGCAGCTCCTCGTCGACCCGCACCTCCAGCCCCAGGCGCCCGGCGGCCGCCTCGGCGGTCTCCCGGCAGCGCCGCAGCGGCGAGGCCACGACCGCCTGCACGTCCCCGCGCGCGGCGAGCAGCGCCGCGGTCGCCTCGGCCTGCCGCCGCCCGGCCGCGGAGAGCTCCGGGTCGGTGCCCCCGCTGCCGGAGAACCGCTTCTCGGGCGTCAGGGCCGTCTCCCCGTGCCGCACGAGCAGGAACGTCGTGGGCGTGCCCTGGTCGGCGAGCCCGGCCGGGGCCGGTTCGGGCTCCTCGTTCTCCGCGTGCTCCTTGAGTGCGTTCAAGCCTGCTGCTCCTGGGTGTGGTGGCGTACGGGATCAACGCCGTCGCCGGGACGTCGGCGTACGACGTCCCGGCGACGGGTGGGCGGGCGGGGTCAGGCGGACGCGGCGGTCTTCCTGACGAGGTGGTTCCCGAGCACGACGTAATCGATCTCCGTACCGAGGAAGCAGTTCAGCGCGTCGGCCGGGGTGCACACGATCGGCTCGCCGGCCACGTTGAACGAGGTGTTGATCAGGCAGGGGACGTCGGTCAGGGCGGTGAACCGCTGCAGCAGCGCCGCCAGCCGCGGGGTGGCGCCGTGGTCGAGCGTCTGCACCCGGGAGGTGCCGTCGACGTGGACCGCACCCGGGATCACGTCCACGAACTCCGGCCGCACAGGGAAGACGAAGGTCATGTACGGCGAACGGGTCTTGCGGCCCATGTCGAAGACCCGCGGCGCGTCCGACTCGAGGACGAGCGGCGCGAACGGGCGGAACGGCTCGCGGTGCTTGACCTTGGTGTTGATGATGTCCTTGATGTCCTGGAAGCTCGGGTTCGCCAGGATGCTGCGGTGCCCCAGGGCCCGGGGCCCGTGCTCGATCCGGCCCTCGTAGTAGCCGATGACGACCTTCTCGGTGAGCAGCTTCGACACCTGGTCGACGATCTCGTCGTCGCTCAGCCGCGTCCACTCCACGCGGTCGCCGAACTCGGCCAGGGTCCGCTCGATCGTCGCCTCGTCGTACTCCGGTCCGAGGTACGGGGTGACCGGGGCGATGGGCTTCACCTTGCCGGCGCTGTCCGGGTGGCCGATCCAGGCCTGGACCGCGGCGCCGATGGTGATGCCCGTGTCGCTGGCACCGAAGCTGACGTCCATGTCCTCGAACCGCGACCCCTCGAACAGCGGGGTGTTGTTCAGGCAGTTCAGCGCCACGCCGCCTTCGAACAGCAGGCGGTTCAGATCCGACTTCCGCTCGAGCGCGCGGACCTGGTGGCGGGTGACGACCTCCAGCATCTGCTGCGCCGCCGCGGACACCCCGGCCTGGTACTCCAGGGTGTCCTGCCGGGGTCCGAAGTACTCCTCGAACAGCGGGTCGAGGCTGTGCGGGTCCTCCGTGGCCAGCGGCGTGGAGAAGGTGTACCGCCCGTCCTCGCGCAGTTCGACCAGGTTCTCGACGAACGGGTTCGGGACCGGGGGCTCGGCGTACCCGGCCAGGCCCATGACCTTGTACTCGTCATTGTTCGGCACGAAGCCCAGGAAACGGGTGATCGCGCTGAACAGGATGCCGATCGAGTGTTCCGCGCCGATGGCCGTCTCTTCGAACACCCGGATCCGGCCCTCGCGGATCTCGCCCGTCACCGTCGAGAACCGCTCGGCGCGACCGTCGCTGACGAGGAACGCGGAGTCCTTCATGCCGGCCAGGTACCAGCCGGTCATCGCGTGGGCGAGGTGGTGCGGTACGAACACCACCTTCTCCGGGTCCGGGGTGAAGCCGGTGCGCGCGGCGAAGTCCGCGATCATCGCCTCGGGGCTGACGATCTCGGCGAACAGCCTGCGCATGCTGTCCACGACGTACGCCTGCGCCCCGGGCTCCATGGGCGCCGCCATGATGTCGGCCAGCAACTGCTCCTGGACGCCGGCCGACCAGTCCCAGGGAACGGCGATGAGGTCGATGTCCGAGAACTGCAGTCCTGCCTGGTCGAGGCACCACTTCACCGAGTTGAACGGGAAGTCGGTGGTCTTCTTGTCCCGATTGAGGCGCTCTTCCTCCACGGCCGCGACCAGCTCGCCGTCGACCAGCAGCGAGGCCCCCGCATCGTGGCCCATGAGGTAGTGCTTGTTGATGCCGACCGCGCCGAGGTTCTCGGCGAAGAATTCCGAGACGCGGGAGAATCCGTTACAACCCAAGACGATCATGTGTCATTCCTTTTCTTGGCTACGCAGCATCGGCCGTGCCACCGGACAACCGGTCGGTGGTGAGGCCGGCCGTGTCGGTCCAGGGCTGCTTGCCGAGTACGAGGTCGCGGACGATCTCTCCTGCCGCGGGCGCCTGGCACAGCCCCTGGCCGGAGAAGCCCGCGGCGTAGACGAAGCCGGGGTAGGAGGGAGCGCGGCCGATGAAGGCCGTCCCGTCCGGGCTGACGTCGAGGTCCCCGGTCCACCCGAGGTCGAGCCCCTGGCCCGCGAGGCCCGGATAGGTGGTGCCGAGCCGGTCCGACACCCGTCCCAGCCAGGCCTCCCGGGACTCGCCCGGGCCGGGGCGGCCCATCCCGACGAGGATGCGGTCGCCCAGGGTCCTGATCCGCAGGCTGGACGGATGCAGGGTCATCGGCAGCGCGGTGCGCGGGGCATCGGCGGGCGGGTCGGCGAGGAGCATGTCGACGGGGTACGTGATCACCGGAAGGTCCACGCCCGCCAGGGCGGCGACCGTGCCCGCCCAGGGGCCGGCCGCGCAGATGACGGTGTCGGCGCGGATGCTGCCCGCGGGCGTGTGGACCCGCCCGTCCGGGTCGATGCCGATGACGGGCGTTTGCGTGTGCAGCACGGCACCGGCCCGCTGCGCGGCCGCGGCGTAGCCGCGCACGATCGCACCGGGGTCGATGGAGTAGGCCTCCGGCGCCCAGGCCGCCGCCACGATGCGGTCCTCGTCGACCAGCGGGTTGAGCCGCACGGCCTCGGACGGCGTCACGAGCTCGACGTCCACCCCCGCGGCCTGCTGGGCGGCCTGCTCCCGCCGGAACGCCTCCACCTGCTCCTCCTCGGTGAACAGCACCAGGAAGCCGAAGCGCTCCAGGCCGAGACCGGTCCCGGTCCGCTCGTGGAAGGAGTGGTACGCCTCCATGCTGCGGGCGGCCAGACGGCTGGTGAGGGGGCTGCCGGGGAAGAACGTGCGGACGACGCCCGCGGTGTTTCCGGAGGCTCCCGATCCGAGCGCGCCACGCTCCAGCAGGACCGTGCCGACCCCGGCCTCGGCGAGATGGCACGCGATCGACGTGCCGATGACCCCTCCGCCGATGACGAGGGCCTCGGTGTGTCCGGACAGCTCGGTCATGCGGGCAGCTCCAGCTCGGTGCGGTGCTGCCGGAGGTCGTCTGTGGCGTTCCAGGGGAAGAGGTGGAGGTTCCAGGCGCCGAGGAGGTTGATGTAGAGGGCGAGTTGGCGGGTGACGGCGAGGTA